>JACRJY010000153.1 GCA_016235585.1 Verrucomicrobiota bacterium | reverse complement strand
TTTGATGCGGGCGACACGGCGGTCTTCACGCTGGTGAGCGGTGCGGGCGACACGGACAACGCCAGTTTCGTCATCGCGGGTGTGGAACTTCAGACGGCGGCGAGCTTCGATTACGAGACGAAGAGCAGCTACAGCCTCCGCGTCCGCGCGACGGACGGCCTCGGCCTGACCTATGAGCAAGTGTTCACTGTCAATGTGCTGAATGTGAACGAAGCGCCCGCGGGAATTGACCTGGACAACATTTTCATCGCGGAGAACGAACCGTCCGGCACGGTCGTGGGCGCACTCGCTTCGTCCGACGCGGACGCAGGCGACACCGTCACCTACACGCTCGTGAGCGGCGAGGGCGACGCGGACAACGGCTCGTTCACCATCGTCAACGGCACCAATCTGGCGACGACCGCCGCGTTTGACTACGAGACGCAAGATGTCTTCACCCTCCGCGTGCGCGCGACGGACGGTGGCGGGCTGTTCACCGAGGTGCAGTTCTTCATCCTCGTGGAAGACCTCATCGAAGCGCCGACAAACATCCTCTTGAGCAACGCCAGCGTCGCGGAAAACCAGGCGGCGGGCGCGCTCGTTGGAATTCTCTCCGCCGTGGATCAGGACATCGGCGACACCGCCGCCTTCACGTTCGTCAGCGGCACGGGCGGGGACGACAACGGCAGCTTCAGCATCGTCGGTGGCACAAACCTCGTCACCGCCGCCACATTCGATTACGAGGCGAAGAACAGCTACAGCGTCCGCGTGCGCGTGACCGACAGCGGCGACCTCGCGTTCGAGAAAGCGTTCACCATCGCCATCAGCGACGTGAACGACGCGCCGACGGACATTTCGTTGAGCGCCAGCAGCGTGACGGAAAACGCCGCCATCGGCACGACGGTCGGCACGTTCGCGGCGGCGGACGTGGACGCGGGTGACACGGCCACCTTCACATTCGTCAGCGGTGGTGGCGGCGATGACAACGCGGCGTTCAGCATTGCGGGCGCGGCGCTCCAGACGGCGGCGGCGTTCGATTACGAGGTGAAAAACAGCTACAGCGTCCGCGTGCGCGTGACGGACGGCGGCGGGTTGAGCTTCGAGAAGCAGTTCACGATCACCGTGACCAACGCCAACGAGGCTCCGACCGACATCAGCTTGAGCGCGGGGAGCGTGGCGGAGAATAGCGCGAGCGGCACGACGGTTGGCACATTGAGCGGCACCGACGTGGACGCGGGCGACACGGCGGCCTTCACGCTCGTGAGCGGCGCGGGCGATACGGACAACGCCGCGTTCAGCATCGTTGGGACGGCGCTCAAGACGGCGGCGGTGTTCAATTACGAGGCGAAGAGCAGCTACACCGTCCGCGTGCGCGTGGCCGATGGTGGCGGGTTGAGCTTTGAGAAGCAGTTCACGGTCAGTGTGACGGATGTGAACGACGCACCGACGAACCTCACCTTGGGTCACGCGAGCGTCGCCGAGAACGAGCCGGCCGGCGCGCTCGTCGGTGCGCTCGCGGCCTCGGATGCCGACAGCGGCGCGTCGGCGACCTTCACGCTGGTGCCGGGCGCGGGCAGCCAGGACAACGAGTCGTTCAGCGTTGTCAACGGCACCAATCTGGTGACGGCGGACACGTTCGATTTCGAGTTCCGCGACAGCTACAGCCTTCGCGTGCGGGCGACGGACAACGGTGGGCTTTATTTTGAGAGGGTGCTCACCATCGCCGTGACGGATGTGAACGAGACGCCGCTGGACATCGAGCTGACTTCAACCAGCGTGGCGGAAAATGCCGCTCCCGGCACGGTGGTTGGCGTGCTCGCCTCGGTGGAATACGACTTCGTGGACACGGCGGTGTTCGCCCTCGTGAGCGGCGACGGCGACGCGGACAACGCGCTGTTCAGCATCAGCGACGGCACGAACCTCGTGACCGCCGCCGTGTTTGATTTCGAGGCCACCAACAGCTACAGCCTCCGCGTGCGGGTGACGGACAGCGCCACGAACGTCTTTGAGCGGCAGTTCACCGTCACCGTGCTGGACGTGAACGAGTTCACCCTCACCAACCAGACTGTCGCGCTGATCGAGGACACCGGGGCGCAGCAGATCATTCTCGGCAGCTCGGTGGCCAGCGGCGCGACCTACCTCGTGCTGGGCGGCCCCGCGCACGGCACGGTGAGCGTCTTTGGGAACATCGCCACCTACACGGCCTTCAACAACTTCCAGGGGCTGGACACCTTCACCTACATCCTCTCCAACGCGCTCGGCACCTCGACCGTCGCGACGGTCACGGTGAACGTGGCCAACGTGCTGGACATCCTGCCCTACGCGTTCAGCAACGCGGTGGACTACGCCGTGGGTCTCGCGCCCGCCGCCATCGTGGCGGGCAAGTTCTACAAGGGGAACGACCTCGCCGTGGCGAACTACAGCAACAACACGGTAAGCATCCTGCTCAACAGCGGCAAAGGCTACTTCACCAACGCCGTGCCGCCCACCGTCGCCGTGGGCAACGGCCCGGTGGCGCTGGCGACCGCCAACTTCAACAGCCACACGAACAAGGACACCAAGCCCGACCTCGTGGTGGCGCACCAGCTCGACGAGACGCTCCAAGTGCTGCTGGGCGACGGCCTGGGCGGGTTCACCAATCTCGCGCCCCTGGCGTTGGATCACCGTCCCAGCGCGCTGGCGGCGGGCGATTTGAACAAGGACACGCGCGCCGACGTGGTGCTGGCCAACGGGGATGATGAAACAATCACCGTGCTGCTGGGCCTGGGCGACGGCACGTTCGGTGACGACACCCATTATATCGTGGGCACGAACCCCGTCGCGGTGGTGGTGGCGGACTTCAACAAGGACATGAAGGCCGACGTGGCGACGGCCAACTACGGGGAGAACACGGTGAGTATCCTCTGGGGCGTCGGCACCGGCGCGTTGAGCAACGCCGTTCACTATGCCGTCGGCGCGAACCCGAACGCGCTGGCCGTCGGCGACTTCAACAAGGACGGGCGCTCGGATCTCGTGGTCGCCAACTACGGCGACGACACCATCAGCGTGCTCTTGAGCGTGCGCCAGACCAACAGCGGCGTGCGAACGAACACCTTCACCCGCACCGATTATCCCGTCGGCATCAACCCCAGTGCCGTCATCGTCACGAACATCAACAAGGACGCTTACCAGGACATCATCGTGGCGGGTTACTACGAGAACACCGTGCAGGTGCTGCTGGGCCGCACCAACGGCGTGTTCGAGCCTTATTACAACGATCCCTCGGCCACCGAGCCGGTGGGCACGAACCCCATCGCGCTGGCCGTGGGCAACTTCAACGCCGACACCGACCTCGACGTGGCCGTGGCCAACTGGGGCAGCGGCAACGTCTCGATTCTCCTGAACAACTACACGCCCGTGGCCTACGCGCAGAAGCTCAACGTGGTCGAGGACACCGCCACGCCCATCACGTTGACCGCGACCTTTGGGCCGTTGAACTATCTCATTCTCTCCGGCCCGACGAACGGCAGCTTCATCCTGACCAACGGCGCGATGAGCAACGCGACGGCCAATCCGGTGCTGACGTATCTGCCCGCGACCAACGCGAACGGCAAGGACTTGATCACCTTCAAAGTGCAGGACGACGGCGGGAAGACCTCGAAGGTGGTGAAGCTGGAGATTGTCATTCTGCCTGTGAACGACGCGCCGTCGTTCAGCCTCGCGAGCAACGCCATTGAGCTGGCGGAGGACAGCCTGAAGCGGAGCATCACCAACTTCGCCATCAACCTCGACCGCGGCGCGGACGGTCACGCGACGGAAGCCAAGCAGATGCTTTTCTTTGTGGTGACGAACAGCGCGAGCAACCTCTTCAAGGCGCAGCCCGCGATGACCCTGGCCGGCACGAACACGCTGCTGACGTTTGAGCCGGCGAAGAACGCGCACGGCGAAGCGACGGTGGGCGTGTTCCTCAAGGACAAGAGCGGCACGGCCAGCGGCGGCGTGGACACTTCGGCGCAGGCGTTCTTCACCCTGACCATCACGAACGTGAACGACACCCCGGTGCTCTTCAACTGGCCGGCGGCGTTCCCGACGGTGAAGACCAACAGCTCGACCAACATCACCTTCGCCGTGTGGGACGCCGACACGGGCACCAACGGATTGTTCTACTCGGTGAACTGGACAAACACCGTGCTGTTCCCCGACGCGGCGCTGAAGGGCGACCTCGCCGCCTTCGCCTCGACGAACTTCGCCTTCGGCACCGTGGGCACCAACCGCACGCTCACCATTTATCCCGCCTTCGGCCAGAAGGGCACCGACAAGCTCATCGTCACCATCTACGACGGCACCAACTCGGTCAGCAAGACCAACGCCGTCACGGTGAAGTAGGCGGATGCGGGGCTGATCAACTCGGTCATTCAGCCTCGCGGATCAAGCCTTTGGCCAGTTGATCTGTTCGCGCAGTTTTCAAAATCACTCGCCATGCGGCGCGGCCGAAAAATCTAGCCGGCGCGGAAGGAAATTTTCGCGATGAACTCCTTGCCGAAGCTGTGCTGGAGCAGCGCGAGGATTTCCCGGCGGCGGTAGCGGACGATTTCGCTCAACCACACGCTGCTGTCCACGTTCACGAACAGCGTGCCCTTGTGGACGCCGGCGGGCTGGGCGTGGGCGGTGATGTTCGGATCAATGAGGTTGTTCCAGACCTTGACAATCTCCGCTTCGGCACGGCGCTGGTCGAGGCCGAGCTTCGTCAGCACTTGCGGCACGAGCTGTTCGGCGGCCTTCGCGGAATTTTTCCGCGACTTCTCCAGCGGCACGGTGTCCACGCCGCGCCACGCGGCGAGGATTTTCTGGCGCGGACCGGCGCGCGGCGGGCCGAGCGGGGGGCTACGAAACGGCGGCCTGTTCATGGAGGACGGCGACGCCGTGCGGCTGCAAATCAAGGCTGCCGCCGGCCTTTTCGCCGGTGAACAAATCCACCAGCGGCTTGTTCAAATTCACGCGGATGGCGGCGTGGTGGTGGTTGAGGAGGAAGTAGATTTTCCGTCCGTCCTTTTCGCGCGCGTGGACTTCGATGTGCTCCGGCACTTCGAGCAGGGGCTTCACGCCGCACTGTTCAAGCGCCCAGCCGGTGAGGTCGTCGTAAAACGCCGGCGTGCTCATGGTGCCAACATAAATTGCGCGTCCGTCGCCGAAGCGGTTGCGGGTGAAGGCCGGGCGCCCGGCGTAAAAATCCCGCGTGTAGGTCGCGAGAATCTGGCAGTCCTTCGGCTCGATCAGATCGCACCAGATGCGCGCGGGATGGTTGGCGCTCGCGGGGAACGCGCCTTGGAACATCAGGTTGTTTTCCTCGCCCGGCGGCAGTGGATCGAACTCCAGCACTTTCAGGCCGAACAAATCCGTCAGGTCGTAGGGATAGCCGGTGGCGGGCACGGTGTTGTGCTCGTCCACGAGGCCGGTGTTGAAGGTGCTGATCAATGTCCCGCCGGTGTGGACGTAGAGCTTGAGCCGGTCGGCCTCGCCACCGGCAAGCAGATGCAGCGACGGCGCGATGACGAGCTTGTAGGCCGCGAGGTTGTCCTCGGGCCGGGCGAAGTCCACGGGGACATTCCGCTTGTGCAGCGCGGCGTAGAAGAGCTGGAGATGCTCGCGCTGGTCGAAGAATTTGTTCGGGCGCATCGCCTGGTTGAGCGCCCAGTCGTTGGCGTGGCTGACGAGGATGCACACCTCGGCCTTCACCCGGCTGTTGTGCAGCACGGGCGCGATGCGCTTGATCTCCTGCCCGATCTGGCAGACCTCCTCATACATCCGGTTGTCGCCGCGCCCGTCGTGCGTGAGCACGCCGCCGTAAAACTTCTCGTGCCCGAAGCGCGGCTGCCGCCAGTAGAAATACAGCACGCCGCTCGCGCCGCGCGAGAGCAGTTGATACGTGAAGAGCCGCACCACGCCGGGCCGCACGAGCGAGTTCACGTCCGCCCAGCTCACGTTGCCGGCCTTCTGCTCGATCACCCAGAAGCCCTGATCGCCGTCGGGCGTGATCATGCCCGTCTTCTTCAGCGAGCGGAGCAGGTCAATGTTGCACGCGATTTCCGAGGCCTTGTTCTGGATGGCCGCGTCGCTGTCCACCGAGACGAAGTCCAGCTCGCGCGCCATGTCGAAGTAATCGAAGTTCGCCGCGAAGGCGCGGAAGCTCGTCGTCACCGGCACCTGCGGCGTCATCTCGCGGAGGATTTCCGCCTGCATCCGCACGAACGCCACGCACGTGTCGCTCGAGAAGCGCCGCCAGTCCAGCAACAGCGCGGGATTGTGCACCACCGGCGCGGTCATCGGCATCGGCACCTGCTTCCAGTCGGAGACGACCTGCCCCCAGAAGCGCAGGCCGAGGCTGTTGTTGAGCCGGTCAATGTCCTCGTATTTCGCCTTGAGCCACGCGTGCCAGTCGCGCTTCGTCTCCGGGTTGAAGGAATACTCCGTGTGATGCCGGCCAATGCCGTTGTCAATCTGCCACGCGATCAGGTTCGGATGATCCCCCAGCACGGCGGCCATCGCGTGGACGACCTTTTTGGAATACTCCCAGTAAATGTCGCTGTTCAGGCAGTAGGCGCGGCGCGTGCCTTCATGGCGGCGCAGGCCGTTCTCGTCGAGCGGCAGAATCTCCGGGTGCTTTTGCGCCAGCCAGACGGGCGGCGCGGCGGTGGGCGTGCCGAGCACCACCTTGATGCCGTGAATCGCCATCACATCCATCGCGCGGCGCAGCCAGGTGAAGTCGTATTTGCCCTCCTCGCGCTCGCACAGGCCCCAGGAGAACTCCCCCATGCGGACGACATTGAGACCCGCGTTGACCATCAGGCGGGCGTCGCGCTTCCAGCGCGCCTCCGGTTCCTGCGGCGTGCCGTCGTAGGGATGCACCCAGTGTTCGGGATAATAATCAGCGCCGAAATACATGATGGCCGTCCAGTGCGATTGACGTGCGATTGACGCGGCCAAGGTAAATCCCGCCCCGCGCGGGCGCAAATGAAATTCCGCCGCCGGACATCTCGGACACTCAACTCCGGCTCCCGATGCTCCCCCGGCCATCAGGCGGGCGGGGCGGCGGGGGAGCCGAGCGCGGGATGAAACGGCTGGTAGACCCGCTGCCAGCAATCCTTCAGCACATCCACGGCGGCGGCCTCGGCGGGATCGAGCGTGGCAAGCAGGCGTTTTTCCACGCGGTGCCAGCCGGCGGCGGTCGCGTTTTGGCTGGCCTCCTTGCACTGGACGATCAGGTGCGACGCATACAGGTAATCTTCCAGCGCCTTGATCTCCCCTTCGGTCAACCCGGACAACTCCTCCGGCAGTTCCCAGGCGGTCGCGAAAAGCTTTTGGAACTCCCTAGTGATGGTTTCCCTTTCACTCAAGGTCGCGGCCGCTGGAACATCGGGGGCTTCCAATGTCTTCAACCTTTGCGCCACCGTTTGAATCCATTCGGTTTGGAATACACCGGTTTCCCCCAGTATCTTAATGTGTTCGCGAGCGAGGACGAGGGCGAAGGCGAGGTCGAGGGAGAGGGCGAGGGCGCGGGCGCGGTTGACGGCGAGGTCGAGGGTGGAGGCGAGATCGCGGGCGCGGGTGCGGTCGAGGTCGCGGGCGAGATCGCGGGCGCGGGTGAAGGCGTGGGCGAGGGCGATCTCGCGGGTGCGGGTGAAGGCGCCGGTGAAGGTGTTGGCGAGGGCGAAATCGAGGGTAAGAATCACATAGACCAGCAAAGCTTTGCCGGCGACGGCCTGATTTCTCTGGGCGTTCGCGCGCACCTTGTCCTCAATCCAGCGCACCAAGGTCGCCAGCTTCGGGTGCTGATACAGCAGCACCTGCGCGCGGGCGACCATGCTCTCCAGCAGCGCCTCGCCCGGCGGCTTCATGCCGGCGAGCAGGAGGAACACCTCGCGCCAGCGCGGATCCAACAGGCGCTCGATGACGATTTTGGAGACGGCATTGCTCTCGCAGAAATACCGGGCGGCCAGATACTCGTGCAGAGTGTAGTGGGAAAAAGTGTAGAAGTCATGGGCGCGCGCGACGATGAGGCCCTGCTGGATTTCAATGGCCTTGAGAATCTCCCCGGCATCCAGGTTCCTGGGCGCGTCGAGCATCTTCGCAAAAAAGGCGGTGAGGGCCTTGATGAGTTCTGCCCGGGTGAAGCGGGGCTGGTTGACCGCGTAGGAAGGCCCGGCCAGCCCGGACAGAAAATCCGTTTCCCGCTCCGCGTTGAAGCCCTCGGCGATGCGCCGGTGCGCCGCCTTGTCCACGGCCCATTCCTCCAGCAGGATGCGCAGCGCCCGCTCGTAAAGATAGCTGCGGTTGGAGATGAAGCTGCCGCTGCGCTGGTAGGTGAGGCAGATGAAGGTGAGCAGCAGCGGGGTGCGGGCTAGGTCGAGGGTGGCCTCCTGGCTGGGCTTTCGGATCTGCTCCCACAGCTCCCGGCCCATGGCCGGACGGGGCGGCGAGCCGGCGGCAAACCACTTAGTGATGACATCTTCAATCTGCTTGTCATCAAACTCCTCGATAACGACGTCGGTGAACTTCGGCAGCCAGCTCTTGTCGCGGTAAAACGCATGGCGGCAGGAGACGATGTAGCGATTGTCGGGATAACGATCCACGAATTCTTTGACATGCAGCACGGTCGGCTGGATGTCCTCCTTGGCCGGCACCTCATCGAGGCCGTCGAGCAGCACGAGCAGCCGCCCGCTCTGCAGCGCGCCTTGGGCGAACGCGGCGGGAAAGCCGCACTTCTCAAACTCCTCGCCCACGAGCTGCTCCAGCGTCACCTTCTGGCTCAAGTCCAGCCGCTTCAACTCGATGAACACGGGGATGCACTGATGCTGGTAGGCGGAGGCGGTGCCGTCCGGCAAGGCCTCCAGCGCGACGCGGCGCAGGAAGGTGGATTTGCCCGCGCCCGGCTGGCCGAGGACGTTGAGAAGTTTGGTTTCATTGGCGACCTCGATGGCTTTGCGCGACTTGACCTCTCGCTTCGCAAAGCCGCGCCGACGGGGGTGGAAGAAATGCTCCTCAAGATGTCCGGGGTCGCCATAGACCGCCAAGTCCTCCGGGGTGGCGACCTTGACGGCGGTGTAGAGGTCTTTGACGGCCACGCGATCCCTCATGCCGAGCACGCGGATGTAGCCGTGATTGTCGGTGAAGCGCTCAATGTATTTGGTGACAGCGGCCTTGAAGCCGGACTTGGCCGGAACATCGCCGCCGGTCCACACTTGCAAGTTGAGGGGAAGTTTGCGCTTGGCCATGGGAGTGATTTTTGGGAGAGCTTGCCGCAAGCGGGCATGGCGTCAAGCTTCCGCCCGCGTCCGGCCGTGAGCCAACTCGCTACTCGCCGTTTGACACTGCTTCACAGCGGGTCTATAAAGCGGCGGTCAAACATTCTTAAACTTAACGAAAACAAATTATGGCAATCGCTGTCGGCTCCAAGGCTCCTGATTTCACCCTCAAGTCCAAAAACGCGTCCGGCCTCGCCGACGTGAAGTTGAGCGAGAACTTCGGCAAGAAGAACACCGTGCTCCTCTTCTTCCCGCTCGCCTTCACCGGCGTCTGCACCACCGAGATGTGCGACATCACCGCCGGTCTCGGCGCCTACGCCGGCCTCAACGCCGACGTGATCGGCGTGAGCGTGGACAGCCCGTTCGCGCAGGAGGCGTGGGCGCTGAAGGAGAAGATCGGCATCCGGCTCGCCAGCGACCTGAACAAGACGACCACCAAGGCCTACGACGTGGTGTTCCCGATGCTCGCCGGGGTGGGCGACACCTCGGCGCGCGCGGCGTTCGTGATCGACAAGGCCGGCGTGGTGCAATACAGCGAACAGACGCCGACGCCGAAGGACCTGCCGAACTTCGACAAGGTCAAGGAAGTGCTTTCCAGGCTGAAGTAACCCAGCCCAAACAACCCGAAAGGCGGAGGGCAACCTCCGCCTTTTTTGTTTGGCTGGATTGAGCCGGAACGATGTCGTTGAAACGGGGAGCGCGACCGTCCCGGTCGCCCCCGTCGGCGTCCCGCCGACGGGTTTGGCGCGAATTCACCGCACTCCAAACGGGGATCCAGTTGGCGGGGAAGTTTTCGGCGGGACGCCGAAAACCGCGGGCGAGACGCCACGCGCTCCCCATTCAACTGCATGGATTTGGGTCAGACCGGCTCCGACACGCGCTGGATTTTCACCGCCTTGCCGGTCTGCTCATCCACTTCAACAATCGCGCCCTGCAACAAGACCCGCTCCTTCGCCACGGCGAAACGCTGCGGCTGGTTCGTGAGGAAGCGCTTGATGACTGGCTCGATCTCTCGCCCCAGGCAGCTCTCGTGCGGGCCGGTGAAGCCCGCGTCGCACAGGAACGCCGTGCCGCCGGGGAAGATTTGCTCGTCCGCCGACTGCACGTGCTTGTGCG
>JACRJY010000027.1 GCA_016235585.1 Verrucomicrobiota bacterium | reverse complement strand
TGATCCAAAGTTGGAGATACCAGTCCGTGCCGCCGCTGTAGATGTGGTGCGGGTCATGCACGAGGTTGTAGTTGAAATAATGGCGATGCAGCAGGTCGGGCTGGTTTTTGTCCCAAATGTTGAACTGAAGCACAGTGCTGTTAGTGCCGTGTCGGTGAACGACGCGGTTGGACGTTAGACGTGCAGCAATTTCAGGCGGCAGCTTGGATTTCAGGCGTGAGAAGATGCCCAAGCAGATGGGCGTCAGCCGCTCTGGGGTAATTTTGGATGTGCCAAACGAGCTCATCTTGATTTTATAATTGTTGTTTTGGGCGTCGCCCAGCCACTTCGATGATTCCATCGGTATCTATTTCAAAGGCGCTCCCGCTGTCGGAATAATCCTCCCGAGCTTGTCGCCATAGTTCCTCCTCCATCAACGTCACTATGGTTTTGTCCCCTTCGTCGCCTTCATCAAGGCCGTAGTCAAACTGTAGTCCGCCGAATTCTGTCAAAAGAAAGCGCGGGTGCAACTTTTTGCCTTTGGGGTTTTGTTGCCAAAAGAAAACGCGCAACGTCGTTCCCGACGGCACATCTGCCTCAAATCTGCTTCGAAAATGGTGCAACTGGATTTCGCGCCGGAACTCTGCCGGTCGTTTGGTGTGAATTTCACAAACTTTCAGTCCCTGCGGCGCAAGAGAATGAAGCCGCAACGTCTCGCAAAAAGTGTTCCGAAACCGCCGCTCATTGGGGTCAAAGTGAGGATCGATGAACTTGATTTCCTCGCAGACGTTCAGTAACAGTTTTGCACAGCTCGCGAGGCAGCCGGCAGAACGCTTCACTTCAATTTGAGTTTGGACGTGGTAAGGGTTGGTTCCCTTGTCGAGATCATCCACGCCTATCACATTTTGATGCTTTCTTGGGTTTTCCTCCGCAATGATGGCGTGAAACGGACGGCTCGATTGGCACGATTCCGCGTTTTCAAGCCAAGTTTTGTTTGACGGGTAGTCACGCCTTGCCGGGATTAGTTTGTGCTTTTGGCCGAAAATCTTTTCCCGAATGGTCTTTG
Source organism: Verrucomicrobiota bacterium (assembly GCA_016235585.1). Taxonomy (GTDB): domain Bacteria; phylum Verrucomicrobiota; class Verrucomicrobiia; order Limisphaerales; family JACRJY01; genus JACRJY01. The sequence continues at coordinate 17,359 of JACRJY010000027.1, read as the reverse complement.
CCTTCACAGGCCCAATCAATCCGCTGGCTTCACCCTTGGCTAGAAGCCTATCAACCTCCTTTGTCCAATCTTTGGGATACCGCGAGATCAGACGCCCCTTGCCGACGCCGAAATCATCAAATAACGACTGGAAGTTCCGCCAGTCCGTCAGGACACAAGGCTCAATGGCAAATTCCTTAATCATGGCAACTCTTGGAACCGTTCCGCAAAGAAACCGCCCGGCCACGGCACGGAAAAATCTCCATCTGGAATTACCGGGAGTTGGGTAATTTTCGCGCCTTTCTCGCCGGGTTGCACAAACAAGACTGCTACGTCTTCCGGTTTGACTGGCGTCAAACCCTTCTTCAAGACGCCTTCTATGTCTTCCGTGGTTTCACGCACACGGCGAAGAACTCGCAGGATCAAATGCTCGCTGTGCGTTTCCAGCAAAAAAGTATTTCCGTCTCCGCCGAGAGCAGACTCAATGAACACGTCGCCAAGTCGAGCTTGCAACGCCGGGTGAAGGTGGATTTCCGGTTGTTCGATCAGATGAATGTGGTTTTGTTTAGCTGCCGCATTGACCAGCATTGGCAGCATCTGGGAGAGACCCACGCCGACATCCAAGTGAGTGACCCACGTTTTGCTCCGCTGATCTACGAGCCAAAGGCGGTGATTTGGTTTTCGACCAGTCCCCGTGGGCGGTCCGCCTTTGCTGCTCACTTCCTCCACGCGCAATTCGTAAGGCACTTCCAACAAACTCAGCCAGCGATTCACCGTCTTACGGACTCGCTTATCCTTTGCCAAGATGCCCCAAGTCTCACCACCTCCGCTTTGCCATAACGGATCCACAGTTTGGGGCAGTCCCACCTCGCGGTTCGGCATGAGCCGAAGTGGTTTAAGATAAGAAGTGCGCTTCAGCATATCCTCCGTTTCAACTGCCACACACCGCAAGACCTCATCCGCAAGCCGCTCCAACAGTTTGCCCACGAGTTGCGATATTTTCTTGAATCGAGAAGCTCCTTTGCTTGGTAACTTGTGCTTCTTTGAATGGAGTTCTGCGTATGACAAACCGTTCGTGAACTCAATCACGGCTTTGTTTGGAACTGCCCCTTCTTCACTTTGGCAAAAAGCTTCGATATGATGATCATGCTGATCAGGGGCGGACAGTTTTTTGAAATCAGTTTCAGTAAGTTTTGCCCCCGTTAGTTCTTTAACCTCTCTTTCAAGCCAGCGGCGGATCAAGGGGCTGTCAAAATTTACAAAGTCCAACAGCAAGCCCGTGTGAGCGGTGGCCCGTGTTGAAATGTTTGCCCGTGTTTCCGTTCGCGATTCCCGCCTTGTCGTCGGACGGGGATCCTGTATGAATTTGAGCAAGTCCTGCCCGTCAGCGCGAATCTCGTATCGGCTCAAACTAAGCGGACTCTTCACCGACTTGCGCTCGGTCGCATCCAAACCGAAGGACCACTCCGATGTAATTCGGCGCACAAGGCTGGGGTCGAGAACCGCTGGGAAAGAGTTGTAAATATGCGCCCCACCCAACTGAACAATCTTGCTGTCACTCAAAGAAAAGTCCAACCCCAAGCAAACATCGAGGCCCGTGTCGTTCCTGTGAATGAATTGAGAAAACCCACCTAAATCAACCGCCCCAGCCTTCGAAGTTGTCTCGATTACATCCAAATCCCCCCGTTCATGAATATGTTTTGCCAGCAAAAGGGCATGAATGATGGATGATTTGCCTGCGCTGTTTGCTCCAAACACCAGGGTCAGCGGTCGAAATGGAATGAATTGCTTTGAGCCAAACGCCTTGAAGTTGGCAATGTGAAGGCCCGCAATTGGGCCGCCAGAGGATTCATAAACAACCCTCTTTCCAGCTACTGTCTGGTGTGCATCTGTCATGTCGCCATAGTCTATGAAACGTCGCGACGGGACTAGCGCAAAGAACGCAAGGGGTATTACTATGCGGTCATGTTTGAAACTTTGCTGTCCAAAGGCGGCCTTTCCTTTGACCGCCTGCATACGCTCTGCCTCGTGGCGCAAGCGGGCAGCCTGACACGGGCGGCGGGCGGCGATCCCACGAAGCAAAGCCTGTTCAGCCGGCAAATCAAGGAGCTGGAGGAATTTTTCGGCGTCGAACTGATTCGCCGCACGGGCCGGGGCGTCGCGCTCACTGCCGCCGGGGATTGCCTGTGCCGTCTGGCGAGGGAACATCTGACCGCGCTGACGGATTTCAAAAAGGAATGCCTGCAACGGCCAGTGGAACTTTCCATCGGCTCCGGCGACAGCTTCATCCAATGGCTGCTGCTGCCGCGCTTAAAAGCCATCACGGAAAGCCTGCCGAACGTGAATTTGCGGTTCCTCAATCTGCCCACGATGGAAATCATCAAGCTGCTGGACGAGGGGCGGATTGATTTGAGCCTGGTGCGAAAGAGCGCCGTGGGCCGGTCGCTGAAATCGGTCTCGCTCGGCACGCTGAAATTCTCGCTGTTCGCTCCGGCAGAGCTTGTCCGGTCAAAGGCTGCTGGCAGCAATCAAAACCGCGTGCTGGACGGTCTGCCGCTGGCAACGCTCGAAGGCGACGGCAGCTTTCGCCAGGAACTCGCTGTCGCCGCGCGAAAGCAAAAGGCAAAGCTGAATGTCCAGTTGGAATGCTCTTCTTTTCCGCTCGTGGCCCGCGCGCTCAAAGTCGGCAAGCTGGCCGCCGTCCTGCCCAGCATCGCCGCGTCTGAACTGACGGATGCCGGCGTGGTGGAAATGAGCTTAACGTCTCTGAATCACCTGAACCGCGAGATGTGTCTGGCATGGAGTCCGCGTCAGGAGCGAATCCGTCCCGTGCTGGAGAAAGCGATCAAAGTCTTTTCCAAAGCAATCCACCTTTAGCTGCGATGACTGGCAAATCTCGCGATCAATCTTCCTTCTCGTCGCGCCGCCAATTCGTGCGCGCAACGGCTGGTTTTGCGGGGGCGTCGGTCTTGGGATTGGAGTTGGGCTTTGCACAGTCGAACACACGCAACACCTTTCGCCTCGCCACCTTTTCCGCCGACGTGACGGTGCCGCTGGGCCACGCGCTGATGGGCGGCGGCATCGCGCCGGCGAAGACGATTGGTGATCCGTTGACGGCCCGGGGGTTCGTTCTTCTTGGCGGTGAGTTGCCCGTCGTGCTGGTGTCGGTGGAGTGGTGCGAGATTCGCAACGACGCGCACGACCGCTGGCGCGCGGCGCTCGCCGAGGCGGCGGGCACGAAGCCGGAGCGCGTCTTCGTCACGAGCACGCACGTCCACGACGCGCCGGTGGCCGATCTCGAAGCGCAGCGGATTTTGAGCCGTCACCAGACGGGCGTGAACATTACCGACCTCGCGTTTCACGAGCAGGCGGTGCAGCGCGTGGCGGCGGCGCTGCGCGAGGGGTTGAAGAATTCCAAGCCCGTGACGCACCTGGGGCTGGGTCAGGCGCGGGTGCTGAATGTGGCGTCGAACCGGCGCTACGTGCGGGAGGACGGCACGCCCACTTACGGTCGGATGAGCCGCGCCACGGACACGAAAATCCGCGAGGCACCCGAAGGCACGATTGATCCGTTTCTCAAGACGATCAGTTTCTGGAATGGCGGGCAGCCGCTGCTGGCGCTGCACAGTTACGCGACGCATCCGATGAGCCACTACGGGCAGGGCGAGGTTTCCAGCGACTTCCCCGGACTCGCCCTCCGTCGCCGACAGGCAGGCGACGCGAAGATTTTCCAAATCTATGCCTCCGGCTGCAGCGGCAACGTGACAGCAGGCAAATACAACGATGGCACGCCGGAAAACCGCGTCGTGCTGGCGGAGCGGATTCATCAGGGAATGGCCGACGCCTGGCGGAACACCACGCGCCTGCCGCTCGAACAAATCGCGTGGCGCGCCGCGCCGCTGCGTTTGGAGCCGCGCGGCAGTGCCGGATTCACGGTTGAGGAGATGAAAAAAGTTTTGCTGGTGAAGGACGCCACGCCGTTTTCCCCGTTCGCGAAGTGCAAGGCGGCGATGGGCTTGAGCTGGCGGCAGCGCGCGGACGCAAGTTACAGGCTCGACGTGCCGGTGCTGGACTTCGGCCCGGCGCAGATCATTTTGCTGCCGGCGGAATGTTACGTGGAATTCCAACTCTTCGCGCAAAACGTGAGGCCTGATTCGTTTGTCATGGCGCTGGGCTACGGCGAGTGCGCGCCCGGCTACATCCCGATTGAAAAGGCGTGGCAGGAGAACGACTCGAACCTGCGCGACTGGTGCTGGGTCGCGCCCGGCGCGGAGACGGCGATGAAGGAGGCAATCCATCGCGCACTCAAAGGAGGGTGAAGGAGTTCACCGGCCTCGTCTGCACGGTTTTTCCCCCGCAGATTTCCGTCTCGCGGCCCGCCCCGTCCGGCGAATGGACAACTCAACCGATGCCGGGCGCCTCGCGTAAAAATCTGATTTCATCTATTGCACCGCGCTGGATTTCCAGCAAGAGTCGCCAAGTTTGATTTTGAATTAGCAGACGACGATGAGCAAAAACAACGGGCCGCGCGAGACGCGCGCCAGCATCCGCCAACAGCCTCCCGCCAGGCAGGGGCTTTATGATCCGCAGCAGGAACACGACGCCTGCGGTGTGGGCTTTGTCGCCAACATCAAGGGCCAGAAGTCGCACGACCTCGTGGCGCAGGGGCTTCAAATCCTCCGCAACCTCGACCATCGCGGCGCGTGCGGCTGCGAAGTGAACACCGGCGACGGCGCGGGCATTCTCATTCAGATACCGCATGAGTTCCTCGTCGGCGAGGCGAAGAAGGCGAACATCAAGCTGCCCGCCGCCGGGCAATACGGCGTCGGCATGATCTATCTCGCGCCGGACAGCCGGCAGCGCCGCAAAATCGAGCAGGCGTTCGAGAAGATCGTCAACTCCGAGGGCCAGGAGTTCCTCGGCTGGCGCACGGTGCCGACGGACAACTCGTCGCTCGGCCAGACGGCGAAGGCGTCCGAGCCTTACGTCCGCATGGCGTTCATCGGGCGCGGTGAGGGCGTGGCGACGGACCTGGATTTCGAGCGCAAGCTCTACGTCATTCGCAAGCGCACCTACACCGACATCCGCTGCTCGACGATGGATGGCGCGAACTACTGGTATGTGTGCAGCCTGTCGAGCAAGACGCTCGTCTATAAGGGCATGTTGCTCACCGAGCAGGTGGGCAAGTATTTCCCCGACCTGAACAACCCCGCGATGAAGACGGCGCTCGCGCTCGTCCACTCGCGCTTCAGCACGAACACGTTTCCGAGCTGGGGTCGGTCGCACCCGTATCGCTACATCGCGCACAACGGCGAAATCAACACGCTCCGCGGCAACATCAACTGGATGCACGCGCGCGAGGCGCTCTTCGAGTCCGAGGCGTTCGGCGACGACATCAAAAAGATTCTGCCCATCGTGGACCCGAACGGCAGCGACTCGGCGATGTTCGACAACGTGCTCGAACTGCTCGTCCTCGCCGGCCGCTCGCTGCCGCACGCGATGATGATGATGATCCCGGAGCCGTGGGCGCAGCACGAGTCCATGAGCGACGAGAAGAAGGCGTTCTACGAATTTCACTCCTGCCTCATGGAGCCGTGGGACGGCCCGGCGTGCATCGCGTTCACCGACGGCGTGCGCATCGGCGCGTCGCTCGACCGCAACGGTCTGCGTCCGTCGCGCTATTACGTGACGAAGGACGACCACGTCATCATGGCGTCGGAAGTCGGCGTGCTCGACATCGCGCCGGAGAACATCGCGCACAAGGGCCGCCTGCAACCGGGCCGGATGTTCTACATCGACACCGAGCAGGGTCGCATCGTCGCCGACGAGGAAATCAAGAACGAGATGGCGCGCGCGCATCCGTATCGGCAGTGGCTCAACCAGCACATGCTCGAACTGGCGAACCTGCCCGACCCCGGCAAGCTCCCCGCGCCCGACCACGACACCGTGCTCCAGCGCCAGCAGGCGTTTGGCTACACGTTCGAGGATTTGCGGATGCTCATGGTGCCGATGGCCAAGGACGGCGTCGAAGCCATCGGTTCGATGGGCACCGACACGCCGCTCGCGGTGATGTCGAACAAGCCGCAACTGCTCTACAATTATTTCAAGCAGCTCTTCGCTCAGGTCACGAACCCGCCGATTGACTGCATCCGCGAGGAAATTGTCACGAGCGCCGAGACGACGATTGGATCTGAGAAGAATTTGCTGAACCCGGTTCCCGAGAGCTGCCACTTGATTGAACTCAAGTCGCCCATCCTGACGAACGAGGAATTCGCGAAGCTCAAGCACCTCGACCAGCCGGGTTACAAGTCCATCACGCTCCCCATCCTCTACAAAGTGGACAAGGGCGCGAAGGGCCTGGAGAAGGCGTTGAACGACCTCTGCAAGGCCGCGAGCAAGGCCATCAAGGAAGGTCTCAACATCATCATCCTCTCCGACCGCGGCATTGACGCGAAGAACGCCGCCATCCCGGCGCTGCTCGCCGTCAGCGGTCTGCATCACCATCTCATCCGCGAAGGCACGCGCACGCGCGTCGGCCTCGTGCTCGAGTCCGGCGAGCCGCGCGAGGTGCATCACTTCTCGCTGCTCATCGGCTACGGCTGCGGCGCCATCAATCCGTATCTCGCGTTCGAGTCCATTGACGACATGATTCGCCAGGGTCTGCTCGTGAACGTGGACCACAAGACGGCCTGCAAGAATTTCGTGAAGGCCGCCGTGAAGGGCGTCATCAAGGTCGCGTCGAAGATGGGCATCTCGACGATTCAATCGTATCGCGGCGCGCAAATCTTCGAGGCCATCGGCATCAATGAGGCCGTGGTGGACAAGTATTTCACCTGGACCGCCACGCGCGTCGAGGGCGTCGGCCTGGAGGAAATCGCGAAGGAAATCGAGCTGCGCCACCGGCACGCGTTCCCCGACCGGCAGGTCAACGGCCACACGCTCGAAGTCGGCGGCCAGTATCAATGGCGGCGCGACGGCGAGTATCACCTGTTCAATCCCGACACGGTTCACAAGCTGCAGAAGGCCGTGCGCAACGCGGACTACAAGGCGTTCCAAGATTACTCGAAGTCCGTCAACGAGCAGTTCAGGAACTGGGCGACGCTGCGCGGCTTGCTTGATTTCAAGCCGGCCACGCCGGTTCCCATTGAGGAAGTCGAGTCGGTGGACGCCATTGTGAAGCGGTTCAAGACCGGCGCGATGAGCTACGGCTCCATCTCGAAGGAGGCGCACGAGGCGCTCGCCATCGCGATGAACCGCATCGGCGGCAAGTCCAACACCGGCGAAGGCGGCGAAGACCCCGCGCGCTACGTGATGGAGGCGAATGGCGACTCGAAGAATTCCGCCATCAAACAGGTCGCCAGCGGACGCTTCGGCGTGACGAGCAACTACCTCGTCAACGCGAAGGAGCTGCAAATCAAGATGGCCCAGGGCGCGAAGCCCGGTGAAGGCGGACAGTTGCCCGGCACCAAGGTTTATCCGTGGGTCGCCAAGGTGCGGCACTCGACGCCCGGCGTGGGACTCATCTCGCCGCCGCCGCATCACGACATTTATTCCATCGAGGATTTGGCCGAGTTGATTCACGACCTGAAGAACTCGAACATCCACGCGCGCGTCAGCGTGAAGCTCGTCTCCGAAGTCGGCGTGGGCACCATCGCGGCGGGCGTGGCCAAGGCGCACGCGGACGTGGTGCTGATTGCCGGTTACGACGGCGGCACCGGTGCGTCGCCGCAGACGTCCATCAAGCACGCGGGCATTCCGTGGGAACTCGGTCTCGCCGAGACGCACCAGACGCTCGTGTTGAACAATCTTCGCTCGCGCATCGCGGTCGAAACGGACGGCCAGTTGAAGACCGGTCGCGACGTCATCATCGCCGCCATGCTCGGTGCCGAGGAATTTGGTTTCGCCACCGCGCCGCTTGTCGCGCTCGGTTGCATCATGATGCGCGTCTGCCACCTGAACACCTGCCCCGTGGGCGTGGCGACGCAGGACCCGGAGTTGCGCAAGCGCTTCACCGGCGACCCCGCGCACGCCGTGAACTTCATGAAGTTCATCGCGCAGGAAGTTCGCGAGCTGATGGCGCAGCTCGGCTTCCGCAACCTCACCGAGATGGTGGGCCGCACCGACCGCCTCGAAGCGCGCAAGGCCGTCGAGCATTGGAAGGCCAAGGGCCTCGACTTCAGCAAGATTCTTTACCAGCCCGAGGCCGGGCCGGAAGTCGGTCGCTACTGCCAGATGCCGCAGGACCACGGCATCGACAAGTCGCTCGACATCACGCAACTGCTCGACATCTGCAAGCCCGCGCTCGAGCGGAAGGAAAAAGTCCGCGCGTCGTTGCCGGTGCGCAACGTCAACCGCGTCGTCGGCACCATCACCGGCAGCGAACTCACGCGTCGTCACGGCGCGGCAGGACTGCCGGAGGACACGATTCAAATCAGCTTCAAGGGCAGCGCGGGCCAGAGCTTCGGTGCGTTCATGCCGCCGGGCATGACGTTCACGCTCGAAGGCGACGCGAACGATTACTTCGGCAAGGGTCTCAGCGGCGGAAAGCTGATTCTCTATCCGCCGGCGGCGAGCACGTTCGTCGCGGAGGAGAACATGATTGTCGGCAACGTGGCGCTTTACGGCGCGACCAGCGGCGAGGTCTTCATCCGCGGCATGGCGGGCGAGCGGTTTGCCGTCCGCAACTCCGGCGTGAAAGCCGTCGTCGAAGCCATCGGCGACCACGGTTGCGAATACATGACCGGCGGCGCCGTGGCCGTGCTGGGGCCGGTGGGGCGCAATTTCGCCGCCGGCATGAGCGGCGGCGTGGCCTACCTGCTCGACGAGAAGGGCGACTTCAAGACCCGCTGCAACATGCAGATGGTCGCCATTGAGACGCTCGACGACGAGGACGTGGCGACGCTCAAGGCGATGATCGAGAATCACGCCATCAACACCAAGAGCACCCGCGCCGCGGCCATCCTCAAGGACTGGGCGAAGTTTCTGCCCAAGTTCGTGAAGGTGATGCCGAAGGACTACAAGCGCGTGCTCGCCGCCATCAAGAAGGCCAAGGCCGACGGCCTCACCGGCGACGACGCGCTGAACGCCGCCTTCGAAATGAACTCCAAAGACGCCGCGCGCGTGGGCGGGGGTTGAGCAAATGCACGAGTGAGGTGAAACTCACGGCACGATGAAGACGCTTTCAACGAACAAACTTTGGACTGACGACCAGCTCATGGCGCTTGATCGCGACGGTCGAAAGCATGAGGTCTGGTTTGGAAAGGTAATCACTATGCCTCCCGCTGGTTCGGAACACGGCGACATTATCGTGCGCCTCATTGTGGCGATCGGCGCGCATGTCGCCCGCCACAAACTCGGCAAAGTGTATGAAGGCCAGACAGGATTCCGGCTTGGCCCCGACCACTGTTTTGAGCCGGACGTTTCTTTTGTGAGCAAAGAGCGGCTTAAACTTATTTTGCCAGCGAAGGAAAAATTGTTTCACGGTGCTCCTGACCTCGCCGTTGAAGTTCTTTCACCCTCTGATTCCATTACCAAGACCGAGGAGAAGCTCGGTCTTTATCTCACGCACGGCACCCGGCTGGCGTGGATGATTGACCCGAAGACGAAGACCGCGCGCGTTTATCGTCCGAGCGGCGAGAGTGAATTGCTTCGCCGCGACCGCGTGCTGACCGGCAATTCCGTCCTGCCCGGCTTCCGCATTTCACTGAGCCGGTTGTTTGAAGATTGAACTGAAGAAGTAAGCACATGGGCAAACCCACTGGATTCCTCGAATACCTCCGCGAGCTGCCAATCGATCGCAGCGCGGCGCAACGCATCCGCGACTGGAACGAATTCCACGAGCACATGGATGACAAGAAGCTGCGCGACCAGGCGGCGCGCTGCATGGATTGCGGCATTCCCTTCTGCCACAACGGCACGCTCGTCAGCGGCATGGCCAGCGGCTGCCCCATCAACAATCTCATTCCCGAGTGGAACGACCTCATCTATCGCGGCCTCTGGAAGGAAGCGCTGGAGCGGCTGCACAAGACCAACAACTTCCCCGAGTTCACCGGTCGCGTCTGCCCCGCGCCGTGCGAAGGCTCGTGCGTGCTCGGCATCAACGCGCCGCCCGTCACCATCAAGAACATCGAGTGCACCATCATTGACCACGGCTGGGAAAAAGGCTGGGTCATCCCCGAGGCGCCGAAGAAGCGCACGGGCAAGAAAGTCGCCGTCGTCGGCTCCGGCCCGGCGGGACTTTGTGCCGCCGCGCAGCTCAACCGCGCCGGCCATTGGGTCACCGTCTTCGAGCGCGCCGACCGCCCCGGCGGCCTGCTCATGTATGGCATTCCCAACATGAAGCTCGACAAGGAAAAGGTCGTGCTCCGCCGGCTCAAGCAGATGGAACGCGAAGGCGTGGCCTTCAAGTGCAATTGCGAAATCGGCAAGGACATCACGTCCGAGCAGTTGATGAACGACTTCGACGCCGTCGTGCTCTGCACCGGCGCGACCAAGCCGCGCGATTTGCCCATCGAAGGCCGCAACCTCAAGGGCGTCCATTTCGCGATGGAGTTCCTGCACTCGAACACCAAGGCGCTGCTTGACGGCAACGAGGCGCCCATCAGCGCGCAGGGCAAGCACGTCGTCATCATCGGCGGCGGCGACACCGGCACGGACTGCGTTGGCACCTCGATGCGTCACGGCTGCAAGAGCCTCATCCAGGTGGAAATTCTCCCGCGTCCGCCCGAGCAGCGCGCGAAGGACAACCCGTGGCCCGAGTGGCCCAAGACCTACAAGATGGACTACGGCCAGGAGGAGGCCGCCGCAAAGTTCGGCGCCGACCCGCGCGTGTATCTCACCACGGCCAAGAAGTTCGAGGGCGACGCCGACGGCAACGTGAAGGCGATTCACCTCGTGCAGATCAAGTGGGAGAAGAACGACAAGGGCCAGTTCATCCCCGTGGACGTGCCCGGCACCGAGAAGGTCGTCCCCGCGCAACTCGTCCTGCTCGCGATGGGTTTCCTCGGACCCGAACAGCCGCTGCTCGAAGCCCTCGGCGTCGAGCGCGACGCGCGTTCCAACGCCAAGGCCGAGCACGAGAAATACACCACGAGCATCTCGAAGGTCTTCGCCGCCGGCGACTGCCGCCGCGGCCAGAGCCTCGTCGTCTGGGCCTTCAACGAAGGCCGCGGCGCCGCGCGCGAGTGCGACCGCTACCTGATGGGCGCGACGGATTTGCCGTAATCGTATTTGAAACGAAAAAGCGCGGGCGACTTTTGCCCGCGCTTTTCTTTTTCCCGGCGGAAGTTCAGATGTGCTTCGAGTCGTCGTGGTCCTTCGTGGCGTAGCCGGAGTCCTGGCGCTTGAAGTTCACCTCGTTCTTCTTCACGTAGGCGGCGAACACGTCGTCCGCGCTCATGCCGAGCACCTGCGCGAGGCTGATGAGGAAGTGGAACAGGTCCACGACCTCGACGCGGGCGTTCTGCTCGTCGAACCGTTGGTATTTGGCCCACCATTTCCACGGCACGCTGTCGGTCAGCTCGGCCATCTCCTGCGACATGGCGCGGCAATAGTTGAGCACCCACCTGGTTTTTTCCTCCTCCGTCATGCCGTCGGTCTTGACGCCGATGCGCTCGTTGAGCGCCTGCTGCATGCGGAACAGTTCGCGGAGCTGGTCAGGATTTTGCATAAGGTGAAAATGTTTTTAGCCACGGATGGAACACGGATGAAACACTGGCATGAATCAGGAAGACAGGAACACAGGAAAAATCTCTAGTTTGCAGGGGAGTGAATGCAGTCTCCTTGGACATTAGGCGACATGGGCTTGTTGCGGTTCGAAGCTGAGTTCTTGGGGTGTGACACCGTAGATCGTGAAAAAGCAGGCGATAAGTTCAGCAAAGGTCGCGATGCGGAATATCTGGCTGTCTTCGTGTGGCAAAACGTAGAAGGAGCTGGAGTTACTAGGATGGAATCGGACATCGTCGCCACAGGAGCCGTCGAAGCAGGCGATGGACTCACACGCCAAGTTCTGCGACCAAACCTCGGAGGAGTCAGCCCAAAACCAATACTCACGCAGTCGCTCTTGGTCCTCAGGCGTGCGCCAGATGAGTGCAGACGGAGGTAGCACTCGTAACGGAATCTGCGCGAATTCTCCGATGCCGAACTGAAGAAGGAAATCGCGGTAATCCGGCGGGAAAGTGCAGCCAAGGGCTGCCTCTGCCGAACGAATCTCTGCATCTGAGATCGGATCTGGTTGTGTGGTTAGCTCGATTTGGATTCCGCGGAATGATGGCATGGCGCGTGGGAGCCGACTAACATTTACATTAGCGGGTAAATTATTTGTCAGTGTTTAATCCGTGTTCCATCCGTGGCTGAAAACTCCGGTCTCAAATCTTCCAGCCCTTCCGATAGTGGTGCTGGATGAATTCATCCGCTTCGGGCGCGTTCGCCGCGCGCAGCTTCTTCGCGTCCCACTCCAGTTTTTTGCCGGTGCGATAGGCCACGTTGCCGAGCAGCGCGGCCTCGGTGAGCGGGCCGGCGTAGTCGAAATTCGAGCCGGGCTTGCCGCCGGTCTTGCAGGCGAGCAGCCATTCCTTGTGATGCCCGACCGAATCGGGGATGAACGGCTCCGGGCGCTTGAAATCCGCAAAGGCCGCCTCCGGCAGCAGCACATGGTTGGTGTAATTGGCGAGCAGCTTGCCGCGCGAGCCGACGAAGAGCACGCCGCTCTTCCACTTCGCGCGCTGGTCGTCGGTGAGCATCGGTGCCTGTTTGCCGCCGTGATACCAGGTGAGGCGCACCGGGGGCAGGGCGTCGCGCTGCGGGTATTCGTAGCGCATGATGAGCCACGGCGGCGGGCTGTCGCGATGCACCGGCGGGCCATCCACCACCTCGACGGACAGCGGATGGCTCAAGCCGAGCGCCCAGTGCGGCAAATCCATGTAGTGGCAGCCGAAGTCCGCGAGCGAGCCGCCGCCGAAATTCCACCAGTTGCGCCATTTGAACGGCACGTATTCGGGGTGATACGGGAGGAACTTCGCCGGGCCGACCCACAAATCGTAGTGCAACCCATTGGGCACGGGCGGCGTGTCGGTGGGCAGGCTGCTCCCGCCATAAGTGGAGCCAACCCACACGTGGACTTCGCGCACTTCGCCGATGGCCCCGCTCTGCACGAGCTCCACCACGCGGCGGAAGTTCGTGCCGGAGTGAATCTGGTTCCCCATCTGCGTCACGCGCTTCAGCTTGCGCGCGGTGTCGGTGATGATGCGCACCTCGGAAACGGTGCGGGCCAGCGGCTTCTCGCAATACACGTGGCAGCCGGCGCGCAGCGCAGCGACCGCCGCGACGGCGTGCGTGTGGTCGGGCGTCCCGACGACGACGCAGTCGAGGTCTTTGCGCTCCAGCATTTCGCGGAAGTCGGTGTAGGTGTCGGCGCGCGGGTGCTTCTGCTTCGCGGCGGCGAGGAAGTTTTCATCCACGTCGCAGAGCGCGACGACGTTGGCGAGTTCGGTTTCCTTGGCCACGCCCGCGAGGTCGGCCCCGGCGCGGTTGGCGGTGCCGACGAAGGCGACGTTCAGTTTTTCATTTGCCGAGCCTTTGCCGAAACTCAACCAAGGCGCGGCAACGAGTCCCGCGGCGGTGACAGAGCCGTGCTGCAGGAACGCGCGGCGGTTCAATGAAGTTTTCATGGTTGGAGTTGTCAGCAAAACTGGAGCGCCGGTCTCCGACCCGGCGCGTTTTCAGCCGTTCCACGCCGGGTCGGAGACCGGCGCTCCAGCGGACAGGATTGGATCGATTGCTTTGTCGAGGTCACAGTCACTTTTTCTTGGGCGCGGCCTTGGGCGCGGCCTTTTTACCTTTGGCGGCGGGCGCGGCCTTCGGCGGCTGGGGCGGAGGCGGGGCGGACGCAATCGGGCTGCTCGTGTTGATCTCGCGGACATAGACATTGCGGAACCAGAGCGTGTTGCCGTGGTTCTGCAATTCCAACTGGCCCGTGGGGAAAATCGGCTGCGTCCGATCCCAGTAGTTCTCCATCGTGACGTTGTTGACGACGAGTTCGCCGTTGAGGAAGACGTGGACCTTCTCGCCGACCATCAGGATGCGGAAGCGGTTCCAGTCGCCGATGAAATGGTCGGCGAGCTTCGTTGGCGCGGCGGGATGAGTCTGGTTGTTGAACACGCCGCCGGAGCCGACGCGGGCCTTCTCGTTCTTGCCCCACGGATCCCAGATTTGAATCTGCGGCGAGCCGTGCAGATAAATGCCGCTGTCGCCGTCGGGGAGAATCTTCCAGTCCACGAGCATCTCGAAGTCCGCGTAGTCCTTCGCGGTGCAGAGGCTCTTGCCCTTGCCGTCGAAGACGAGCGCGCCGTCCTCGACGCGCCAGTGCTGGGCCATGTCCTGATCGGCCTTGATCTGCGCGACGGCCATTTCGAGCGGCGTCATCTTCGCGCGCTTGACGGGATCGCCGACGAGGCCCTTCCAGCCTTCGAGGTCGCGGCCATTGAAAAGCTTCGTGAAACCCTTCGGCGCGATGTTGTGCGGATTTGTCGCGGGCAATTCCTTGATGCGGATGTTGGGGAACTCGCAGTAATCGTTGTGACCGAGGAAGCCGAGGTGGCCCTTTTCGCGCAGCATCCCCGGATGCTTCCGCAGCGTGGCGGCGTCAGTAACCCGGTTGAGGTCGGTGTCCACGATGACCTTGCCGTTGACCGTGACCTTGATGCGGCGGCCCTGGGCGGTGATTTCCTCGGTGTTCCATTCGCCGGCGGGTTTGAGCGCGCCGGTCTTGGCGGGCACGATGTCATAGACAGAGCCGTGATATTGCGCAGGCTTGAGCGGCTTGTCGTAGGCGGTGTCGAGAATCTGAATCTCCATGCCGGTGTAGGCGAGCGTCGCGCCCTCGAACGGCGTGCGGATGCCGATGCCGTTGTTCGAGCCGGGTTCGAGCTTGAACTCGAAGCGCAGGATGAAGTCCGCGTATTCCTTGTCCGTCAGCAGATTTCCGCCGCCGCCCTTGGCGCAGAAAAGCACGCCGTCCTTCACGCCGTAACCGTCGCCCTTCTTGCCGAGGAGCGTCCAGCCGTTGAGCGTCTTGCCGTCAAAGAGGCTGACGAAGCCCTTGTCGGATTGCGTCGTGACACAGCCGAAGGACGCGCCAACGATGGCGGCGGCGAGCAGGCTGGTTTTCCAGACGGAGAGCGAGCGGAGGAAGGCTGAAGTTTTCATAGGATGATTCGATGCAATTCGGTGCGAGCCGATTCAAGGCTGGTGCAAAGGCCGCAATGGTGTCAAGCGGGACGTGGTCGGCGGGAAGAACATCACGCGCTCGTCGCCCCGGCGCGGCGGATTTTCTTCCCCTGCCGCATCCGCTCGCGGAGCAGGTCGAAGAGGGCCAGTTCGAGCGGGCGCGCGGTGTCGAAGCGCACGCAGGCCACGCCGAGCTTCCGACAGATGGCGGAAACCTGCTCGTTGTGCGCGGTAAGCCGGCGCAGATATTCCTTTCGCACCGCGTCCGGATCCACATAGAGGTCGCGGCCCGATTCCACGTCGTGAAACATCGCGGCCTGGGTGAACGTGAAGTTCAACTCCGCCGGGTCGAGGACGTGGAACAGCATGACTTCATGCCCGCACGCGGCGAGCGCGGCGAGGTTCTGCTCCAGCGCCTGCGGCGGCGCGAGCAGGTCGGAAATCAAAATCATCAGGCTGCGCTTGCGGACGAGCTCGGCGATGCGGCGCAGCGGCGCGTCGAGGTCGGTGTCCACGCCGGCGGCGGGTTTTTCGAGCGCGAGCATGAGGCGGCGCAAGTGGCCGGGGCGGTTGCGCGCGGGGAGATATTCGCGGATTTCCTCGTCGAAGGTCAGCGCGCCGACGGCGTCGCCCTGCTGGTGGAGGAAGTAGGCGAGCGTGGCGGCGAGGGTGTTCGCGTAGTCGGCCTTGGTGTAGCCGGCGGAGCCGA
This sequence comes from Verrucomicrobiota bacterium, assembly GCA_016235585.1. Lineage (GTDB taxonomy): Bacteria > Verrucomicrobiota > Verrucomicrobiia > Limisphaerales > JACRJY01 > JACRJY01. The sequence goes on along the minus strand of JACRJY010000027.1, from coordinate 1,446 downwards.
ACGCCATCGAGCGCGAGTTGTCCACGAGCAGATGGCAGCGGAGGTTGGTTTCGTCCTCGAATTTCTTGATGTAAAACCGGTCGGTGCGCGCGAAGAGCCGCCAGTCGAGGTAGCGCGGGTCGTCGCCGGGTGTGTATTGGCGATACTCGGTGAACTCGACGGAGAAGCCGTGATACGGGCTGCGGTGCAGGCCGGTCCAGAAGCCCTCGACCACGACGCGCGCGCGCAGTTCGAGGCTGCGGATGGCCATGAGCGACTGCGGGTCAACGAGCGACGTGCCTGCGCCGTAGGTTTTGCCCGGCGCGGCGGTGAATTCAACGGAAGCTCCGCTCATGCGCCGGGAAGTTTGACCGCTTCGATCAGTTTCTGGATGACCTTCTCCACCGTCATGCCCTCGGCCTCGGCGCGGTAGTTGATGAGGATGCGGTGCCGCAGCACGGGGAAGGCGAGCGTCTGCAAATCCTCCAGCGTCACGTGCGCGCGGCCCTGGAGCAGCGCGCGCACTTTCGCGCCGAGCACGAGGAACTGCCCCGCGCGCGTGCCCGCACCCCAGCTCACCCATTGGTTCACGAAGTCCGGCGTGCCCGTCTGGCGCGGACGCGACGCCGCCGCGAGGCGCACGGCGTAGCGCACGAGGTCTTCGGCGATGGGAACCTTGCGGACGATTTCCTGGAAGCGCAGCACGTCCGCGCCGTAGAACAGCGGCTGGATGGATTCGGATTTTCCCGCCGTGGTGCGCGTGACCACCGCGACCTCGTCGTTCTCCGGCAGGTAGTCAATCACCACGTTGAACATGAAGCGGTCGAGCTGCGCCTCCGGCAGCGGATACGTGCCTTCCATCTCAATCGGGTTCTGCGTGGCGAGCACGAAGAACGGCTCCTCCAGCGCGTGCCGCACGCCGGCGGCGGTGACCTGGTGCTCCTGCATCGCCTCCAGCAGCGCGGCCTGCGTCTTGGGCGGTGTGCGGTTGATTTCGTCGGCAAGAATCATGTTGGCGAAGATGGGGCCTTTGACAAAAATCATCCGCCGCCCGTCGGCGGCGTCCTGCAAAATCTCCATGCCCGTGATGTCCGCCGGCATCAGGTCGGGCGTGAACTGGATGCGCGAGAAACGCAGGTGAAAAATCTGCGCGATGGATTTCACGAGCAGCGTCTTCGCCAGGCCCGGAGCGCCGGTGATGAGGCAGTGCCCGCCCGCGAAGAGTGAAATCAGCAGCTCCTCCACGACGGCCTTCTGGCCGACGATGACCTTCGCCAGCTCGCTCTCGATGCGCGCGCGCCCGGCGACGAGCTGCTCGACGATTTGCTGTTCGGTGGGCGCGGTCTCGGCGGGGGCGTTTTCAGCGGACGATATGACGGGCGGCATTTCCACGAGGTTCCTTTCAGTGCGGGTTGGGGGTGGGTTTCAAAATTCTTTTCCGAACTATTTTCTCTCATTAGCACCGGG
>JACRJY010000151.1 GCA_016235585.1 Verrucomicrobiota bacterium | reverse complement strand
GCAACCTGCAACCTGCAACCACCCCTCATCCCGAACACGGCGCGAGCACCGCTTCGCTCATGCCGTGGACGATTTTCTTGTCGGCGGGAACGATGGTCGCCAGCACGCCGCCGAGCGTGGCGCGCGCCGCGTCGTTCTCGCCCGCCACGAAATAATACGGGCACAGCCGCGCCCGGCCCGGCATCGGCGTCAGCTCGTTCCGGGCAAAGTCGAAGTAGTTCGCCTCGACGACGCGCGGCTTGTGGAAGCGCTGCAGCACATAGGGCGACTGTGGGAAGCTCGCGATGGACTTGTCCACCGCCACGCTCCAGTCCTCCGCCGACAGGTCGCTGCCGAGAAACACGCCACGCGCGCCCCACGCCTCGGCAGAGTAGCCGGAGACTTTCAAAATCAGGTCGCGCTCCTTCTGCGACAGCGTTTTCAACTGCTGCCAGTCGGTGAGGTTCAGTTCGGGAATCGCCGCGTGCGGCGGCAGCGGCGTCGGATCCACCAGCCAGGTATAGGGAATGTGCCGTTGCAGCCGCGCCAAAAAACTCTCGCCCAACTCCTGCCGCCAGAAGCCGCGCAGGTTGCGGTTCCACAGCAGCGCGAAGATCAGCTTCTCCTCGAACAGCGGTTTGGGCGGCGGCGTGAGGCGGATTTTCCCTTCCGCCGCGAGTTCAAAGATGCGCCTGGCACTCGGCACATTTTCCAAATCGAACAGCTCGAAGAAACGATACACCGCGTCGCTCTCGGCGAAATCTGTGAATTCTGAATTCTGAATTCTGAATTCTGAATTCTTCATCTGCCCCGCCAGCCATTCCATCTCCGGGCGATACGTGGCCGCCTCTTCCGAGACGACGAGGTGAACCTGCTTTGCACCACCGAAGATGGATTCAAACCCGCGCACCATCCCGTCCGCGCCGCCGATGATTCTGGATTCTGGATTCTGGATTCTGGATTCCGAATACGTCTTGTTGAGCCACGCCGTCAGCCCGATGCCGCCGGGCACACTGTCAAGCTCCGTGATGGCGAAGCCGTCCTCGGTCAGCAAAATGTCCGGGCGGATGACGCGCGGCACGTCGTTCTTGAAGGCGGGCGAGCGCTGGAGCGCGATGAGTTCGGCGGGCTTGCCCTGATCGAGCCAGCGCGCGACCCACTCCGGCTGTTTACCCTCGACGCTCCGACGGTAGAGCAGATTGGCCGCGCGATAGAATTGCAGCAGCACGCGGCCCAGCGAGTCGAGTTCGCGTGCAAGTTTCTCGCCGAGCGGAAAGGGCGCCGGCGAAATGCGCCACTCCTGGCCGGCGAACAAGCCGTCGGGCGGGAGCGCGTCGCGGATGAATTTGGCGGAGTCGGCGGGATTCACTGTTTTTTAGCCACAGATGAAACACAGATTGAACACAGATGTTTCCGGCTCTGAAATCTGTGTTTCATCTGTGTTCAATCTGTGGCTTTGAATCACGTTCTGATTTGCCCGGTGCCAAATCCCAGCCACTTGTAGGTCGTGAGTTCATCCAGTCCCATCGGGCCGCGCGCGCCGACCTTGTCGGTGCTGATGCCAATCTCCGCGCCCATGCCGAATTCGCCGCCGTCAGTGAAGCGCGTGCTCGCGTTCCAATACACCGCCGCCGAGTCCACCTCGGCGAGGAACTGCTTCGCCGCCGCTTCGTTGCGCGTCACGATGCTGTCCGAGTGCGCGGAGCCGTAGTGGTTGATGTGGTCAATGGCCGCCTTCACGCCGTCCACGACGCGAACGTTGAGGATGTAGTCGTTGTATTCGGTGAACCAATCGGCCTCGGTTGCAGGTTGCAAGTTGCAGGTTGCAGGTTGCAGCAACGAGCGCGTCGTGTCGTCCACGCGCAGTTGCACTTTCTTCTCCGCCAGCTTGCGGTCAATGGCGGGGAGAAATTTTGCCGCCACCACTTTGTCCACGAGCAACGTCTCCGCCGCGTTGCAGACGGCGGGCCGCTGGACTTTCGCGTTCATCACGATGTTCTCGGCCATGGCGAGGTCGGCGTCGCGGTCCACGAACACGTGGCAGACGCCCTTGTAATGCTTGATGACCGGCACCTTGCTGCACTCCGTCACCGCGCGGATCAGCCCTTCGCCGCCGCGCGGCATGCAGAGGTCCACGAACTGCGTGAGCGAGAGCAGCGCGGGAATCGCCTCGCGATCCGTCGTGGGCACGACCTGGATGGCGTGTTTGGGAAATTTCGCCAGCGCCTTGCGCCCGGCCTCGACCATCAGGCGCGCGATGATTTGGTTCGAGTTCAACGCCTCCTTGCCGCCGCGCAGAATGGTGGCGTTGCCAGTCTTGAAGCACAGGCTCGCCGCATCCGCCGTCACGTTGGGGCGCGATTCGTAGATGATGACGACGACGCCGATGGGCGTGGCGATTTTCTGGAGCCGCAGCCCATTCGGGCGCGTGCGCTCGTCGAGCACGCGACCCACCGGATCGGGCAGCGCGGCGACTTCGCGCAGTCCTTTGGCCATCGCGGCGATGCGTTTGTCGTCGAGCTTGAGGCGGTCGAGCATCGCGCCGGTGAGGCCCATCGCCGCCCCGGCGTCCATGTCGAGCGCGTTCGCGGTCTTGATGGCGGGGGCGCTTTGCTCCAGCGCACCGGCCATGGCGAGCAGGCCGGCGTTCTTCTCCGCCGTGGTGAGTTGCGCCAACTCGCGCGAGGCGGCTTTGGCCTGCTGCGCGAGCTGCGTCATCTGTTCCAACAAACTCATGCGCTGAAAATACGCCAACGGGCGGAAGTTGGAAGATGGATTTTGGTTGGGAGAATTGCCGGAAGAATTGCCGCGAAAAGGCGCAGAAGGCGCAAAACAGAGTTTCATTTTGTGTCTTCTGCGCCTTTTCGCGGCCAATCACTCTTCCGAAATCCACACCAGCGTGCCGACGGGCAGCTGGTCGTAGAGCGGAATCAAATCCTCCGCCGCGAGATGGATGCAGCCGTGCGAGGCGGGGCGGCCCAGCGTCGTCTCGTCGCCGGTGCCGTGGAGGTAGATGTAGCGCGCGTGAGTGTCCACGTCGCCGCCGCGATTGAAGCCCGGCTCCAGCCCTTCGAGCCAGAGGATGCGCGTGGTGATGGCCGTAGCGTCGAGTGTTCCGGGCGGCACTTGGCCGACCGGCTTGCGCGCTTTGAAGATGGTGCCGACGGGACAGCTCTCTCCGATTTTTTCCGCGATGCGGTGCAGGCCGAGCGGCGTGCAATTGGAACCGGCGGCCTGGCCGATGCCAAACTTGGACGTGGAGCAGCGGTAGGCGCGCTGAAATTGATACTCGGGTTGCACGCAGTGTTCCCCCTCACCCCTGCCCTCTCCCGGGGGGAGAGGGGGAATCGCAGCCAGCGATGGCGCGGTGCGGAGGCTGGGCGATTTTTCGAGCGGCGAACTAGACCGCTCCCTCTCCTCGGAGAGAGGGCCGGGGTGAGGGGAAACGCGGCATTGCTCAAACAACGCTGCGGCCTGCCGCTCAATGTTGACGACGAAGAGGAATTGCTCCGGTGGAACGCCGAGCCGCCGGCGGGTGCGCTCAAATTCCTGCACCGCGTGGCGGAAGCCGTCGCTTTCGCTCGGTTGCATCAGGCCTTGGGCGGCTGCTCCAACGCGGCACCCTCGTTGCGAAACTGCCGGAGGACGCACGCGAGCTTCATCGGCAGCAACGCCACGGCGAGTCCGCCGAGGATGTCCACCACGAAGGCCGCCAGCCGCACGGCGGTTGGCAGTGTGATGGCGGCCCATTTGCCGTCTTGAAAACGCTCCATGCCGACGGGGACGGGGAATCCCGCCAGCCGCACGGCGGGCGACGGATGGTAGCTCGTGAAAAAGGCGAACCACACGCCCAGCCCCGCGCCGACGGCGAGCAGCAGCCAGGCTTTCGTCCGCCACTCGCGCGGCACGTTCAGGCGGCCCAGCGCGCGATAGGTGGAGCCGAGAACCCAGAGGAACAATGCCGCGAGCGGCAGGATAAAAATAAAACCCATAAAATGATGTCAGATCAAACTTGCAGGTGCGGAGTAACTGCCGTTTGCAGCAAGCCGACGAGTTCTGGCTCCATCAAACCGTAGTCATCTGGAATATGGAGGCAAACAACCGTCTTGCCCGCGAGTTCTTCGGGGAAGCGCTCCTGCAGTCGCCGCAGGTGCTTTTTCTCCATAACAAACACCATGTCAGCCCAGCCGATGTGCCCTGCCGTAATTTTAACTCGTGCGCCCGGCTCGGTGCCGGCGGAGCGGGCCTGCGATATTCCCGGGCGATTGAAGATTGCTTCCGCCGTCGGACTGCGCCAGCGATTGCGGCTGCAAACAAACAGTAGTTTTACGGGCTGTGGCATTCGCCCGCTATTTGAGCCTCTTCACCAGCACCTTCGAGTTGCGCCCGCTCTGGTCGTATTTTTCGCGGCGGGCGGGCGGCAGGTCGTCCGGCGTGCCTTCGCTGAAGCCGCCCTTGGACTGGAAATACGTGAACGCCTGCGTGGAAAGCGTGAGCAGTTCGCCCAGCCCCAGCTCGCGCGCCTTGCTCTCGACGAACTGGATGAGCTTGCGCCCGATGCCCTGGTTCTCGTGCGACGGGTTGACGTAGAGACAGGCCAGCTCGCCCTTGTTCGCTTCGGGATACAAGTGCAGCGCGACGCAGGCCACGGGGTTCTTATCAATTTCAAAAATGAAATAGTCGCCGAGCTGCTTCTCAATGGCGGCGCGCGTGCGCTTGACCAGCTCCTCGGTCGCCACGGAATTTTTCGTCAACAGCATGATGCTCCGCACGTCCTTCTTCTTGGCCGGGCGGATCTGCTGGTATTCGTTCGCGTAGATCAGCGTGCCGATGCCCTCGTTGGAAAACACCTCGGCGAGCAACCCCTCGTCCACGCTGCCGTTGATGACGTGGACGCGCGGCACGCCCGCGTGGCACGCGGCGGCGGAATGCTGCGCCTTCGAGAGCGCCTGTGGCGTGAAGTCGCACTTCTTTTGCGCGAGCAGGGCGTCGAGGTCTGCCACGAGCATCTGCCGGATAAGCTGGCCGTTGCAGACCAGCCCGTCGGTGGTCGTGATGAAAATTAGTTTCGTCGCCTTCAACGCCTCCGCCACGGCCAGCGCCACGCCGTCGGAGTTCACGCGGTAAGTTTTTCCATCACCGTCGAAGCCCAGCGGCGGCACGACGGGCACGATGCCCTGCGCGAGCAATGTCTGGAGCAGCTCGGTGTCCACGCGCTCGACCTTGCCGGTGAAGAGGTGATCCACGCCCTGCAAAATGCCCATCGGGTGCGCGATGATGGCGTTGGTGGCGGCGGCGCGCAGGTCGTTGGCGGAAAGCCCCTCGAGGATTTCGTGCGTGAGCCGGTTCGCGGCGGTGAGCGCGAGCTTGAGCGTATCGGCGTCGGTGATGCCGGTGCCGTCGAGATTCGAGGCGGTGATTTTCTGCTGTCCCGCGAGCGACTGGATTTGCGCCGCCGCGCCGTGGACGAGGACGACGCGGATGTTCAGCGAGCGCAGCACCGCCACATCGAGGAGGATGTTGGCGAAGTTCTCGTCGGTGACGATCGCGCCGTCCACGGCGATGATGAAGGTCTTCTCGCGGAAGCGCGGGATGTATTGCAGGATGCCCCGCAGGTCGGTCGGTTTCACGTTTTTGCTGCTGTGTTGCTGCTGCTCACGCCGCAATCAGTAGTCAACCGGCGCGGGGATTCAAACTAAAATTTTCCCGCCCGGCGACGCGGCTCCGACGAGGCGGACGGCGGCGGGTTCGCTCAGGCTCCCGCGCCGGTAGCCCAGCAAGTCCAGCGTCACGTGCGCGTAGCCGATTTTCTTCAACGCCTCCGCCACGCGCGAAGAAATCCCGTCCGCAAGGAAGCGCGGAATCTCCGTGGCTCCAAGTTCGATGCGAGCCAGTTGCTGAAAGATCGAAGGTTGAAGGTTGAAGGTTGAAAGTTCCTCGCCGCCGACTGGCAATTTGAGGCCGGCAGCCGGCAATTTGGATCCCAGTTCGTGGTGCCGCACGCGCACGTCATAAAAACCGAGGTCGCGCAGCACGTTTTCCGCCGCCTCGATCATCGCCAGCTTCTCCGGCGTGACCGGCTCGCCGTGCGGGATGCGCGAGCTCAAGCACGCCATTTGCGGCTTGTCCGCCGTGGGCAGGCCGAGCTGGGCGGACAGTTCGCGAATCTCCGCCTTGGTCAGCCCCGCCTCCTTGAGCGGCGCGCGCACCGCAAACTCCGCCGCCGCCGTTGCGCCGGGCCGGAAGTCGCCCGCGTCGCTCGCGTTCTCGCCGTAGGCGATGACGGCGAAACCGAGTTCACGCGCGAGCGGAACGAGTTCAGTGAACAGCTCGTGCTTGCAGAAGTAACAGCGGTTCGCCGGGTTCGCAAGATAGTCGGCGTTGGCAAACTCCCGCGTATGAACAACGCGCACGGGAATCTCAAACTTCCGCGCGATGTCAAGGGCTTCCTCCAGTTCGCGGCGCGGCAGGCTCGGCGAATCGGCAATCGCGGCGAGGGATTTGCCGCCCAAAACGTCGTGCGCCACGCGGGCGAGGAACACCGAATCCACCCCGCCGGAATACGCCACCACGCACGAGCCGTAGGAGGCGAGCACACGGTGCAGATGTTCGAGTTTGGCCGCAGTCACGCCCGGAAAATGGCACCCGCCAGCGCGGATGTCGAGCGGGGGCTGGCGGCGGCCCAACCAACCACCGGCTTGATTCCAACCCGGAGTGGCCCGCGAATCACGCGAAACACACGAAAATGCTTTCCATTGTTCGCGTCATTGGCGTGGTTCGCGGGCGGAAATTTTCCCCTGTTGCACCGCGCCAGCTTGTGCTATTAAAAAACATGCTCTCGACGCAGGCTACGATGCAGCACGCCGCCCGGATGATGGTGGCGGCGGTGCTGATCCTGTCTGCATCACTTCATGCCGGGGAAAAAATCCGCTTCTCCAGCCCGGACGGAAACGACACCGCCCCGCTGGCTGATCCGAAGGAGAAGCCGCGCTTCAGCCCCACCGGCGGCATCGACAACTTCCGCCCCACCGCCACCGAACCCGGCCAGATGCCGTTCATCCCGTCCTCCGGCCCCACGACGGGCGCCAAGAAAAAAGGCGGGCGCGAAGACGACCCGGCCACGGAGCGGCGCGAGTGGATTTTCAACAACATGAAAGAGGTGGAAAACCGGGGCGGGAAAAAATCCACGAAGAAGGATTCCGAAGAGCGCGACCTCGACCCGGCGGAGAAAAAAGAGAAGACGGCGATGGAGGAGTTTTTTGACAGCCGCACCGACAAGCAGAAAAACTCCGGCAAGGATGGAAAATCCGCGAAAGACGCCGACAACAACCCCGCGCGCGATCCCAGCGCGCCGCCCGGCCTCGACGCGGAAACTGCCAACGCGCGCCCGCCCGGAATGCGGAGCAACGACGGTCTAGGCTCCTCCAGCCGCCCGCGCAGCGGCCTGTCCCGCGCCGAGGGGGACTCTGGCAAAGTTTCCACGGAGAAATCCGAACTGCGCGAATCGTTCACCGAGAGCCGCGCCACCGGCCCGCGCAGCGACCGCCTGATGGAGCGCGAGGCGCGCGCCGAGGAGTTTGGCCGCCTGCTGAACCCGTCCGGCCCGCCCGGCGGAGCTTCCCCCGGGCTGGGCTCGTTCAATTTTTCCAGCGGCGGATCGCTCCAGTCCGCGAGTCCGTTGAGCCAGTCCAGCTTCGACGCCCTGCTGGGCAAGCGTCCCGCCTCGGCCCTGTCCGGCACACTGCCCGGTTCCGGCGGCAGCCTCAAACCCGCCGCGCCCGATGATTTCGGCTCCCGGCCCGCCGCCGCCTTCTCCGCGCCGCCGCCGGTCTTCACGCCGAGCACCGAACTTCCTCCCCCGCCCCGCCCGTCCGGCATTTTGGAAGTGCCCAAGCGTCGGCAGTAGTTCAGCCGCGCGTCTCGCGCTGCACCAAGTCCCACCATGCCGCGTGCAGCCGCGCCGTCAACGGTGCGCGGCACAACAGTTGGCCGTCCAACTCCGTCACCTCCACCACACCCCGCGTGCTCATCGTGGCAAACATCCCGTCCGCTTCGCGCAAAACTTCCGGTGGCACCCGCTCCTCACGCACGGCGATTCCGTCCGTGCCGCACAGTTCAATGATCGCCGCGCGCGTGACGCCCGGCAGCACGCCCGCCGCCAGCGGCGGCGTGCGGACGATGCCGCCGGCGATCCAGAAAAAGTTTCCACCCGTCGTCTCCGCGATTTCACCGCTTGAGTTCAACAGCAACGCCTCGTCCGCGCCGCGCTCCTCCGCCTCGGCGCGCGCGAGCACTTGGGGAAGCTTGTTCGCGGTCTTGAACGCGGCCAGCGGGTCGCCCGCCGGCAGGCGCAGCGAGGCCGTGGCGAGCCGCCAGGCGAAAGGTTTTCCCGGCTCAACCGCCTCTGACTCGTGCAGCGACATCACGACCGTCGGCGAATCTGCCCCGCGCGGCGAATACCCGCGCCGCCCCACGCCCCGCGAGAGGGCCACGCGCAGGATGGCCTCCGGCATTTGATTCTCCACAATCAACGCCAGCGCGTGCGCGAGCAACTCGTCGTTCGAGAGCGGAAGTTTGAGGCGGAGAAATTCCGCGCCGCGCCGCAGCCGCCCGCAGTGCCCCGCCCAGCGGAACGGGCGGGCGTTCGCCACGCGCACCGTCTCGAACAGCCCGTCGCCGTAGAGAAAGCCGCGATCCAGCACGGACACGACCGCCTGCGCCTCCGGCACGAGCCGGCCATTGAGGAAAACTTTCACCCGCTGATTTTTACTCCCCCTCGTTCTCGCCCTCGTCCCCGAAAATTTGCTGCCGCCCGCCGAGGCCGAGAACGAGGACGAGGGGCGGGAGCGTCTGCGATTCTCTGCGGATGTGAATAGAGGTTGAACGAGCCGTCGCGCAGAAAGCCGACGAGCGTCTGCCCGCTCTCCCGCGCGAACTCCACGGCGAGGCTCGACGGCGCGGACACCGCCGCGACGATGGGCACGCGCGCCGCCAGCGCCTTCTGCATGATCTCGAAGGACGCGCGCCCGCTCACCAGCAGCACGTGCCAGTCAAACGGCAGCCGGCCCCGCCGCAGGCCGAAGCCCAGCACCTTGTCCACGGCGTTGTGCCGGCCCACGTCCTCGCGCAGCACAACGAGCCTGCCGCTGGTTTCAAACACCGCCGCCGCGTGCAGGCCGCCGGTCTGCGCAAAGGCCGCCTGCGCCGCGCGGAGTTTTTGCGGGAGCCGGAGGAGAACTTGCGCCGGAATGCGGGCGGCGGATTCGACCGGCGCGAAGTGCTGGTGGACGGATTCAATCGAACTCTTGCCGCACAGGCCGCAGCTCGAAGAGGCAAAGACGTGCCGGGTCAGCTGATCAAAGTCCACCTCGACGGAAGGCGGGAGAAAAACGTTGAGCGTGTTCCGAAATTGCGCCGCTTCGCCGCGCCGGCAGTGCGCGATGCGGACGACATCCGCGCGCCGGTGAATCAAGCCTTCCGTGAGCAGAAAGCCGGCGGCCAGTTCCTCGTCGTGGCCGGGGGTGCGCATCGTCACGGCCACGCTGCGGCCGCGCACGCGGATTTCCAGCGGCTCCTCGCGCGCCAGCCAGTCGGAGCGCGGGCGGAGGCCGGCGGCGGCATCCCAGCGCTGGATTTCAGCGGAAGCAACGGCGGGCGAACGGCGGCGGGCGCGAGTCACAAACAAGTGAACACTGGTTTCCTCCCGGTCAGTCCAGCCAGAGTTTGCACGGGCGGCGGCGGGCGGGCAGCCTTTTCACGGCGGAAGCATGGCGCGATTATTTCGCCAGAATCTGCTTCACCAGCACCACCAGCTCCGCCGGGGAGAACGGTTTTTGAATGATGCCGTCCAGGGACACGTCGGCGGGGGGAGGCGTCTTGTGGAGCGAGCCGCTGGCAGAAACCGTCTTCAGGCGCGGATGCGCCTCTTTGCAAAGCTTGATCAGCTCCCAGCCGTTCATCTCCGGCATCATGTTGTCGCTCACGAGCACGTCCGGTCTCGGTGAGGCGTCCAGAAACGCCTGCAGGGCGACTTTGGGATTATCGCACGCCCGGACGCGAAACCCGGCGGCGACCAGGGCGAAGCCGAGCATCTCGGCGAGCATGGGCTGATCATCCACAACAAAAACCTGCGGGGAACGGTTGTGTCCCGGAACGTCACCGAAGGAAGGGGGCGGTTGCATAGCTTTGATAAAAGACGGGGAGGAGTCAGCCATCGGCACATGGGGATTACAAGTCCATTTTCAGCGAAGCCAGCCTGACGAATTCAAACCCACCCCCGGTTCACCGCCACCAGCCGGCGTGGTCGCGCAGGCGCTGGAGCAGCCGCGCGTCGGCGGCGGGGAACGCATGGCGCTCCAGTTCGTCGCGGGTGATCCAGGCGAGCGCGTGGCAGCCGTGCGGCTGCGGCTCCGGGCTGCCCGCCGCGAGCGTGCAGAGGAAGAATTGCAAGTGAACGGTCTTCTCCGGGTAGACGTGGGTGAGTTCCTCGATGAGTTCGCCGACGATGGCCTCGACGCCAAGCTCCTCGCGAAGCTCGCGCCGCAAACACTGCCCAAAAGTTTCGCCCGGCTCACGCTTGCCACCGGGAAATTCCCACAGCCCGCCGAGATGATCCTGCGGACGGCGCTGGGTGATCAGGAGTTTGCCCGTGCGAAAAACAAGGCCGGCGGCGACTTCGATGGAGGTATGAGTTATGAGGGATGAATGATGAGCGGAGGCCAGCGCGCCGGTTTCCCTCCGCTTCATACCTCATACCTCATACTTCATCCTTACCTGCCGATGCTCTTGTAGATGAAGCCGAGCCGCTCCATCTCGGCGGGCTCGAAAAGATTGCGCCCGTCGAACATGATGGGATGCGACAGCGCCTTGCGCGCGCGCTCCAGGTCGAGCTTCTTGAATTCCGGCCACTCGGTCGCGATGACCAGCGCGTCGCAGCCGTCGGCGACTTCGTTCATGTCGGCGACGTAGGTGACGTCCTTGAGCACGGCCTTGGCCTTGTCCATCGCCTTGGGATCGTGGACGCGCAGCGTCGCACCCTCCTTCTGCAACCGCTGGCAAAGATCAATCGCCGGCGACATCCGCACATCGTCGGTGTTCTGCTTGAACGCGAGGCCGAGCACGCCGATTTTCTTTTCCTTCAGCACCCAGAGCGTGTCGGTGATTTTTTTGACGAAACGGTCCATCTGCTGCGCGTTGATACGCTGGACTTCCTTGAGCAGGTGGAAATCATAGCCGAGCTGGTCGGCAATCTTGATGAACGCACTCAAATCCTTCGGGAAGCAGCTGCCGCCGAAGCCCAGGCTCGCGTCGAGGAAGCGCCGGCCGATGCGTGCGTCCATCCCCATGCCGTTGGCGACCTCGATGACGTTCGCGCCGCTGGCCTCGCAGATGACGGAGATGGCGTTGATGTAGGAAATTTTCAACGCAAGGAAGGAGTTCGCCGCGTGCTTGATCAGCTCGGCGGAGTTGATGTCGGTGATGATGATCGGCGCGTTGAACGGAGAATAAACTTCCTTCATCGCCGACACGGGCCGCTGCGAGCCGACGCCGACGACGATGCGGTCGGGCTTCATCAAGTCCTCGACGGCGAAGCCTTCACGGAGGAATTCGGGATTACTGATCACGTCGAAGTCCACCTTGGCCTTGCAGTAGCGCTTGATGGTCTCGGCCACCTGCTCGCCGGTCTTCACCGGCACGGTGCTTTTGTCCACGACGATTTTGTAGCTCGTCATGGCGGCGGCGATTTCGCGCGCGACCTTTTCGATGAAGCTCAAGTCCACCGAGCCGTCGGGCTGCGGCGGCGTGGGCACGGCGATGAAAATCACGTCGGATTTCTCGACGCCCTCCTTGGTGCTGGCGGTGAAACTCAAACGCCCGGCGGCGACGTTCCGCTTCACCATTTCTTCGAGGCCCGGCTCGTAAATCGGGATGCCGCCGCCCTGGAGCACGCGCACCTTGTTCGCATCATTGTCCACGCAGATGACGTGGTGGCCGACCTCGGCGAAGCACGTTCCCGTGACGAGGCCGACGTAGCCGGTGCCGATGATGGTGAGTTTCATGAGCGAATTGTCGTGAACAAAAAACTTCCGCGTGGGCGGCGGGCAAAACGCAGCGCGAGGAAAAACTTACTTCGATTCCTTGATGAGGAACCGTCCGTAAATCAAACCGGCGAGTCCGCCGCCGAGCAGCGGGCCGGCGATATAGACAATGGCGTCCTTCCAGTTGCCCGCCGCGAGCGCGGGGCCGAACCAGCGCGCGACGTTCATCGCGCCGCCGGTGAGCGGGCCGCCGAACAAAATGTCCAGCGCCACGGTGAGGCCGATGGCGAGGCCGCCAATCTTGGGCGCGCGCACGTCCACCGCCGAGCCATAGACCACGAAGACGAGGAAGAACGTGAGCACCGCCTCGATGCCGATGGCCGCGCCGGTGCTGACGCCTTTGCCGAGGGCGGGCGTGCCGGCGATGGTGATCTGCGAAGCCGACTCGCCGCCGGTCGCGATCAGGTTGCCGGCGAGCAGCGCGGCCACCGTGCCGCCGGCGAGCTGCGCGATCCAGTAGGCGACGGAGTCTTTGCAACTGATTTTTCCACCGACGAGCAGGCCAAAGGTGACGGCGGGATTCAAGTGCCCGCCGGAAATTCCGCCCGTCGCCGACACCATCACCGCGATGGTCAGGCCGTGCGCCAGCGCGATGCCGAGCAGTCCGCCGGGAACGGAGCCAAGATGGTGAATCGCGCCGATGCCAATGAAGATGAGCGCGAACGTGCCGATGAACTCGGCGACCATTTGTTTTGTCAAGTTCTGGTTCATGGTTATTTCTTGTTGGCCGGGGCGGGGGCTTTGACCGGCGGAGTGGCGGGCGCGGGAGCGATTTTGACATTGGCTGGCGCGGGTGTCGGCGCGGCGGGAGCGAGCAGTCCGGTCGGGGGGGCCATCGGCGCGCTGAACTTCGGCGCGGCCATCTGCGCCTGCAGGCGCTCCTTCCGCATCTCGGCCTCGGTGCCCCAGGAGGAGTTCTTCGCCTTGATGACTTCCTCGTAGAGTTTCAGCGCCTTCTCCGGCTGCCTCTTCGCCTCGTAAAGCACGCCCATGGCGACCTTCGCCTGCTGCGCGATGGGATCGGTCGCGTGGCTGCTCACGACGGTTTCATAGGCGGCGAGCGCCTTGTCCGTGTCGCCGCTGCCATCGAGGGACGCCGCCAGGCCAAAGGCCGCCGTCGCCGCGAACCGGCTGTTGGGAAACTCGCGCGTGAACTGCTCGAAGGTGTTCTTCGCCTCGCCGAACTGTCCGCCGGTGAAGTAGCCGCCCGCCGCCAGCAGCAGCGCCCGTTCGCCCGCCGCCGTGCCGCTGTGGGTTTGCGCGAGCTTCAGATAGGCCGAGGCGCCCGGCGGGACGATGCGCCCGCTGGCGTCCACCGTGCGGCCGAGTTGCACGACTTCCGTGCCCGCGTCGAGCTCCTGCTGCGCCTTATGGTGGCTGTAAAAAAAGGCGAGCAGCCCCAGCGCCGCCGCCCCGGCCACGCCGTAGAGGAGCTTCTTTTTGTTGACCTCGGCCCACGCCAGCAGTTCCAGCGAGCGGGAAGTCGAAGTCGTCTGTGTTTGTTCAGAATTCATACAAGGGCGCAAATCATTCGGCGGCGGCGCGAAAAGGCAAGCTTGAAATCGGCGGGAAATCACCTCAACACGGAAAGGCGGGCGAAGACAGGCGACAGGCTTCAACCCGCCTACAACGCCGCCCGGGGCGTGCCGCCGTCCACCGCTTCGAGCAGCACGCGCGTCGGCGTGTTCAACTCCATCCGCCGCGCCTCGACCAGCGTCACCCAGCGGAATTCCTGCGCCTCGTCGTTCAGCGTCACGGGCGGGGAATGGCCCGCCGCGCGACAGGTGTAGTTGAGCAGGATGAAATGCGCGTCACGGTAAAATTCCCGCGAGCAGATGCAATCCTGCACGAGCGCGAAGCGGATGGCCGCGATGTCCAACCCGGTCTCCTCCTTCAGTTCGCGGCGCAGCGCGTCCTCGGAAGTTTCGCCGAACTTGATTTTGCCGCCGGGGATGCCCCAGAGATTCGACCACTTCTGCGTGCGAATCATCAGCACGCGCCCGGCGGCGTCGAAAATCAAACCGCCCACCGTCGAAACGGGAAGCAATCCTGGATTCTGAATTCTGGATTCTGGATTCAGCCGCATCTCGCCGCGCTCCAGCCGTTCGCGCAGTTCACCGAGATGCTCCACGATGAGGTCGGGCGCGGCGGCGCGAAGCTGTTCGAGCTTGTTAAAGCCCGTCAGCACCGCGACGGAATGGATGCCGCCATGCCGCGCGGTCTCGATGTCGTGCTGCATGTCGCCGATGAACACCGTCGCGCGCGGGTCGAGGCTGTTCTCGGTGAGTATCTGGTGAATCACCTTGCGCTTGTCCAGCACGCCAACGTAGGGCCGGTCAATGAACCCGCCAAAGTCCGTGCGCGCGGCCTGCGTCTCCCAGTGGCTGGGATGCACGCTGCTCAAGAGAAACGTCCGCAACCCGCGCGCGCGGCAGAAGACGAGAAACTCGCGTGCGTGCGGCAGCGGCTCGACGAGATCCTGCACTTCGCGGAATTTTTCGTGGAACCATTTCTCCAACTGCTCCATCGGCACGCCCGGCAGATGGCGGTCGTAGAACGGCGTGAATGGCAGGCAGAACTCCGCGCGGAACTCATCGAGCGACATTTCGGGCCGGCCCGCCTGCGTGAAGACGTGGTTCGTCGCGCGCAGCACGGCGGGCAGGTCATCCACCAGCGTGCCCGACCAGTCGAAGATGATGTTCCGAAGCATGGAGCGGCAACGCTGACTACTGCCCTGCCCCGTCCGCGCCGCCGCCGTCGAGGTCAATGAGGATGTCGCGCGGCTCCGCGCCCTTGCTGGGGCCGACGATGCCGCGGCCCTCGAGTTCGTCCATGATGCGCGCGGCGCGGCCGTAGCCGAGCTTGAGGCGGCGTTGCAGCAGCGACACGCTGGCCTTCTGCTCGCTGCGGATGACTTCGATGCACTGCTCGATGAGTTCCTCGTCCTCGCCGCAGCCGCTCTCGTTATCGAGGCTGCTGACCGGTTTGGAAAGCTGCTTGTGAATTTCCATCTCGTAGCTGGGCTTGCCCTGCTGCGCGATGAAGTCCACGCAGCTTTGAATCTCCTGATCCGTGATGAGGACGCCCTGCGCGCGGTTGAGCTTCGCGCTGCCGGGCGGCAGGTAGAGCATGTCGCCCTTGCCGAGCAGTTTGTCCGCGCCCATCGCGTCGAGAATCGTCCGCGAGTCCACCTTCGCCGCGACCTGAAAGGCGATGCGCGCGGGGATGTTCGCCTTGATGACGCCGGTGATGACGTCCACGGAAGGCCGCTGCGTGGCGACGATGCAGTGAATCCCCGCCGCGCGCGCCATCTGCGTGATGCGGGCAATCGCCATCTCCACGTCGGCGGGCGCGACGAGCATCAGATCCGCCAGTTCGTCAATGATGACGACGACGTAGGAAAGTTTTTCCGGGATGACGATGTCCTCCTCGCGCGGGATGACGATTTCCTCGTCCACCTCGACGGCGAAGCCCTCGGAGCCAGGCTCGACCTTGTCCTTCTTGGCGGTGAGCGGCAGTTCCGGCTCGGCGGGCGGGAGCGGCTTGTCCTTGGGCCGCTCGTTGAACGATTTGATGTTGCGCACGCCGACGCGGGCGAAAATCTTGTAGCGCTTCTCCATTTCCTGCACAACCCAACGCAGCGCGAGGATGACCTTCTTCGGGTCGGTGACCACCGGGACGACGAGGTGCGGCAGCGCGTTGTATTGCTGCAACTCGACAACCTTCGGGTCAATCATCACGAACCGGAGCTGGTCGGGGGAAAACCGGTAGAGCAGCGACGCGACGATGGCGTTGATGCAGACGGACTTGCCCGAACCGGTGCTGCCGGCGATGAGCAGGTGCGGCATTTCCGCGAGGTCGGCGATGATGGGATGGCCATAGACATCCTTGCCGAGCGCGAGCGGAATGCGCGCCTTCGAGTTCCTCCATTCATCGGACTCGAGCAGGTCGCGCATGATGACCTTGGTCTTGACGAGGTTCGGCACCTCGATGCCGACGGAGCTTTTGCCCGGCACGGGCGCGAGGATGTGGATGCGCTCGGCCTTGAGCGCGGCGGCGATGTTGTTGGAGAGCGCGGTGATTTTTTCCAGCTTCACGCCGGGCGCGGGATGCAGCTCGTAGCGCGTGATGGTCGGGCCTTTGGTGATGTCGCCGAGGGAAACCTCGATGTCAAATTGCGCGAGCGTGTTCCGCATCAACTGCGCGTTGGCCATCAATTCCTCCTTCGACTCCGTGGGCTTCACCGTCATGTCGGGCATCTGGAGGAAATCCAGCGGCGGCAGCCGGTAATTCCCAATGAGCGGCGTGGACGCAACGGTGATGGGCTTGGGCTTTTTCGGCGCGGGCCGCGGCCTGGGCGCGGGCGGCGCGGGCGGAACATCGGCGGCAGGTGCTTCGCCGGTGGCGGGCTTCGCTTCCTCAACCGGCTTGTCCGGCGTGGCGACTTCCGCCGCCATCGCGACGGTCTCTGCTTTGCTCGAAGAGCCGTCAATCGTGATGACCGGCTCCGGCGGCTTGGCCTCGGACGGGCGGCCCAAAATATCCTCCACCTTCGCGGCCTTGATTTCCTCGGCGGGGATGACCTCGCCTTCCACGGCGCTCGCATCCACCTTCGGCTCGGGCTTGGGTTCGGCGTCCTTCTTCGACCGCGAGCGGGAGGATTTTTCCGCGAGCTTTTCGGCGGTGGCCCGTTCCGCCGCTGCGGCAATCTGGTGCGGCTGCGGGATGCTCAAGTCGCGCACAGTGGGTTCCGGCACGGGCTGCAAATCCGCGCCGAGACCGGCGGTGGCGGATTCTTCTTCGGGCGCGGATCCGGTTTTTTCCATGGCGGATTTTTCCGCGCGGGCGGTCTTGTCCATCTGCTGCTGCAACCGCCGGGCCTCCTTCTCCAGGTCGCGCGCACGGCGTTCGAGTGACTTCTCCTCGTCAGTCGCGTCGGGCTTGAATTCATCCTTCGGCGCGCGCAGGCCGCGCAGCCAGTCGAACAACTGGAGGTTCGAGAGGAAGAACAGGCTGATCAGATACAGCGTCATGAACACCATCGTCGCGCCCACCTTGCCGAAGTGGTCGAAGAGATAATTGTTCAAATGCAGGCCGATGAACCCGCCGGAGCTGCCGGAATCCAGGTGCGCCTTGATGCCCGCGAACCAGTCGCTGTAGAGGTCCAGCATCCCCATGAAGCACACCATGAACACCACCGCCCAGACCCAGCAACGGCGCAGATAGGCGAAGGCGTTGAAAAAAAACGCCAGCCCGAAGCCCAGCAGCAGCACCGGCAGCAGATACGCCGCCGCACCCGTCACAAAAAACAGCGCGTAGCCGAGGCGTGCGCCCACGCCGCCGATGAGGTTGTGCGTGGGGTCGTTGGGCGGGACGCGGTTGATCGCCAGATCATTGCGGTCGTAGGAAAAGAGGGCGACGAGCAGGAGCAGCGCGAGGCTGATCAGCACGATGCCGTAGATGTCGCCAAACCCGCGATCCGCCGAGCCGCCGTTGGTTTCCTTTCGAGCCATGCGCGAAGTGTAAAGTTCGGCGCACGGACTTCAAAGGCAAATTCGTGCAGGACAGGGATGAACATCAAACGCGGTCGAGCGATTTCTCGTAAGCCCGGTTCACCAGCGCATCCTTGCCCAGCGCGTCGCGCAGCGGATCCATGTCGTTCGCCGAGAAGCCCAGGTGCAGATGCCGCCGCCAGCCTTCGGCGAGCTGGAACCCCCGGTTCTTCGCGAGCTTCGCCACGGCGCGGGACATCTCCTCCATCGAGCGCAAATACGAGTTCATCCCCTGGCTGGCGTCGAGCCAGCCCTGCTGGCTCCGGTGCGCGGCGAGCGCGGCGAGCTTGGTCGGATGGACGGCGGCGGTGTTCACAAACAATCCCGGCACGACGCGCCGCCGCAGGCCGTCGCGCAGGCCGTGCGGCATCGCGTGATACACCGTCACGTCGTGGGCGTAGGTCGCACGCGGCGGGACGGAGCGGAAATTCGGCATACCGTGCGTGAACGCCGCCGTCACCGCGAGCCGGCAGGTGTTCATGTGATCCTCCATGTAGTCGTGCGGCGCGTGGGTGAGGACGATGCTGGCGCGTGACTCGCGGATGATGGCGGAAATCCGCCGCAAAGTTTTCACCTCGTAGAGAATTTCCAGGTCATCGCACAGCGGCGGATGAAAGTGCGCGCCGAGAATCTTCGCGGCGTCCCGGCCCTCCTGCAACCGCACGCGGCGGGTTTTGGCCGGGCTGAATTCGAGGCTGCCGCAGTTGCCGGTGGAGACGTTCAGGTAATGAATCTCCCAGCCGCGCTGCTGGAGCAGCCGCAGCGTGCCAGCGGCGACGAACTCGATGTCATCCGGGTGCGCGAAGATGGCGATGGCGGAGTTCTTCATTTTAGCCACGGTTGGAACAGTTAGGCGCACGGTCACTCATAATCTGTGCGTGTGTATCCCGCAGCTAAAATCTCCTCCGAAGCAGATGGCCTGCACTCGGCCATCAGACGCTCGCAGAACGGACATGCGTCAGTGTCCGTCAGGTGAGAGTCCAGCGCTACCTCCGTCTCACGCGGATGAGGGTAATACCAACGCGGCGTCGGATGATTACTCGGGGCGGCGACGAACAAATGCCCACAGCCCGCGCATGACACGAAAATGGAGACTCGCCTGTCTCCCTCTGAAAGGTGCGGTGCTAAATACCACTCTGGAGATTCTGTTCGCATAGTGCGAGTGCGCCTAACTATGAATATACGAACACCAAGTTCGTGCATTCGATTGCAGCGGCGCGGCGCTTCGGACGTGCCGTCTGTGTTCCATCCGTGGCTAAAGCTTCACCGCCCTGCCCGTGGCCGCCGATTGGCTTCAATCGCAGGCGCTCAGGCGAGTTCGACCTTGAGTTTGCGACCCAAGGCGAGCGCGGCGCGTTCGAGCAGTTGCAGGGAGACGGAGGAGTCGTTGTCGGCAAAGAGGCGGTCAATGGCCGTGCGCGGGGCTTTCATGCGTCCGGCGAGCGTGGTGCGGGAAATCCGGCGGCGCCTCATCTCCTGCGCGATCTGCCAGGCGACGACGCGTTTGAGCGCCCCCGCCTCGCATTCCGCGAGCAGACCTTCCTGCGCGAGAAAGTCGTCGAAGTTCGAGCCGATGTGTTCGTGTTTCATGGCGCTACTGTAGCCGACGCAGCCGGTTTTTGGCCAGTTCCAAATCGTCCGGCGGCGTCTTCTGCGATTTCTTGATGAAGCTGTGGAGAAGAATCATCTGACCCTCGCCGGTGGTGAATAGAATTCGCCCGATGCCGTCCGGCAAACGGACGCGGACTTCCCACAAGCCTTTGTCGAGTTTGCGAACCAAGGGCATTCCAAGCGGCCAGCCAAATTGCACGGTCTTGAGGTCTTCACCGATGATCCGGCGGTTTTCGCGTGGCAGCGATTTAAGCCAATCGCGGACCGGTTCGCGCCCGGTTTCGGTTCGGAAGAAGGCAACGGCGAGGATTGGCTCTTGGCCGTTCATCAACGATTCTTTTCATTCCACTGTCGGCTTAATCGGACGAGTTACAGCTTCACCGGCCTGCCCGTGGCCGCCGACTTGTCCGCCGCGAAGAGGACTTTGTGCGAACGGGCGGCGTCGGCGAGGCTGGTGAGCGGCATTTCCTTGCCGGCGTCGAGCGCGTCGAAGAACGCCTGGAACTGCGTCGTGTAGGGATGGTCGCTCACGTCGCCAGAGTCGAGCATCTTCATGGAGAGATTGCTCCAGTTGTGCTTGTTCAGGCCGTTGAGCTTCGTCGAGTGGAACTTGTTGTCGAGCAGACTGCCCTCGCTGCCGACGAGGTGCGTGTGGAAATAATACGGCTGGAGGCAGTCCACCACGGCGGCGCACTTGCCCACCGCGCCGTTGGCGAACTTGAGGATGGTCACGCTGGTGGTGGTGTATTCGTAGGGCTTGAAAATCTTGCTCGACGAGCGCGTGTCGTAGCTGGTGACTTCCTTCACCTCGCTGTCCATGCAGAGCAGGAGCGCGTCGAGCGCGTGGCAGCCGGCGGTGAGGAGCGAACTGCCGCCGTCCTTCTTGAAGGTGTTCCAACGAAACTGCCCATACCACGGGCCGATGCCGTGATAGTAGTCCACCTCGCCGTAGTGCAGCTTGCCGAGCAGCCCCCGGTCAATCGCGGACTTGGTGGCGAGGAACTGGCTCGACCAGCGGCACTCGAAGCAGACGCACGTCTTCACGCCAGCCTTCTTGACGGCGGACTGCATGGCCTGCACGTCCTTCCACGACATCGCCAGCGGCTTCTCGATGATGATGTGCTTGCCCGCACGCGCAGCGGCGATGACGTGCTGCGTGTGCAGGCTCGGCATGGAACAGACCGAGACGGCGTGGATGTTCGGATCGGCGAGCATCGCGTCGAGGTCGGTGTAGGTGGTGATGCGCGAGCCGTATTTGGCCGTGAGCGCGGCGGCGTCCTGCGGGCGGCCGGAATAGACCGCCGTGACCTGAGCCTGCGAGCTGGCGTTGATGGCGGGGATGTGCGCGCTGGCGACCCAGCCGTAACCGATCATGCCGACGTTGTATTTTTTCACGAGAGTAGGTGTTGAGGTGGATGTGTTGCTTGCGGAAGAAAGGACAACTTTCGGAAAAAAATGTCAATTCATTGTGCGGAGAATCAGGAGAATCATGGCAATCATGCCGGAGAACTGCCCACCCGATGCCGCATGGCAGTCTCCGGCGGACTTGAGTCCGCAGGCGGTGACTTTCCCTGGCACGGCAACCCTTATCCCTGCTTCTTGGAGACGCGCGAGCGCGGCTGGCCCCGGCGCTCGGCCGGGCGGTTGGATTGCCGGGGAGCGGCCACGCGCGGGGTCTCGCGGCGGATTTCGGCGCGGCTGGCCGTGCCGCGCGCATCGCGCGCCAGCGGGTTTTCCCGTCGATCCAGCGGCTTCTTGCCGCCGCGGAAGGTTGTCTTGAGTCCCTCCGCCATCGAGGCCGTGACCGCCGGCGGGGGCGGGACCACCACAACGGAGGGCCTGCCCCGGGATGCCTTTGCTCTCTTGCTCATGGCGGGAGGATAGTTCACCGGATCGCATTTGCAACCGCGCACCGCAAAAAAATCTAGCGTCCCGGCGGCAAATCCTTACAGTCACTTTTCGCAATACACATAACCTCATATCAAAAACTTTATGGCCGAAAAAATTGCCGTTGTTGGAGTCGGGCGGATGGGCGCGAACATGGCCCGCCGCCTCAAGGAAGTCGGCTACGCCGTCACCGCCGTCTATGACGTGCGCCCCGAGGCCGCGCTGGAGATCGCGCGGGAAATCGGCTGCGAAGCCTGTCCGAAGCTCGCGCGCGTCACCGCGCTCGCCGATGTCATCATCACCGTCGTCACCGACGACAACGCGATGCGGAAGATTTTCTCCGACAAGCGCGACAACCTGCTGCAAGGCGCGGCGGGCAAAGTCTTCATCAACTGCGCCACCATTTCGCCGAAGGTTCACGTCGAGGTGGAAAAACTCTGCCGCAAGGCCAAGGCCGATTCCATCGAGGCCTGCATGGCGTCGAGCATCAATCAGGCGCGCCAGGGCACGCTCTATCTCATGTGTGGCGGCTCCGAACAGGCCTTCAACCACGTCAAGCCCATCCTCACCAAGCTCTCCGATGAGGGCAAACTGCTCCGCTACATCGGCACCGCCGGCAAGGCCGCGCAGCTCAAGGCGCTCGTCAACATGGTGATGAACATCAACACCGCCGGCCTCGCCGAGGGCCTCGGCCTCGCGAGCGCGCTGGGCCTCGACCTCAAAACGGTGATGGAAGTCTTCTCGCAGACCGGCGCGAACTCGCGCGTGCTCGTCACCGACGGCGAGGACATGATGAACCGCGACCACTCGTGTTTCTTCAGCGCCTCGCACGCCGCGAAGGACAGCGGCATCGCTCTCTCACTCGCGCAGGAGAAAAAGATGGACCTGCCGCTGGCCTCGGCCACGCTCAAGCAGTATTCCAAAATGACCAAGCTCGGCCTCGGCGAACTGGACAAGTCGGGCATCGCGGAACTCACCTTCAAGGGCCGCGGCGGCCGGGGGTTGAAGAAATAGTCACCGCTCTGCACGGGGACGGGGCGAAAATCCCGTCCCCTTTTTGACGAACATCTGTCAGGCGTCATCACCCGCATGAAGACAGTCACATCCAAAGGACTTCAGATTATCGCGATTGTTACGATGCTCGGTATTGCGGCAGTTCTCCTCATCCAGCGGTTTGGTCCATTCCCTCGCCAGATGGAGAACATGGCAGCGGCAAGGCAGCACATTCAGATTTTGCGTCCGGCGCTTCAGCAGGATTCCCGATTCACCAACATCGTGCTCCATCCATTCACCGGGGCAGGAGGTTCGTTACTGGTGTCTGGCGAGTTGCTCTCAGATGCAGCGCTCACAGACCTGAAGCAGGTAGTTGTGACGAGCAAGCCGCCAGTCGAGATTGTTTATCATGTTTACGTCATCCCGCTAGAGTTGCAGGATGAGATCAGGAAGACAAACAAGTGACCCTCACCATGTGCTGCATCTGTCCAAGCAAGGGCGTCGCGGTTGCAATTGTTGCGTCTCGTGCGCCAATTCGCTGAGTATATGTCGATGAACCGCACCACTTCTCTTCTGAATCCCGCCGGCTCGTCGCACGTGCTCGCGCCGGATGTCGAGTCGTTCTACCACCTGCCGCACGGTGAGCACGTCGGCAAGGCGTGCCAGGGGACGGCGTGTTTCGCGGCGCGGCACCTCAATCCCACGCTCTGGGCCGAGGCGAATGCGCAGAACCCGCGCGTGTATTGCCTCGGCGAGTGCTTCGCCGCGTCGGCGAAGGGACAGACGAATCCGCGTCCGCCGGTGAAGGTGTTCGCGCCGCACGGCATCGTGCTCGGCCGCATCGCAGCGGGCGGCGCGCGAACGCTCGCGGCGTATCAGAAACTCGGCGGCTACGCGGCGCTGCGGAAGGCGCTCGCGGGAACGCCGGATCAAGTTCTCGCGGCAGTCGAGGCGTCGCAATTGCGCGGGCGCGGCGGCGCGGGTTTCCCAGCAGGACGCAAGTGGCGTGCGGTCGCGTCGCAGCCGGGCAGCGAGAAATACGTCGTCGCGAATGCCGATGAAGGCGACGCCGGCGCTTACATTGATCGCTACCTCATGGAGGACGATCCGCACGCGCTCATCGAGGGCATGATCCTCGCGGGTTACGCGGTCGGCGCGAGCAAGGGTTACATCTACGTGCGGCTCGAATATCCGCTCGCGAACAAAGTGCTACGCGAAGCCATCACCGAGGCGCGCGCCGCGGGTTGGCTTGGGTCGAAAGTCGGCGGACAGAATTTCAGCTTCGAACTCGAAGTTTACACCGGCCACGGCAGCTATGTTTGCGGCGAGGAGACTTCGTTGCTCCGCTCCATCGAGGGCAAGCGCCCCGAAGTGATGGCGCGTCCGCCGTATCCGACCGAGCGCGGGCTGTTCGACAGGCCGACCCTGCTCAACAACGTCGAGACGCTCGTCAACGTGCCGTGGATCGTCACCCACGGCGGCGACACTTACGCCAAGCTCGGCTTCTCGAAGAGCCGCGGCACGAAGGCGCTCTCGCTCAATTCGCTCTTCAACCGCCCCGGCCTTTACGAGGTCGAGTTCGGCGTCACGGTGCGGCACATCGTCGAGGAAATCGGTGGCGGCCTGCGCGGCGGCGGCAAGCTCAAGGCGGTGCTCATCGGCGGCCCGATCATCGGCATCATCCCGCCGCACCTCATTGACACGCCGCTCGGCTTCGAGGAACTCGCCGCCATCGGCGCGGGCGTCGGGCACGGCGGCGTGGTGGCGTTCGATGAGCACACTTCCATCCCGGAGTTGATAGAGCACGTCTTTTCGTTCGGCGCCTACGAGTCGTGCGGCAAGTGCACGCCGTGCCGCAGCGGCAGCGGGCGCGTGGAGGAGATTTTCGCCAACGCCTGCGCCGGCGACGCGACGAAGGCTGACTTGCAGGAATGCCGCGAACTTGTCACCGCGCTCAAGCTCGCCAGCCTGTGCGGCCACGGCACCGGCCTCGCGCGCTTTGCCGAATCCATCCTTCGCTACTACCCTTCGGAGGTTGAGCCATGCTTCAAGTAACCATCAACGGCCAGTCGCACTCGTTCGCCGAGGGGCTCACCATCAATCAGGCGCTCCGACAGCTCGCCGTCGAGGTGCCGACGCTCTGCCACGACGACCGCATCCAGCCCTACGGCTCTTGCCGACTTTGCACCGTCGAGGTCAAGGGCGTGAACGGACTTGTTACCGCCTGCAACACGCAGCTCCGCGCCGGGATGGAAATTCTCACGCACTCGACCGAGGTGCAGGGCGTGCGCAAGACCTTGCTCAATTTGCTCGCGAAGGATTATCCCGCCGAGGCCGTCGCGCAGTTTCCGGACAAACAGTTTCACCGCTACCTCCGCGAATACGACGTGAAGGCGCGCGGTTCGCGCAACGCGCCGCAGCCCGCGGTGCCCTTCATGAAGGACACCACGCATCCCTACATCAACGTGGACATGACGCAGTGCGTGACGTGCTACCGCTGCGTGCGCATCTGCGAGGAGGTGCAGGGGCAGTTCGTGTGGAAGGCGTGGGGCCGTGGCGACCAGACGCGCATCGGGCCGGTGCGCGGCGAGACGTTGCAGGACGGCGGCTGCGTGAGTTGCGGCGCGTGCGTGGACACCTGCCCGTCCGGCGCGCTCGAAGACATCAGCATCCTCAAGCGCGGTGTGCCGACGACCTGGGCGAAAACCATCTGCTCCTACTGCGGCACCGGCTGCGAAGTGAACTTCGGCACGCGCAACGGCCAAATCACGACCATCCGCGCCTCGATGGAAGGCCCGAGCAATCACGGCCACACGTGCGTGAAGGGCCGCTACGCGTTCGACTACATCACCGCCAAGGACCGCCCACTGTCGCCGATGATTCGGCGCAATGGCGAATGGCAGAAGGTCTCGTGGGACGAGGTGAACCAATTCATCGCCGACAAACTGCGCGAGGCTGCCGCGAAACACGGGCCCGACAGCATCGGCGTGCTCAGTTCCGCGCGCGGGACGAACGAGGAAAACTACGTCGCGCAGAAGTTCGCCCGCGTCGTCCTCGGCACGAACAACATTGATTGCTGCGCGCGCGTCTGCCATTCGCCCACCGCCGCCGCGATGAAGATGACGCTCGGCACCGGCGCGGCGACCAACTCACTCGATGACATCGCGCTCGCGCGCACCATCCTTGTGGCCGGCGTCAATCCGACCGAGGGCCACCCCGTTACCGGCGCGCGCATCAAGCAGGCGGCGCGGCACGGCGCAAAGCTCATTGTCGTGGACCCGCGTGAGATTGAACTGTGCGAGTTCGCCACGATTCACCTCCAGCTTCACGCCGGCACGAACGTCGTGCTCTTCAACTCGATAGGTTCAGTCATCGTCGAGGAGGGACTTGTGGACGAGGAGTTCATCCGCACGCGGTTGACGGAGTTCAACGAGTATCGCGAGTTCGTGAAAGAGTTTGCGCCGGAGAAGGTGGAACACATCACCGGCGTCCCGGCGGCGAAGATTCGCGAGGCCGCGCGCATTTACGCGACGAACAAGCCGTCACTCTCCGTCCACGGCCTCGGCATGACCGAGCACATCCAAGGCACCGAGGGCATCATGGCGCTGGTGAACCTCGCCCTGCTCACCGGCAACATCGGCAAGCCCGGCTGCGGCATCAATCCGTTGCGCGGCCAGAACAACGTGCAGGGCGCGCCGCACATGGGCAGCGAACCGAAGCTGCTCGCCGGCTACGTGCCGCTCACCGAGCACCGCGCGCGGTTCGAGCAGGCGTGGCACGTGCCGCTCCCGACCAATCCCGGCATCAACATGATGGAGATGATGGACGCCGCCGACGCCGGGAAGCTCAAGGTGCTGTGGTCCATCGGCTACGACATCGTGATGACGAACCCGAACATGCACTACACGCGGCGGGCGATGGAGAAGCTCGATCTCGTCATTGTGCAGGACATTTTCATCAACGAGACGGCGAAGGAATTCGGCGACGTGTTTTTGCCCGCGGCGAGTTCGTTCGAGAAGGACGGCACCTTCATGAACGGCGAGCGCCGCATCCAGCGCGTGCGCCAGGCCGTGCCACCGCAGGGCGACGCGCGCTCGGATTGGGAAATCGTCTGCGACATCGCGAAGCTCATGGGCAAGGGCGAACACTTCGCCTGGAAGTCCGCCGAGGAAATCTGGAACGAGGTCCGCTCGCTCTGGCCCGAGGCCGCCGGCATCAGCTACGCGCGCATGGACCAACTCGGCGGCCTCCAGTGGCCGTGCCTCGACGAAAACGATCCCGGCACCCCCACGCTGCACGCGGATCACTTCACGCACGGCAAGACCACGGCGCTGCGCCGCATCGAATACGTCGCGCCGCCGAAGTTGACGACGAAGGAATTTCCGTTCCTCCTCACGAC
The DNA here is from genome assembly GCA_016235585.1 of Verrucomicrobiota bacterium. Taxonomy (GTDB): domain Bacteria; phylum Verrucomicrobiota; class Verrucomicrobiia; order Limisphaerales; family JACRJY01; genus JACRJY01. Next base: position 6,831 of record JACRJY010000151.1, on the reverse strand, counting down.
CGGCCGCAACCTTTACCAATACAACGCCGCCACGCAGACCGCGCGCACACCCAACGACGGCATTCACTCAACCGACTACCTGCAACTCTCGCCTACCGACGCGGCCAGTCTCGGCCTTACCGATGGCGAGACCGTCCGCCTCCGCAGCGAGCAGGGTTCAGCGGATTTGCCCGTGAAGATCAGCGACCACGTGAAAGCCGGCGAAATCTACACGACATTCCACTCCACCCGCGTCTTCCTGAATCAGATCACGACCTCGCACCGCGACCGCTACACGAAGACACCGGAATACAAGATCACCGCCGTCCGGATCGAGAAGCTCGAACCGGTCGGCGCAAGGTGAGGAGGCTAGGGTCTTGCCCGCCGTCTTGTGATATGCGACGGCAAGCGTCACCGGCGGCGCTCGCGCGCCGGAACAACCGTTTCGAGATCACGACGTCCGTCGAACACTCCAAAAATTTCCACCGCATCCGTCTGGACGCGGTAAAAAATAAGCCAGTTGCGAAAACCCGGCACGCCCCAGGAACGCAGGCCGCCGGTGCTGAAGGTGCGGACGCGGCCCACTTGAGGGAATTCCACGAGCAGTTCAAACGCGGCCTCCACGGCGGCGGCGAAACGCCGGGCCGCGCCAGGATTCTCCGCGCCTATCCACGCGGCGATGCGGGCGATGTCGGCGACGGCATCGTCATGCCGGAGCAGCCTCATTTCGGAATGGCGGCGGCGATGCGGCGGCGGTCGGCCTCGGTGAAGGGCTTGAATTTGCCGGTGGCGCGGCGGGAAAGCTCGCGATCCTGCTTGGGAAAACTCTCGGCGTCGGACAGTTCGGCGACGCCGTTGAGCGGCTGGAGCTTGACCGGCACACCGTCGCAGAGGATGGCGTGTTCGCGCCCCGCGATGGCGTCCTTGCAGAGCTGGCCGAGGCTGGCGCGGGCGGCGGTGACACTGTGAGTTTTCATACGCTCTTTATAGTGTCACACGTCGCGTGGTGGCAAGTTCCGAAACAGTTCGACGTGTCCGGCGGGCGCATCTCATCATATTGCAGGCCGGGTGTTTTCCCACCGTCCCTCCGGGCCGGACGGGAACAACTCTGTGGCTGGCCACTCCTTTGATTGGGTAGCACCCGCCTCCGGCGGGTTGAACTCGGCGTCCCCGCCGAGTTCTCGTCCCTCCATCTGAAATCCGTCCCCGCTGGTCGTCCGGGGGCCGGGCGTGACGCCCGGCCCAACCCGCCGGAGGCGGGTGCTACCCAACGAGGTGGGCAATGGCGCACCGTCCGGGAACGAGGTTGCAATAAATTGAGCTGCGCCCGTGTCCGGCGTTGAATATCCCGCCGCGCCCAAGTGTCGTCTTTCCCTCCTGCCGGGGCGGGTTTAGAGTCCGGCGCGACAAGATGGCTGCGACCAGTCAATGCACCGAGTGCGGCGCGGAATTGCCTCCCGATTCCGCTGCGACGCAGTGTGTCCAGTGCCAGCCGAAGTCCGCCAAAAAGACGCCGGTGCCGGAGACGACCACGGTGCTGGACAAGAATTCACCAAAGCCAGCACCACCCGCCGCCGCCAACGGCATCAAGAACCGGCATTTCGGCGATTACGAACTGCTGGACGAACTGGCCGAGGGCGGCATGGGCGTGGTGCATCGCGCGCGGCAGGTCAGCCTGAACCGTCTCGTCGCGCTCAAGATGATCCGCTGGGGCCAGTTCGCCACGGAGGCGGACGTGAAGCGGTTCCGGCACGAGGCCGAGGCCGCGTCGCACCTCGAACACCCGAACATCGTCCCCATCTACGAAGTCGGCGAACACGCGGGCCAGCACTATTTCAGCATGAGGCTGATCGAGGGCGGCAGCCTGTCGGATCGGCTTGCGGAGGTGGCCAAGGATCGCCGCCGCGCGATGAAGCTGCTCGCCACAGTGGCGCGGGCGGTTCACTACGCGCATCAGCGGGGCATCCTGCACCGCGACTTGAAGCCCGCGAACATCCTGCTCGACGCACAAGGCCAGCCGCACATCACGGACTTCGGCCTCGCCAAGCGCGTGAAGGATGACGCGGACATGACGCACGCCGGCGTCATCATGGGCACGCCGAACTATATGTCGCCGGAGCAGGCCGCCGGCGAGAGCGGGCCGCTCACCACCGCCACGGACATTTACAGCCTCGGCGCGATTCTTTACGTGCTGCTCACGGGCCGCGTGCCGTTCGAGTCCGAGTCGCCGATGACGACGCTCCAAATGGTTCTGCAAAATGAGCCGGAGCCGCCGCTGGACTTGAATCCGTCGGCAGGCCGCGACTTGAGCACCATCTGCCTCAAATGCCTGGAGAAAGAACCCGCCAGACGCTACGGCTCCGCCGAGTCGCTGGCGGAGGATTTGGAGCGCTGGCTGCGGCACGAGCCGATTTACGCACGACCGACCTCTGTTTTGGAGCGCGGCGCGAAGTGGGCGCGCCGTCACCCGGCGGGCGCGGGTTTGATCACCGTCTCCGTCGCGGCGGCCATCGCGCTCGTCGTGCTGGATCAGGAGAACAAGCAGAGCCTCATGCTCGCCCGCGACCGCGCCATGCAGTCGGAGCGGCTCGCGAAGCAACAGCGCGTGCTCGCCGAGCGCAGCGCCGACGAGAGCCGCCATCACCTCCTGCGGTTGAACGTCGGCAACGGCGTGCGCCTGCTCGACGACGGCGATTCCGCCGGGGCGCTGCTGTGGTTCATCGAGGCGCTCAAGCTGGAGGGCGGCGACCACGACCGCGAGGAGAGCTTCCGCATCCGCATCGGCTCGGTGCTGCAGGAGTGCCCCCGGCTCGTCGGCTTTTCGCCGCCGTCCGGCGCGATTCATTTCGCCGCCACGAGCACGGACGGGCGGCGGGCCTTGCTCGTTTCGAGGGAAAAATTCCGCCTGTTGAACCTCGCGGATGCCGCGACGGTTTTTTCCTCGCCCAAGCATGAACACCCGTTCAAGGACGGCGGCGCGTTGAGTCCCGATGGCCGGCGGGCCGCGCTGATCACGGCGGACAACGCCGTCGAGATTTTCGACGCGGAAACGGGCACGGCCATCGGCCCGGCGCTGCCGCATTCCGCACCGGTTCACTTTCTCGTGTTCAGCCCGGACGGGCGGCGGATCGCCACCTGTTCCGCCGCCGAGGCGCGCAGCACGCCCGGCGTGGTGCAGATTTGGAATCTCGCGGACGGCACGCGCATAAGAGTGTCAATCACGCACACCGCGCGCGTGATGCACGCGGCCTTCAGCCCGGACGGCACGTGGCTCGCCACGGCGAGCGCGGACAAGACGGCACGCGTTTGGAATGTCGCCACCGGCCAGCCCGGCACGCCGCCGCTGCGACACGGCGACGTGGTCAACGCGATTGAATTCAGCCCCGACGGCACGCGCGTCGTCACCGCCAGCAGCGACCGCACGGCGCGGATTTGGGATGCGGCGACCGGTGAACTCACGGTGCCGCCGCTGGAGCAGAATGGCGCGGTGCTGCACGCGGCGTTCAGCCCGGACGGACGCTGGATCGTGACCGCCGGCAGCGAGAGCACGGCGCAGGTATGGGACGCCGCGACGGGCGCGCCAGCCGCGCCGGCGCTCCATCACCACGGCGCGGTGCGTTTCGCCGCGTTCAGTCCCGACGGGCGGCGCATCCTCACGGCGGCGGAAAAAGTCGCGCGCGTGTGGGACACCGCCACGGGCGGGCCGCTCACGCCGCCGCTGGCCGGGAGCGACGAACTGCTGGGCGCGGCGTTCGACGCCAGCGGGCGCACCGTGCTCACGGTGAACCGCGACCAGTCCCTGCGCCTGTGGCAGCCGTCGGCGACCTCCCCGTCCGCCTCGATCTTGCAGCACAGCCAGAGCCGGGGCGTGCGGCTGGCGATGTTCAGCCCCGACGGCCAGCGGGTGGTCACGCTCTGCACGGACAACAACGTGTGCGTGTGGAGCACGGCGGACGGGCGGAAGCTGGGGCCGTCGCTCCAGCACAGGGAGCCCGTCCAGCGCATCTCGTTCTCGGCGGATGAGCGGGAACTGATCACCGCGAGCGGCACGAGCATCAACATGAGCAAAGTGCGCTTCTGGGAAATCACCACCGGCAAGCCCGGCGAACGGCCCATGCGGCGCGAGGGATCCGGCGGTGAGCCGAAGAAAAAGTTCTTCAAGCCCGGCGAGCGCCGCCCGCTGCCGCCCAGCGCCCTGGCCGCCACCGTGATGTCCACCGTCACTGACACCCGGGGCCACAAGGTTTCCACCGCGTTCAGTGCCGACGGGCGGTTTGCCGCGAACATCAAGACCAACGACACGTCCGACACGGTGGAGGTCATGGACATCGCCACGCGCAAGCCAGCCGGGCCGCCGATCCGGCACAAGGATCACCATGTCACCCACGCGGCCTTCAGCCCGGACGCCCGGCGCCTGCTCACCGCCGGGCGCGACAACACTGTGCGGCAATGGGATGTCCACACGGGCCGCGCCGTCACCCCGCCGCTCGAACACAACGCGGAGGTGGACTACGCCGCCTACAGCCCCGACGGGACGCGCATCGTCACCGCGAGCGCGGACAACACGGCGCGCGTGTGGGACGCCGCCACGGGCCGCGCCATCACGCCTTTCCTCGAACACGCCGGGCGCGTCAAGCACGCCGCATTCAGCCCGGACGGGCATCGGATTGTCACCGCCAGCTGGGATCACACCGCCCGCGTCTGGGACACCGCCACGGGCGAGCCGCTCACGCCGCCGCTGGAGCACAAGGATCGCGTGGAGCACGCCGCGTTCAGCCCGGACGGGCGGCGCGTGGTGACCTCCAGTGAGGACGGCACGGCGCGCATCTGGAGCCTGCCGGCGGACGACCGCCCGGTGGACGACCTCGCGCGGCTGGCGCAACTGCTGTCGGGGCGGAAAATTGACGCGGCGGGCAGCTTCGCCTCCGTGCCGCTGAACCAGCTGCTCGCGGACTGGCAGGCGCTGCGGGCGAAATACCCGGCGGAGTTCACGACGGACAAGGCCGGGCAGGCCACGTGGCACGAGCGCGAAGCGGGCGACAGCGAAGTGGCGAAGGACTGGTTCGCCGCCGTCTTTCACTTGAAACAGCTCGCCGCGATGAAGCCAAAGGATGCCGCACTGGCGAAACGGCTGGCGTCCGCCGAGAAGGAATTCAAGAAGGCGAACACGGAAACCAACGTTCAAAAACCGTGACGGACTCCGCTCACACCGTCTGCACGAGGCGCAGGAACGGGATGACGCGCTCGCGGATTTGCGCGTTGGAGAGCTTGGCGAGCTGCTCCAACTCGATGGCGTCGGCCACGTCGAAGCGTCCGCTGACGAGCCGGCGCAGGTTGCGAAGATGCGCGCCGCAGCCGAGCTTGCGGCCCAGGTCGTGCGCGAGCGCGCGCACGTAGGTGCCCTTGGTGCAGGCGCAGCGGAACCAGCCCACCGGCTCCGCGTAGTCGGTGAATTGAAACGTGTAGATGTGGACGTTGCGCGGCTTGCGCTCCACCTCCACGCCCTGGCGCGCAAGCTTGTAGAGCGGCACGCCCTTCATCTTCACGGCGGAAACCATCGGTGGAAGCTGCTGCTGGTCGCCGATGAACGTGTCGGCGGCTTCGTTCAATTGATCGAGGGTCAGCGGCGGCACGGGATGCGTGGCGGTGATTTTCCCGTCGCAATCGTAGCTGTCCGTCTCCACGCCGAACTGGATTGTGCCCTCATAGACCTTGTCGTCGGCCACGAGTTTCTCGGCGAGCTTCGTGGCGCGGCCCAGCAGGAGGACGAGCAGGCCGGTGGCGTTCGGGTCGAGCGTGCCGCAGTGGCCGACTTTCTTCAGGCCGGTGTGGCCGCGCACGAAGTCCACGATGTCGTGGGAGGTCAGGCCCGCCGGCTTGTCCACCAGCAGCGCGCCGTCGAAAGGGTCAAAGCGGTGCATGGTCAGCGGGCCTTGCCCAAAGCGCGTTTGATGGCGGCGATGACCTGGCGCTGGACGGTGAGCGGCCTGCCGGCGATGCGCGCGCCCGCCGCCGCCGGATGCCCGCCGCCGCCAAACTGCCCGGCGATTTCGTTCACGTTCACCCGTGCGCTTTTCGAGCGCAGGCTGATGCGCGTCATCGCCGGCTCCATTTCCTCGAAGACACAGGCGACGACGACGGAATCAATGTCGCGGATGTGATCGATCAATCCTTCGCTGTCGTTGGAACTCGCGCCGGTGCGCGCGTAGTCGGCCTTCTTGAGCCAGAACCAGGCGATCTGATCGTCGTGCGCGAGCTTGAAGTGGTTGTAGACGTGCTGGAGCAGCCGCACGCGCGAGAGCGGATAGGACTGATAGACCTCGTTGCAGACCTTCGCGAGGTCGGCCCCGCGCTTCACCAGTTCGGCGGCGACGTGATAGGTGCTGGGCCGCGTGCTCGGATACTGGAAGGAGCCGGTGTCGGTGGAGACGGCGGTGAACAGGCAGTCCGCGATGGGCTGCGTGATGGGCCAGTTCGCGGCCTTCAACAGCTTGAAGATCAATTCGCCGCTCGACGGCTCCTTGGGCGAAATCCAGTTGATGTCACCATAGCGCGTGTTGCTCGCATGATGATCAATGTTGATCAGCTGCCCGCGATCCTTCACGCAATCGCCGGCGGTGCCGAGCCGCTCGTAGCTCGCACAGTCCGTCGCGATCACACAGTCGAAGCGCTGGCCGGGGCGGGGCGGCTGCATCAGGCCGCGCGGCACCATGAAGGCGAGCTTGGCGGGAACGGCGTCCTGATTCCAGCAGGTGACGCGCTTGCCCGCGTTTTGCAGGGCGAGCGTGAGGCCGACCTGCGAGCCGATGCAGTCGCCGTCGGGCCGGACGTGGCCGACGACGCAGACGGTCT
>JACRJY010000152.1 GCA_016235585.1 Verrucomicrobiota bacterium | reverse complement strand
CGACTTCCGGCATCCGCTCCATTTCGAGGACGAGGTCGAGATTCACCTGCTCGTGGCCGAGAAGAAGGCCAAGTCGCTCACCTACCTCTTCAAGCTCACCAAGCTCAACGCCACCCCGCCGGTCGAGGTCGCCCGCGGCCGCGTCACCGTCGTCTGCGTCGCCCGCGACCCCCACGGCAAAATGTCCGCCACGAACATCCCCAAAACCATCGCCGACAAAATCGAAGTCGCGCCGGCGGAGGCGCTGCGGTGAACTGATTACTGTTTCGAGGGCTTTCCTTTCACTACTGGCTTCGGCGTGCCGGTTTCCTCCAGCTTCCAACTGAACGACGTGCCGTCGTGCGGCGGATTGAGGATGTAGGCGATGAGGTTGCGAAAATCCTCGTCAGGCATTTGCTCCAGACCTTCGGGCATGAGCGAGAGCTGGCTGACGCGGAGGCTCGCGATGTCGGAGCGCGCGAGAACGTCCTCCTTCGGCCCGGCGCTCAACAGGCGGATGCGCGATTCATTTTCCTCGGCAAGGCGACCGCTGACCGTGCGACCGTCTTTCAACTCCGCCTCCACCAGTTCGTAGCCACGTCCGATAATCTGGTTCGGATCAATGACGTTGGCGAGCAATGCGTCGAGCGTGCTGCGGCCCACGCCCGTCAGGTCGGGGCCGATGTCCGCGCCTTCACCGTGGAGCTTGTGGCAGGTGAAACAGGTGCGCTGGGCGACCTCGCGACCCTTGTTCAAATCGGGCTGCGACTTGTTGCCGAGAATCATTTTCCTTTTCGCCGCGATGAGCTTCGCCTTGTCGGCGTCGGCGTCGCGGACTTTGCCGAAGATCAGCCCGGCGCGGCGCGCGAGCATTCCGTAGTCGGCGGTCGAGCGCGTGATGGTGCGGATGGCGCTCGCGGAAACATCGCTGGCGGCGACGCGCCCGCCCTCGATGGCCGAGAGCATCTGCGACGCCCAGTTGTCGCGCGACGTGAGCACATCGGCGGCGGCGCGGCGCGTGGCCGGGGTGAAATCTTTCCAGGCTCCGACGATGGCGAGCGCGGCTTCGTTGTCCTTGAACAAACTCCCGACCGCGCGCACGGCCTCGGTGACGAGCGCATCGGGCTGGCCCTTGGAAAAAGCGGCAAGCAACGGCTCGCGCGCGGCGGCGGGGTTCTTCATCTGCCGCGCGCTCTCGATGGCCTTGAGTCGTTCGGCGAGCGGAGCCTTCGTGTCGCTGATGCGTGCGAGCATGGATTGCTGCGCCCCGACGTTGCCCCATGCGGCACCGAGCTGCTTCGCGAAGTCGGCGATGTCCTTGCGCGGGCTGGCGATGAACTTTTTGAAGAACTCCTCGGTCGGCTTCGTGGGCGCGATGGCCTTGCCCTTCTGTCCATCCACGAGACCGTTGAAGGCGGAGGCGACGAGCGGCGCATCGGCGGACTGTGTGGAGAGAAAATCCAGCACGGCGTCCATGTGCTCCGGCTTCTGGAGGTCGCAGATTCGGCGCATCGTCTTGTAGGCGAGCTTGCCGGCAAGCGGCATGGTGGCGGCACCGTTTTCGCGAAGCCAATTGAGCATCTCCTTTGGCTCGGCGGCGATGAGCGGCTCGGCTGCAGTCCAAAGCAGGAAAGGAATCAACGGATCCTTGTTGTCGGCAGAAGACCGGGCCAGCTTGTCGAGAACGGTGGTGATTTTCCGTTGGGTTTCGTCGTCAAGCGGGCTTGGCGTGTTGACGGTGAGCGAGCCAGAGACGAACTGCCGGCAGGCAGTCGCGACGGCGAGCCGCACCGTGGGATCGGGGTCGCTTGCGAGTTTGATCAAAATGCCGAACGCCTGATCGTGGGCACGGCCCGCCTCGGAAACGAGTTCGCCTACGAACCGCGCAGCCCACGCACGGATGGCGGGTTCCTCGTCGCTTGCAAGGGCATCGAGCGATACGACATAGTCTAAATTCCCTAGACAGTGCATTGTCCAAAGTGCCGCGAGCCTGGTTTCCAAAGTTCTCTCCTTCCAGAACACTTCTCGAAACCAGCCATGCGGAAGGTCGTCAAAAGCATCGGGGGGTGGTTTGACCATGCCCCGTTCGACCAGAATTCGTTGAGCCATCCGTCGTTGCCAGATGTTCGGATCGCCGAGCAATTTGATCAACGCCAACGTTCTGAGTTTCGCGAGATCCATTTTAACATCGGGCCGCGACGGAACTTTTTTACCCGGCTCCTGGCCCGTCCACACCACGCGCCAGATGCGGCCGTGGGCGCGGTCCACGCCCTCGGGATCCGCGCGGGCGTTTTGATAGCACGGATATTTGTCATACCAGTCGCCGATCCAGAGCGCGCCGTCGGGGCCGACCTGTTCGCTGATCGGGCGGAACCAGCCGTCAGTCGTGGTGAGGAAATCTTTCTCGGCGGTGGCCTTGAAGCTGGAGCCGTTGGGCGTGAGGCGGTCGCAGTTGAGCGCACTCTGGTGGATGTTGCCCATGAACGCGAGGCCGCGCCACTCGGCGGGAAACTGGCTGCCCTGATAAATGTTCACGCCCGCGTAGGCCGCGCGGAAATGTTTGTGATCCACGATGCTCGGCAGCAGTTCGTAGGCGTAGGGATGCGCGGGCACGCCGCCCTGCCGCACGTAGATGCCGCCGGGCGCGATATGCCAGAAATGATCCACGACGCACGCGCTGATGAAGGCGTTGCCCGTGCGGTCGAAGTCCACGCCCCACGGATTGCTCGTGCCGTCGGCGAAGACTTCGAACTTTTTGGTGCGCGGGTGAAAACGAGCGACGGCGGCGTTCACGGTGACGCCGGGTTCGGTGGCCTCGGGCACCTTGACCTTCGAGTGGGTGAACACGCCGTGAGTCAGGTAGAGATAACCGTCCGGCCCCCACGTGAAGCCGTTGAGCAGTTCGTGCCGGTCTTCGAGGCCGAAGCCGGTGAGCAACACCTTGCGCTCGTCGGCCACGTCATCCCCGTTGGTGTCCTTGAGGAAGAACAATTCCGGCGCGGCCCCGACATAGACGCCGCCGTCGCCGTAGAGGATTCCCGTCGCGAGATTCAGCCCGTCTGCGAACACCGTGCGTTTGTCCGCGCGACCATCGCCGTCGGTGTCTTCGAGAATGATGATGCGGTCGCGTGGCTTGGTGCCCTTGGGCGCGCCGAGCGGATACTCGTAAAGCTCCACGACCCACAGCCGCCCGCGATCATCCCACGTCATCGCGACAGGATTGATCACATCCGGCTCGGCGGCGAAGAGGCGCACCTCGAAGCCGGGCGGGACAGTGAACGCCTTCTGCGCCTCGGCAGGCGCGAGCGCCGGTGTGGCGGCGGGGGCGCGGTTTTGCAGGTCGCGCTTCTGGGCTTCCGAGAGTTCGGCGGCGCGGAGAGGCGGCGATTTGAGGACGAGGACGAGAAGGAGGACGAGAGCGAAGCCAGACTTCAACTTGGACGAAGCATTCATGGCACGGTGAAACATTTCTTGAAAACCCATCATTCCGCGCCGCGCACGGTGCGGATGAAGTTCCGCAAATCCTCGGCCTGCGTGCGGTTGAGCTTGGCGCGCCCGCTCATGTTGCCCAGCAGCCGCTCCCAGTCGTCGGCGGGATACCACGTCGGGTCGTAGAGCACGTGGCACTCGCCGCAGTAGCCGACGAAGATGTTGCGCCCATTTTTGATCTGGCGCGCGTCCAGGCCGGCCTGAAATTTTCCGACGGCGGAGAGCACCTGCCGGGCGGCAGGAGTGCCCCCGGTTTTCGCCGCCGCGCCGGCTTCGCTGGCAGGGAATGCGAACAGCGCCGCGAGCAGGGCGACACCCGCCAGTGCGGAGAAGGTAATTTTCGCCGAATGGGAATTCGGCGTCCCACTCAATTTCATTTTCCGGTTCAACATCATTTCAATCCGCCTCAATTACCAGCACGCAGCGAAAACCATAGAGGCCGTTGCGCGACTCCGGCAGGTTGCAGGCACGGTAACTCAATTGCAGCGTGATGGGGTCGCGGAAAATCCACGACGCGCCGCGGAGCGCTTTGTATTTAACACCGTCGCCGTCGTCTTCCAACCGTTTGTTTTCAATGCGCGCGTCGGGGCTGTTCATCCCGCGCACATACCAGTCCTGGCACCACTCGAAGACATTTCCACCGAGGTCGTGGAGGCCGAACTTGTTCGGCGCGTGGCTGCCGACGGGCGCGGTGTTGTCGCCGTCGAGCGCGGCGTGGCCGGGAAGCTTTTTCCAGTCGTCGAGGTTCGGCCATTTGTTGCCCCACGGATATTTGTCCGGCCCGGCGGCGGTGCTCCACTCCCTGTCCGTCGGCAGGCGGTAGCGGTCGCCCGCGCCGATGAGGCCGAGTTTGCGCTCGCGCAGCGTGAGCCAGCGGCAGAACGCCACGGCATCGTGCCAGCTCACGTTGCCGATGGGATGGTCGAGCCGCTGCAAGTAACCGGTGCGCGACCAGTCGGCGTCGCCGAGGCTGTCCACGTAAGCCTTGAAGTCGCGCACGCGTGTTTCCCAGATGCCGAAGAGCGCGTCGGTGCCCGGCACGGAAACGAATTTCATGCCGAGCGTGTTCTGGAACGGTTTTCCGCGCGCGGCCTTCGCGGTGGGCGCGGTTTGCGAACCGCCGCCTTGCTGGCTCTTGTTTGAATCCTTGCCCGCCGGAGATTTCCCGCAGCCGCAGAGCAGCAGCGGGGCGAGCAACAGGAGCAGGGCTTTGGGCGCGGCGGACGGCATTTGATTCGGCGCGAAGATTCACCAACAGTTTTGCGCGCGCGAGATAATTTTATTTGCAAAGAAGAACCGTAATTTCGTCGCGTGAATCCTTGAGTTTCCGCGCGCGGGCCGTTACAAGGGCGGCGAATTTTATCCGGCTCAATGAAGTCCGGGACGGCAACGACCATGCGAAACAAATATCTAAACCGGAACGATGCAGTTCATTGGGGAGCGCGTGGCGTCCCGCCCGCTGTTTTCGGCGTCCCGCCGAAAACTTCCCCGCGCCAACCGGACGACCCGTTTGGTGGGCGGTGGGTTCGTCCCAAATCCGTCGGCGGGACGCCGACGGGTGCGACCGGGACGGTCGCGCTCCCCGTTTCAACTGCATCGTTTCGGCTAAAGACTGCCACGGTGCTGGCGCTCCTCTGCTTCGCCGCCGCGCCCGGCTTTGTTTCCTCCTCGCTCGCTGCGGGCAAAGGCGCGAAGGCTGACAATGGTTTGCTGCTCACGCTCATCGCCGATGGCGGCAGCGATGTCAGCGTCGCGTCTTATCTTTCGCTCCACGTGCCGGCGGGGCAGCCTGCCTCGCCGTTCGTGGGCGTGGGGAAATTCACCGCGACGTGGGAAGGCTCCGTCAGCGTGGACCTGCGCGGGGATTATCAGTTCCGCGCCGAACTCAACGGCGGCGTGAAGCTGGAGGTGGGCGGCAAGGAGGTTTTCTCCGGCAGTTCCGATGGCAAGTCGCCCGTGCGATCGGAGAAGCCGATGCGGTTGAGCAAGGGCGCGAACACGCTGAAGCTCACCTACACCAGCCCCGCGCAGGGCGATGCCTTCCTCCGGCTCGAATGGTCGGAACGCGGCGTCCTCTGGGAGCCCATCGCCCTCGGCGCGCTCACGCATGGCGACGGCGGCGAGGCGCTCGCGAAGGCGAACCAGCTCCGGATCGGGCGCGAACTGGTCATCGAGCATCGCTGCGTGAAGTGCCACGCCGGCCCGGTGCCGGGCATCCCGGAATTGCTGATGGACGCGCCGGGCTTCGACGGCATCGGCGCGCGGCGCAGTGCCGCGTGGATGGCGGAGTGGATTCTCGACCCGAAAACCCAGCGCGCCACCGCGCGGATGCCGAAGCTGCTGCACGGCTCCACGGCGAAACCGGACGCCGAGGCCATCGCGGCATTCCTCGTCTCCCTCAAAGACCCCGCTGAAAAAGCAGTTGGCGGGGAAGGCGACGCCGACGCGGGCCAGAAGCTCGCCGAGGCGCTGCACTGCGCCGGCTGCCACGCGCTGCCTGGCGCGAAGGACAATGACGCGCAGAAGATTTCCCTCGCGCACGTGAACAAGAAATTTCCACCCGGCCTGCTCGCGGCGTTCCTCAAAAATCCCGCCGCGCACTACACGTGGACGCATATGCCGAACTTCAAGCTGACCAACGAGGAGGCGCAGCAGCTCGCGGCGTATCTCGGCGCGAATGCCGACAAGGCGGGCGAAGCCGCTGTCGTGGCGGACAGCGCGGCGATGGAGCGCGGCAAAAATCTCGTGCAGACGACCGGATGCCTGAACTGCCACACGGCGAAGCTGGAAAACACGGCGAACTTTGCAAAGTTACATATCGTGTTGGCGACTTTGAGAGAAGTGCCAAATGAAAAGGATTGCTTCAGAGGCAAACAGCCTGCTGCTGATTACAAATTTTCCGATAAAGAAAAGGATGCTCTCGCTGTTTTTTTTGCCGCGACGAATGGAGCGGTTTCTTCACTTGCAAATCACACCCCCTCGGAGTTCGCCGAGCGGCAGGCGCGCGTGCTGAACTGCACCGCGTGCCACGGGCAGTTGGAGGGATTCCCCGCGCTCGACATCCTCGGCGGCAAGCTCAAGCCAGAGTGGGTGACTTCCTTCCTCGCGGGCACAATCGCGGAGAAGCCGCGTCCGTGGGTCGCGCACCGGATGCCCGTGTTCGCCAGCCGCGCGGAACTGCTCGGGCACGGACTCGCCGCGCAGCACGGCTTGCCACCGAAGACGCCCGCCGAGCCGGCGGTGGACAACGACGCGGCGCAAATTGGCCGCAAGCTCGTCTCGACCGACGGCGGATTCTCGTGCATCTCGTGCCACGCGGTGGGCGAGTTCGGCGCGACGCAGGTGTTCGAGAGCGCGGGGGTGAACTTCGCCTACACTGGCGAGCGGCTCCAGCGCGCCTACTATGAGCGTTGGATGCGCAGCCCGCTGCGCGTGGATCCGGCGAGCAAGATGCCGGTGTATTTCGATGAGGAGGGAAAAAGCCTGCTGACCGACGTGCTGGACGGCGACAGCGCGAAACAACTCAACGCGGTCTGGCAGTATTTCCGGCTCGGCAGGAAGATGCCGCCGCCGCCTGCGCCGTAGGATGGCGCGCGTCTACGCCGGCGCACCTTCGGCGCTGGATTCCTCCGAGGGCTTGATGTCCAGGCTGGCAAACGGATTGTTTGCAAAGGCGCTCTCCGTCGGCTTGGCGACGGGTGCCGATTTGGCGGACGCTTGCGGCGCGGGAGCTTTTGCCGGCTTGTGATTGTCAGAAGGAGTGTCGGGCAAGTTGCCGTCGGCGTCGGCGCGGGGATTCTTCGCCCGCTTGTTGCGCGGCAGCGGGCTGACCATGACGTTGATGCTGCGGCCGACGAGCTTGGTCTCGTTGTCGGGATGGCCGTAGGGGGTGAGATCCTGGATGAACTTGTTGACGACCTGGAAGCCGAATTCCGTGTGGGCCATCTCGCGCCCGCGAAAGCGCAGGGCGATCTTCACCTTCATGTCGTCGCAGAGGAAGTCCACCGCGTGCGTGAGCTTCACCCCGAGGTCGTGCGGGTCAATCGTGGCGCTCAACTGGATTTCCTTCACCTTGTTGGCGTGCTGGTGCTTCTTGGACTCCTTGTCCTTCTTGGCCTGCTCGTAGCGGAACTTGCCGAAGTCCACGAGGCGGCACACGGGCGGGGTGGCGGTGGCGGCGATTTCGACGAGATCCACGCCCTGGTTGCGCGCCATCGTGAGCGCCTCGGCGAGCGTGATGACGCCAATCTGCGAGCCGTCCTGACCGATGACGCGCACCTCACGGGCGCGAATTTTCCCGTTGACGCGGGTGAAGGGAACAGCCGGACCGGAGTGACGGGAGGGGAAAGGGCGGCTCAAGACGACACCCTCTGCGGTTGGTTATTTGCCATGGATAAACTGTCAGTCAGACAACTTGCGCTGTAATAATGGTGCTTATGTAGTGCTTTGCTGGGGACTGTGCAAGCGAAAAACGGCGGTTTATCGGCGGTTTGTGGTGAGCGCGGCGGGGCGCTTGCCGCCGGCTCGACATCCGCCCGCCCGCCCGGCTATTCTCTCCGCCGTGCCACACGATCATGCAACGCTGATTACCCGCCCGCAGATTGATGCGTTGATTGCCATCGTCGGGCGCGACGGCGTGATTCATGGCGAGCAGGAACTGCTCGTCTACGAGTGCGACGCCTACACGCTGGAGAAGAATCTTCCCAGTGTCGTCGTGCTGCCGCGCAACACCGAGGAAGTCGCTGCGGTCGTTAAACTCTGCGCGCGGCACAAGCTCCCCATCATCCCGCGCGGCGCGGGCACGAGCTTGAGCGGCGCGGTGCTCGCTGTTACGGGCGGCGTGATGATTACTGTCACACGGATGAACAAGGTGCTCAACGTGGACGCCCGCAACCGCCGCGCGCTCGTCGAGGCCGGCTGCGTGAATGCGTGGGTCACCGTCGCCGCCAAGCCGCACGGCCTGTTCTACGCGCCCGATCCCTCATCGCAATCCGCCTGCACCATCGGCGGCAATGTGGCCACCAACTCCGGCGGGCCGCACACGCTCAAATACGGCGTCACCACCAATCACGTCCTCGGCTTCGAAATGGTTTTGCCCGAAGGCGAAATCGTCTGGCTCGGCACCACGCCCGATGGCGGCGAGGACGTGGACGGCT
>JACRJY010000148.1 GCA_016235585.1 Verrucomicrobiota bacterium | reverse complement strand
TCTCCCCATCCCTCTCCTCCACTCCGAGTGGAGGAGAGGGTGCCCGGAGGGCGGGAGAGGAGGCGAGCGTTGTCCAAAGAACCGGTTCTCATTGGGAACTGGTATCAGAGCGCGATTGGAAATCCGCGCCGGGAACGTGTGAAGTTTCGTCATTGTATGACGGATGGAACACAGATTCCTGAATCCGTGTTTGTTCCGTGTTCCATCCGTGGCTAAAATTTTCTCACAGCGCCACGGTCTTCCCCGGCACGGGAATGGGATAAAAGCCATCCTTGTCCGGCAGCACGGGCGGCGGGTCGTTGAGGCTGGTGATGTCCGGCGCGAGGCGGAGGTTGGAGTTCAGCGCGGCGTCCCACTCGATGACTTTGCCGGAGTAGGCGGCCATGCGGCCCATGATGGCGGTGAGCGTGCTCTTCGCACCGTAGTCGGCCTCGTTGTAGGGGAGGTTGTGGCGGATGGCCTGGAAGAATTCGTCGTGCTCCAGTTGATACGGGTTGAACTTCTGCTTCGTGCGCAACTGCCACGGGTTCGCGCCGGTGATCTCATACATCTCGCGGCCGTCGAGGAAATCCGCCGCGCCCTGCGTGCCGGTGGCGTGGTTGGTCACGCTCACCCAGCAGTTCACGTGGCGGTCGCACTGGCCGATCAGCCGCGCGCCGGTGGCGTATTCCCACTCGACCGAGAAGTGGTCGTAGAGGTTTCCGTAGTCGGGACTCGCCTTGTTCACCCCGCCCATGCCGTGACAGCGCACGGGATACGAGCCGTGAACCCAGTTCGAGATGTCAATGCCGTGAACGAGGTTGTCCACGATGAAATCCGCCGAGAGCCACGAGAAGTAATACCAGTTGCGGCACTGGTATTCGAGTTCGCTGAACTCCGGCTTGCGTTCGAGGCCGGTGCGCAGCGGCGTGTTCGCGTAGGAGCGCGTGAACGCCACCTGGCCGATGGCCCCGTCGTGGATGCGTTTGACGACTTCGCGGTAGCCGACGCTGTGCCGGCGCTGAAAGCCGACGGCGACCTTGAGATTTTTCTTCTTCGCCTCGGCGGCGGCGGCGAGCACGCGGCGGATGCCGGGCGCGTCCACGGCCACGGGTTTTTCGAGGAAGACGTGCTTGCCCTGCCGCACGGCCTCCTCGAAGTGCGCGGGGCGGAACGCGCACGGCGTGGCGCAAATCACCACGTCCGCCATGCTGATGGCCTTCTGGTAGGCGTCGAGGCCGGTGAACTGAAACTCCGGCGGCACGTCGGCGCGCTCCTTGTGCTGGGCCTTGAGGCTTTTCAAGCCGACCTCCAGCTTGTCGCGGAACAAATCGGCGACGGCGACGAGCCTGGTGTTGCTGTCAGCGTTGAGCGCCTGGTTGGCCGCGCCCGCGCCGCGCCCGCCGCAGCCGACGAGGGCGAGTTTCAATTCATCGCTCCCGGCGGCGTGGGCGAAACGCTCGATGACGAGGGCGGTGGTGCCAGTGGTGGCAAACTTGGAAGGTTGGCTCATAGATGAAATCTAAAATTGGCGCTCAGGTTAAGCGACGCCGTTCTCATGTCTGTCCGCTCTCCGCTATATCACACGCCTCCCAAGCTCCACCGCTGCCATGATAAGTCTCAACAGCAAACTGGAAACGCTGGCCGCAAGCGGCACACCGAAAGGTGTGCCGAATGCAATCCTCCGGCCACGGCACTTCGCGTCGAATGTCGGCGAGTCGGCAATTTCCCTCGACATGAATGAGTGTGCCCTCTGACACGACCTGTTCAATCTGCCGAACGAGGTCGTAGCACTCGTATGGATTCTGAATCCTCACTCGCTCGCTGAAACCTTGGCACTTGGAGCACATACGCATGAAGCCGCTTTATATTTAGGTCAGCGGCGTGGCTTCATTCGTCTCGGCCTTGCGCGCGAGTTTCTTCACGGTTTCGACGGCGCGGGTCAGTTCAAAGACGGCCTTGAGCAGCTCGTCCTTCATGGTTTTGTCCGCGACGCCGTTGACGGCTGGCATGAGCTTGAGCATCTCGGCGGAAATCGCGCCGCAGGTTTTCTTGATGGCTTCGACGGCTTCGGTGTTGGTCATGAATTTGTGCTTTCGGAGGGACGAGCTATGCGAGTCCCTCGATTCAATTTTTCAAATGGGGACTCGCGTAGCTCGTCCTTCCGGTTTGGGATTCACAGCGCCACCGTCTTGCCCGGCACGGCGACGGGATAATTGCCGTCGGCGTCGGGCTTCACGGGCGGCTCCATGTCCCACGAAACTTTGGACGGCATGAGCTGGAGCTTGGAGTTGAAGGCGTCGTCCCACTCGACGAGCTTGCCGGAATACACCGCCATGCGGCCCAGAATCGCCGTCATCGTGGACATCGCGGCCGGCTCGACTTCGTTGTAAGGCTTGTTCTCGCGAATCGCCGCGATGAGCGGGTAATGCTCGAGCTGGTGGCCGTCCTCGCCTTTTTTGAGCCGCGATTCCCACGGGTTTTGCCCGGTGATGCGGAAGTGCGTCGCGTTCCGCAAGCCCAAGTCCGCCGCGCCCTTGGTGCCGACGGCGTGTTCGCTGACGACCGTGTGCGTGCCGGCCTGCCCCTGGCGGCACTGGCTGTAGAGCTTGCAGCCGTCCTCATATTCATACTCGACGAAGAAGTGGTCGAAAATCTGGCCGTGCAGTTTGTTGCTGTTGCGAACCTGCCGCCCGCCCATGCCCTGCGCGCGGACGGGATGCCCGCGCTTGACCCAGTTCATGATGTCCAGGTTGTGAATATGCTGGTCCACGATGAAGTCGCCGGAAATCCACGTGAAGTAATACCAGTTGCGAAGCTGGTATTGCAGCTCGCCCTCCCCGGGCAGGCGTTCGAGGCCGGCGCGGGCGTTGCCGCGCCAGTAGCAGCTCAACGAGGTGATGTCGCCGATTGCGCCGTCGTGGATGCGTTTCACAATTTCTTGATACGCGACCTGATGATGCCGCTGGAGGCCGACGCCGACCTTGAGGTTTTTCTTTTTCGCCTCCTCGGAAGCCGCGAGCACGGTGCGGACACCCGGCGCGTCCACGGCGAGCGGCTTCTCCATGAAGACATGCTTGCCCTGCCGCACGGCCTCGGCGAAGTGATACGGGTGAAACCCCTGCGGCGTGGTGACGAACACGAGGTCGGCGAGCGCGATGGCCTCCTTGTAGGCGTCGAAGCCGAGGAACTGGTTGCCCATCGAGACGTCCACTTGGTCGGGGTGCTGTTTTTTGAGCGTGTTGAAGCTCAAATCCATCCGCTCACGCGAAATGTCCGCCATCGCGACGAGCTTTGTGCCCTTGTGGACGTTGAGGTTTTGGTTGACCGCGCCGGTGCCGCGTCCGCCGCAGCCGACAATGGCGGCCTTGAGCGTGTCGCTGCCCGCCGCGTGGGCGAAGCGCTCGATGGGCAGCGCCGCCAGCGCCGCGCCGCCCGCGACGGCGGCAGAAGCGGACTTGATAAAGGCGCGGCGGTTGTGTTGAATGGCCGGGTTCGAGGCGGAGGTGAAGTTCATGGCAATGGCACTTGACTTATTTTGAAAGGAAAATAATCTCGCGTCGTTCTGTCATGCAAGCCAAAAGAACAATCCGGTCTGCTTCGCGCGCCCCAGGATGAGCGCCGCCCCGCCCAGCACTGCACCGCGCCCGTGGTATGCCGGCGTGACCGGCTACGAATGGCTCGTGCTCGCCATCGCCAGCGCCGGCTGGGTGTTCGACACGTTCGAGGGGCAGATTTTCAACATCACCCGCGGCCAGATGCTCGCGGAAATCCTCGGCGCGGGCGCGACCAAGGAAGCCATCAGCCGCTGGGGCGACATTTTCCTCGGCGTGTTCCTCGTGGGCGGAACCTTCGGCGGGATTTTCTTCGGCTGGCTCGGCGACCGCTGGGGACGCCGCCCGACGATGATTGTCACCATCCTGATGTATTCCATTTTCTCCGGGCTGACTTTTTTCGCAACCGACCTTTTCCAAGTCGGCGTGCTCCGCTTCCTCGTCGCGATGGGCGTCGGCGGTGAATGGGCCGTGGCGGCGGCACTCGTGGCCGAGGTCTTTCCGAAGCACGCCCGCGCCCACGCCTCGGGGATTTTTCACGGCACGAGCATTCTTGGAACATGGCTCGCGGCGCTCGCGGGCCTCGCCGTCGGCGCGCACTGGCGTTACGCCTATCTCATCGGCGTCGTGCCCGCACTGCTGATTCTCTGGGTGCGGGCCAGCGTGAAGGAGCCGGAGTCGTGGCAGCACGCCAAAGCCAAGGCCGCAACCGGCGAGGGTGCAAAGCTCGGCAGCTTCCGCGATTTGCTGCTGCATCCGGTCTGGGGCAGGCGCGCGATTCTCGGAATGCTGCTCGCCGCCGTCGGTCTGGGAAGTTTCTGGGGTGTGACCGTGGCCGGACAGGATTTGGCGAAGGAAATGTTGCTCAAAACGGGGGCCACGCCGCAGGCCGCTGCCGAGCAGGCCAAGTTCGCCTACGGCATTGTCCAGGCCGTGGGCGGCGGATGCGGGCTTCTCGCCTTCGGCCCCATCTGCGTGCGGCTGGGGCGGCGGCGCACGTTCATCCTCATGCAGCTCGCCGCGCTCGTCATCGTGCCGGTGACGTGCTTCCTGCCGTCCAATTACAACACGCTGCTCGTGCTGCTGCCGGTCTACGGATTCTTCACGTTGAGCATGCACGCGGGCTTTGCAATTTATTTTCCGGAACTTTTCCCCAACCACCTCCGCTCGACCGGCACGGGCTTCTGCTTCAACGGCGGGCGGCTGCTCGCCGCCTCGATGCTGCTGTTCTCCGGCTGGCTCAAATCGCAGCCCGGCATGGCCCTGCCCGTGGCCGTCACGATTTTGAGCCTCGTCTTCGTCCTCGGCGTCATCGTCACGCTCTTCCTGCCGGAAACCAAGGACCAGCCCCTGCCCGAATGAAGCCCCGCCGCGTCAAGGCCAAGCACCAAATCGTCGCCCGCGTCGAAGCCGAGCTGCTCAAGCGCGTGCGCGCGCGCGGCGGCCTCTCGCGCGTGGACCTGGCGCGCGAGCTCAACCTCGCGCCCTCCACCGCCGGCATCTACGTGGATCGCCTCATCCGCGAGGGCTTCCTCTACGAGTCCGAGAAGGCCGTGCGCGAGCTGGGCCGTCCGCCGACGATGCTCGGCTTGAATCCCGGCGGCGGGCGCTTCATCGGCGTGGACTTCGATGCGCGCGACCTGATGGCCGTGTCCGTGGATTTTTCGCAGAAAGTGCTCAAGCAGACCCACAAAACCATCCCCGAGAGCGATTCAGCGGAGCAGATTCTCCTCCTCATTGAGGAAGCCATTGTGGAAGTGCTGGCGGACCACGAGCACGACGTGCTCGGCATCGGCGTCGGCGTGCCGGGCGCGAGCGACCCGCATCGCGGCATCGCGCTGGACTACGACTACATCCGGGGCTGGCGGAACATCCCGCTCGGCGAACGGCTGGGCCGCCGTTTCGGCGCGCCGGTGCATCTGGAGAACAACATCCGCTCGATGGCGCTGGCGGAACTGTGGTTCGGCCAGGGCCTCGGCGTGGAAAATTTCATCTGCCTCGGCGTGCGCACGGGCATCGCCGCCGGCATCATTCTGGGCGGCCATCTTTATCGCGGCAGCAGCAATCTCGCGGGTGAAATCGGCATGTGGCCCTTCCCGCAAACCGCCTCCGGCGCCGCGCCGAAGCTCGAAGAGCTTGCGTCCGTCCGCGCCCTCATCGCTTCGCTCACGCGCGCGCTCCAGTCTGGCGCGGCCTCGTCGCTCTCGCTGAAAAACGGGGCGGTTTCCTTCGACGACGTGGTGCGCGCGGCGCGGCGCGGCGATCCGCTCGTCAGGGAAGTTGTGGAAGGCGCCGCGCAGGTTCACGCCGCCGTCGTCTGCCAGATGAACCTGCTGTTCAACCCGCAGAAAATCATCCTCGCCGGCCCGCTGACGGAACTGGGCGACGCCTTTCTCGCCCCGCTCAAAACCACCGCCGCCCGCCTCGATCGCGGCGCCAAGGTGGCGCTGCCGGAGATCACCAACTCCACGCTGGGCCAGTTCAACGGCGCGATGGGCGCGGCGGCGCTGGCGCTGCACCAGTGGAAGCCCGTCCGCGAATAATCATGCCGTTCATCGCTGTCATCCCCGTTCTCTGCCTCTCCGGCTTCGTGCATGGCTTGAGCGGCTTTGGCTTCGGCCTGGTCGCCATGGGCGTGCTGCCGCTGCTGATGGACTTCAAGGACGCCATCGTCGTGGTGACGATTTTGAACGTCGTCGTCAGCGTCATCACTTTCTGCCTGCACCGCGCGCGCTTCGAATGGCGGCCGGGGGCGGCGCTGCTTTTGGGCGCGGGCGCGGGCGTGCCGCTCGGCGTCGCGCTGCTGGCGGGGGTCGGCTCCGTCGTGCTGCTCCGCCTGCTCGGCGCGCTGATGTGCCTTTTCGCCGTGAACGAACTGGTCTTGTCCCGCAAATGGCCCGGGCAAATCCCCGCGCGGTTCGGCCTGCTGTTCGGGCTGTTGAGCGGCGGCCTGGGCGGCGCGTTCAACATGGGCGGCCCGCCCGCCGTCGCCTACGCGTGGTCGCAGCCGTGGAGCAAGGAGCAGATCGTCGCGCTGCTGCAGGTCGTCTTCGGGTTGAGCGCCGTGCTGCGCCTCGCGCTGCTCGGCGGCGCGGGGATGCTCGGCCGCCATGCGCTCGAAGTTTCGTTCTGGGCCTTGCTGCCCGTGCTTCTCGCCCTCCTCGCCGGCGGCGCGTATCTCCAGAAAATCCCGGTCGAGCGGCTGAAGCCGGGCGTGGCGCTCTTTCTCGCCGCCATGGGAATCAAATATCTGCTTTTCACCTGAACCAACATCGCAACTCACCCTCACACCATGAAACTGTTCATCGACACCGCCGACGTCGCGCAAATCAAGGAAGCCTGGAGCTGGGGCATCATTGACGGCGTGACCACCAACCCCACCCACGTCATGAAGACCGGCCGCAAGCCGGAGGACGTCTATCGCGAGATTCTGGAAATCGTGAACGGCCCCGTCTCGCTCGAAACCATCGCCACCGACGCGCCGACCATCGTCAAGGAAGGCCGCGCGCTCGCGAAGCTCGGCCCCAACGTCGTCGTGAAAGTCCCCATCATCCGCGAGGGTTTGAAGGCCGTGAAGGAACTGTCCGCCGACGGCGTCAAGACCAACGTCACGCTGAACTTCTCGCCGCTCCAGGCGCTGCTCGCGGCCAAGGTGGGCGCGACCTACATCAGCCCGTTCGTCGGACGGCTCGATTCCGTCGGGCACATCGGCATGGATCTCGTGCGGCAGACGCGCACCATCTACGACAACTATGGATTCAAGACCCAGATTCTCACCGCCGCCGTGCGCCATCCCGGACACGTTCTTGAAGCCGCGCTCGCCGGCTCCGATGTCTGCACCATGTTCTACGACTTCCTGAAAATGCTCTACGACCACCCGCTCACCGACATCGGCCTCGACATCTTCTTGAAGGACTGGGCGAAGGCGACGGGGCAGGCGAAATGAATTTCTAGCCACGGATTGAACACGGATGAAACACAGATTTACTCCGCGTTCCGTGTTCAATCCGTGTTTCATCCGTGGCTAAAGCAAAGCTCAGAATCGGCTTCCTCGGCATCGGCGCGATGGGCCTGTCGCACGTGAACCAGTTTCACGTGAAGAACGCCGCGCGCGCCGAGTGCGTCGCCATCTGCTCGCGCAACGAGGCGAACATCGCCAAGGCGCTCGCCGTCGCGCCAAAGGCGAAAGTGTTCCGTGACGAGCGCGAGTTGATCCACTCCGACCTCGATGCCGTCGTCATCTCCACGCCGAACTCCACCCACGCCGTGCTCGCGCTGGAGACGTTGAAGGCCGGCAAGCATCTCTTCCTCGAAAAGCCCATCGGCATCACGGCCGACGAATGCCGCGCCGTCCTCGCCGCTGCCGAAGCCAGCGACCGCGTCGTGCTCGTCGGCCACGAGCTGCGCTATTCGCCCTTCTTCCAGAAGATGAAGGCACTCGTGGACGCCGGCGAGATCGGCCGCCCGCGCATGGTCTGGACGCGCGAATTTCGCGGCCCGTTCCAGCCCAAATCCGGCCAGTGGATTCAGGACGCGCGCCTCTCCGGCGGCATGATGGTGGACAAGAACTGCCACCACTTCGACATGATGAACTGGTGGGTGAACGCTGGCTGTAGTGGGACAGGCATCTTGCCTGTCCAGAAAGACTCTGCTTCAACGAAGACAGGCGGGACGCCTGTCCCACTACTTCTACCGCGCGTCCGCCCTCGTCGCGTCGCGGCTTTCGGCGGCAGCGCCGTCATGCACGTTGTGGACGCCGCGCATCAGGTCAACGACCACTCCACCGTCAGCTTCGAGTATGACAACGGCGTGCTCGGCACCTTGCAGGTCTGCCTCTTCGCGCGCGATTTCCCGGAGGAGGAACTCGAAATGGGCATCGTCGGCGATGCCGGCTCGCTCCAGACGCGCATCTCGGCCATCGAAATTCTCCAGTGGAAACGCGGCACAAACCAGAAGACGCCCATCGTCCACCAAGTCCACTCGCCTGCCGGCGAAGGCTGGGGCAACCACCTCGGCTTCGACGAAATCCACACCGCCTTCCTCGACGCCGTGCTCGACGGCAAGCCACACGTGACCTCGGTGCGCGATTGCCTCGATGGAAGCTTGCTCGCCTTCGCGGCAGAGGAGAGCATCAAACGCAGCAGCACAATCCAACTTTGAAAAGAGAATGAAAACCCACCCCCTCTATCTCAACGGCCAGTTCGTCACGACGGACAAAACCATTCCCGTCCTCAATCCCGCCACCGGCGAAACCGTCGCGCAGATGTCGGTGTGCAACCGCAGCGTCGTTGCTCAGGCGCTGGCCGACGCGCACACCGCTTTCCAGACGTGGCGCCACGTCGTCGGCAAGACGCGCGGGGACTTTCTCCTGAAAATCGCCGCCGAGGTCGAGCGGCGGAAGGACGAGTTCGCCCGCGCCATCACGGAGGAAAATGGCAAGCCGCTCGCGCAGAGCGCCGGCGAAATCGGCATGACCATTGATCACCTGCGCTGGTTCGCCGAGGAGGCGCGGCGCAGCTACGGGCGCACCATCCCGCCGCAGGCCGACGGCAAGCGCCACGTCGTCATCAAGACGCCCATCGGTGTGGTCGCCGCGATCAGCCCGTGGAATTTCCCGCTCGTGCTCGCCGTTCGCAAGGTCGCCGCCGCGCTCGCCGCCGGCTGCACCGTGGTGCTCAAGCCCGCGAGCGCCACGCCGGTTTGCGCCGTGCTGTTCGCCGAGTGCGTCCACGCGGCGGGGTTGCCCAAAGGAGCGTTCCAGCTCGTTGCTGGTTCCGCAGCGGAGATCGCGGCGGAGTTTCTGGAGAATCCGCGCTGCCGCAAAATCACCTTCACCGGCTCGACGGAGGTTGGCAAAAAACTGATCGCGGGTGCGGCGGCGCACGTGAAGCCGCTTTCGCTCGAACTCGGCGGCCATTCGCCCGTGCTCATCTTCGACGACGCCGACCTCGCGAAGGCCGTCGAGGGCACGATGATCGCCAAGTATCGCAACACCGGCCAGTCGTGCATCGCGGCCAACCGCATCTACGTCCAGCGCGGCCTCGCCGAGAAGTTCATCGCGACCCTCGTCGAGCGCGTGAAGGCGCTCAAGGTCGGTGCGGGCACCGAGGCGGGCGTGGACATCGGCCCGCTCATCAACGCCGCCGCCGTGGATCTCGCGCTGAAGCACATCGCCGACGCGCAGGCCAAGGGCGCGAAGCTGCTCTGCGGCGGCAAGCGACATGGCAACGCGGGCAGCGCCTTCCTCGAACCGACCGTGCTCACCGGCGTGCCCGGCGCGTCACTCGGTATGTGCGATGAGACCTTCGCACCCGTCGCCTACGTGAACATTTTTGACACCGAGGCCGAGGCCATCGAGCGCGCGAACGACACAAGCTACGGCCTCGCCGCCTACGTCTTCACGCGCGATCTCAACCGCGCCTTCCGCCTCATGGACGCGCTCGAAGCCGGCATGATCGGCATCAACGACGCGATTCCGACCACGAGCAACGCGCCTTTCGGCGGCGTGAAACAAAGCGGCTGGGGCCGCGAACTCGGCACCGAGGGCATGGACGCCTTTCTCGAAACCAAGCACGCGTCGTTTGTGATCAGCTGAAAATGGGTTGCCGTCGAAGTTGGGAGGGGCCATTTTCCGGCTGAAGCCACGCGCCCCATGAAACTTCAGTCGCACTCAACCAAAATCCTCGGTGTCCTGCTCGTCACCACCGTCGCGCTCGCCGTCGTGGCGCAGACCGAACGCGAGCGTGGCAACCCGCGCTTCGCTCCGTCTCCCCGCCCCGATGACACGCTCGATCTCGCGATGCAGTGGAGCCAGGGCCGTGCGGTCGGCAAAGGCCCGGTTCGCTTCACGCACTCGCCAATGCGGCTCGAAGACATCAAGACGGTCGTGCCCTACGGCCTGATGGTGGGCGGGCACGTCTGCCCGATTGATCACGGGTATTTTTATCCGAAGCAGCTCCAGCCCGGCCAGCCGCACTTCGACGTGATGTCCCCGGCGGATGGGTTCATCGTGCTGGCCGGGCATCGCACGCAGTTGACCGGCTCCAGCGAGCGCGCCCGCGAATACGACGACTACGCGCTGACCATCGAGCACAGCGGCACGTTCTACACGCAATACGACCTGCTCACCTCGCTCGACAAATCCGTGCTCGACCAACTCGACGTGTCGGTGCGCGAACGCTTCGCACGGAAGCAAATGGGGCCGCCGGTGCAGGCGCGCATCGCGGTGAAGGCCGGCCAGGTCATCGGCAAAGTGGGCGGGCGCTCGCTCGACTTCGGCGTGGTGAACACGGAGGTGAAGCTCGCCGGCTTCCTCACGCCAAAGCTCTACGGCCATTATGCGTGGCGTGTTCACATCGTGGATCCGTTCGATTTCTTCGACGAACCGCTCAAGTCGAAGCTGCTCGCGCTGAACGTGCGCAAGGTGAAGCCGTTCTTCGGCAAGATTGACTACGACGTGGACGGCCGGCTCATCGGCAACTGGTTTCGTGAAGGCACCGGCGGTTATCCCGGCGACCGCCGCGACCCGCGCGGCTACTGGATGGGTCATCTCGCCTTCGCGCCGCACCACCTTGACCCGGCGAAGATCGTGGTGAGCATCGGCGACTTCGGCGGCCGGCCCGCGCAGTATTGGGTGAAGGGCAATGCGCCCGACCCCGCAAAGTTCGGCGAGAAGGATGGCGTGGTGAAATACGAACTCATCTGGGGCCAGCTCGGCAATGATGGCGCAAAACAACTCCGGCAGGACGCCGACGCGGTGCAGGGCGTTGTGCTCGCGCAGGTGCTGCCGGGGAGGAAGTTGAAGTTCGAGGTGTTTCCGGGCAAGACCGGCGCGGAGATCAAAAGCTTCACCAGCGCCGCAAGGATTTATGAGCGCTAGACTCGCACTTCTCGCGAGCGTCTTGGTGTTCACTTCAACAGCAGCGCAGATGCAATCCGCCTCTACGGCTGAAATGCTGAACAAAATGTGGAGCCAGGGCCTCGCCGAGGGCAAGGGGCCGGTGAAGCTGAAAACGTTTCCGCTGCGCGTGGAGGACATCAACCACATCAATCCGATGGGCATGATGGCCAGCGGGCACACGACACCGAACGACCACCTCTACCTCGTGGCGAAGGAGACGCCGGACAAGGGCAAACTCTACGACGTGCTCGCCGTTGCCGATGGCCACGTGGTCACGATCCAGTGGCGGCCCAATCCGCCCGGCGGGCAGGCGCAGTTTGATCCCACGGTGTTCGACCGCGCGGTGGACTTGAAGGTCACGCTCGAACACGCGGCGACCGTGTGGAGCTACGTGGATCATCTCGTCGAGGTGAGCGAGTTCATCCGCAAGGAGGCGGGCGAACGATTGAAGCCTGGCCAACCTGTTTTGTTGCGCGTCCCCGTCAAGGCCGGGCAAGTCATCGGCAAGGTGCGCGGCGGATTCACGTTCGATTTCGCGCTCATTGACACCACAACCACGCGCAAGGGCTTCGTGCGCCCCGAGCAGTTTCTCAAGCGCGACCCGTGGAAGCCGCACACGGTGGATCCGTTCGACTACATTGATGAGCCGCTGCGCACCAGACTGCTTGCGTTCAATGCGCGCAAGACGCCGCCGCTCGGCGGGAAGATTGACTACGACATGGATGGCCGGCTCGCCGGCAACTGGTATCGCGAAGGCACCGGCGGCTACGCGGGATTGGATCGGCGCTGGGATTACTGGGTCGGCCACCTCACATTCGGATACCATCATCTCGCGCCGTCGGTCGTCATCGTCTCCATCGGCGAACTGGATGGTCGCGCGCGGCAGTTCGCCGTGCGCGGCAACGCCCCCGACCCGGCGAAGATCAGCAAAGCCGACGGCGTGGTGAAATACACGCTCGTCACGCCCAGCGTGGACAGCCGCACCGGCAGGCCGATGACGGGATTTCAGGAGCGCGCCTACGGCACGCTGCTCGTGCAACTCGTCGAGGAGCGAAAGCTGAAGTTCGAGGCGTTCCCCGGCAAGGCCGGCGCGGAAGTGAGCGGCTTTACGGGCGCGGCGAAAAATTACGAGCGGTAAAAATGCACCACACAGAACCCGACAAGCCGGTTTCGTGGAAACCCGGCGGAGAGAGACGAACCGCGCCTACTGAAGTGCGTGTCCGGGGATCGTGCAGCGTGGCGTGTCCTTGACGATGGTGAACGAATACGTTCCCCCGGCGGGGCAGACTGGCAGCATCCTTCCTCGTAAATAATTCTTGATGCCCTCCGCGTTCACCGCCGAGTTGGCGGTCAGTTTGTTTTCCAAGGCCCACTGCTGCGTCGCGCCGTCGAGTTGCTTGAGGTTGGCGATGCAGGCATTTTTCAAGGCCTCGGCCTGCGCGGCTTGCGTGGCGGCCGGGTTCGGCACCGCGCCCTGCGCCGTCCTTTGCGCGGCCATTGCCGCCGCCTGCAACTGCGCCTGCTGCGCGCGCAGCTCCTGGGCCTGCGCCTGCTGCTGTTGCAGCGCACCCTTGAGCTGCTGGACTTCGCCCTGCGCCTTGATGAACTGCTGCTGCTCGGCGCGAAGCTGGCTCACTTCGTTGCGCAGGCGGTGGACGGTTTCGGCCTCCTTCTTCACCACTTCCATTTCGCGGGCGATGGCGCGCAACTTGGGCAGTTCCTGCGCCTCGGTGCGGAGGGCGTCGAGTTCCTTTTTCTCCGCCCGCAGCGCGGCGAGTTCGCGCTGCTGCGTCTCGGCGGTGGAATACATTTTGAAAATCACCCCGCCCGCCACCGCCGCCACGGCGACGACGACAATCCAGGGGGTGAGGGCGGAACCAGTCTCGCGGCGAACGGTCTTCATAGCGTTGGCGTGTGATTAGCAAACCGCGCCGGGAATGTCCAGCGCCGCGCAGTCGTCTGCGTCCGTCAATCCATTCTCTCGTTACGCCGCGTGCCCGCCCAGATACACGCGCGGCACCCGGTAGGTGATGGCCGTGAGCACTTCCCACGGAATCGTCCCGCACCACTCCGCGAGTTCGGCGGCGGTGATTTCCTCGCGGCCCTGCCGCCCGATGAGCACCGCCTCGTCGCCGGTTTTCACTTCCTTCGCGCGCGACACGTCCACGAGGGTCTGATCCATCGTGATGCGGCCCAGCACGGCGCAGCGCCGTCCGCCGACGAGCATTGAGGCCCGCCCGCTGCCCGCGCGCAGAAAGCCGTCGCCGTAGCCCGCCGTGAGCGTGGCCACGCGCATTTTTCGCGGGGCAATGAAAGTGTGCCCGTAGCTCAACGGTGTGCCCTTGGAAATCTCCTTCACCAGGCTCACGCGGCACTTCAGCGCAAGCGCCGGGCGCAAAAGCTCGTGGAGGTTCGAGGCGGGCTGGCGCTTGCCCGGCGGCACGACGCCATAAACCAGCAGGCCGGGGCGAACGAGATTGTAGCGCGACTCCGGCTCGTGCAGCACGCCCGCGCTGTTGTTCGCGTGAATGAGCGGCACGTGAATCCCGGCGGCGGCAACGCGCGCCACGACTTCGCGGAACTTCTCACGCTGCCGCGCGGAAAACTCCGCGTCGTCCTCGGCGGAGGAGTAATGCGTGTAGAGACCTTGCAGCGAAAGATGCGGCAGCGCGCGGACGCGCTGCACGAGTTCGAGCGCCTGCGCGGGCGCGACGCCGAGACGGCCCATGCCGGTGTCCACCTTCACGTGAACGTCGAGCGTCTTGCCGAGCGCGGCGGCGATTTTCGCGCACCATTCGGCCTCCGCCGCCGAGGAGAGCGTGAGTGCCACGCCGTCCTTCACGGCGGTTTCCACCTCGTCCGGCAGACACGCGCCGAGCATGAGGATGGGCCAGCCGCGCCCGACGCCGCGGATGGCGCGCGCCTCGGCGAGGTTCGCCACGCCGAAGACGTCCGTGCCGCTCTGCATGAGGAGCGCGGCGATTTGCTTGAGGCCGTGGCCGTAGGCGTCGGCCTTCACCACGGTCATGATTTTCACGTCCGGCCCGACGCGGTGGCGAATCCACGCGAGATTCTCGCGCAGCGCGCCCAAATCCACCTCGGCCCAGCAGCGGTAGTGCGTCATGCGTTTCAACAAATTAAACCCGGCAACGGAGGGCGGGTGAAGCGCCGGATTATCCAGTTCAATTCAATTTTCATTTTGGACTCAACGGACAAATGGCGTCGCCTTCCCCCTCACCCTAACCCTCTCCCGCCGGGAGAGGGAACAGCAAAGGCTGTCTTCGGTGATTCGTCGGCGCGTTCGCACTTCGCCGCGCTCGGTTTGCTCGAAAGGCGGCCTGCGATTCTCCCTCTCCCAGCGGGAGAGGGCCGGGGTGAGGGGGAACGGGGTGGAGTATATTCCAAAGCAATCATCGT
>JACRJY010000028.1 GCA_016235585.1 Verrucomicrobiota bacterium | reverse complement strand
TGCGCCGCCGGCACGACGCTTTCGGGGGAAATCAGGCAGACCAGTTCGGGTTGGGATTTGATGATGCCACGCATCCTTCTCTGACCAGCCACAGCCACATTCACTCAAAACTTTTTTGAGTTTTTCAAAAGCCTGCTAAAGCCAGCAGAGGCAGCTCATCCCGACCAATGTGTTCGTATTTATTTTGATTGGGATCAAGCCTCCGCAAAAATTGTTGTTGGATGGGTTGGACGACATCCTTAATGGCCAAGAATCCCAACGGGATTCCATCCTTCAGCCCAGGTTGGTGGTTCGAGCCGGCCGGGCGAAGAACGACTAGCCTGGGCAACCATGCCGCGCCTACGGCGCTGGGCTGCGGGTCACAGATGAGGGCGGGTGCCCAGCGAGCGCCGCCCTCGCACTCGCGGCTTGGCACGGCGGCGGTTTCCGTGTTTCATCTGTGTTCAATCCGTGGCTAAACCATGATTCATCCGACCGCCATCATTCATCCCAAGGCGCAAGTGGACTCCACCGCCGTCGTCGGGCCGTATGTGGTCATTGACGAGGGCGTGACGCTGGGCGCGGGCTGCCGCGTCGGCCCGCACGTGCATCTGACGGGAAACACGGTCATCGGCGCGGGCAACCAGTTCCATGCGGGCTGCGTCATCGGCGATGCGCCGCAGGACTTGAAATACAAGGGCGAGCCGACGCGCCTGCGGATCGGCGAGAACAATGTTTTCCGCGAGCACGCCACGGTGCATCGCTCGGCGAAGGCGGACGGGGAGACGGTCATCGGCTCGAACAATTTCCTCATGGCGAACAGCCACGTGGGCCACGACGCTCGGCTCGGCAATCACGTCATCCTCGCCAACGGTGCGCTGCTGGCGGGGCACGTCGAGGTGGGCGACCGCGTGTTCATCTCCGGCAACTGTCTTGTGCACCAGTTTGTCCGCATCGGCACGCTGGCGCTGATGCAGGGCGGGGCGGGCATCAGCAAGGATTTGCCGCCGTTCACCATCGCGCGCGGCGACAACGGCATCTGCGGGCTGAACATCGTGGGGCTGCGGCGCGCGGGCTTCACGAGCGAGCAGCGGCTGGAACTGAAGCGGCTTTATCACGCGCTCTTCCGCAGTGGGAAAAGACTGAACGAAGCGGTGGAAGGCGTGCGGAAAGATTTCAAAAGCGAAGGCGCACGGGTGATGCTGGACTTCATTGCCGCGAGCAAGCGCGGCGTCTGCGCGGACGTGGGCGGGCGGATGGAAGAGGGGGAATGACGGCGGCGCGCGGGCGAATCGGGGCGGGACGTTTCGCGCGAAGACCGCGAAGGGGGCGAAGGAATCGAAGCGTCGCCCTTGGCCTTTCTTCGCGTCCTTCGCGTCCTTCGCGCGACACAAAGTTTTTCAAGGGGGGAGCAGGAAGATCAGTTCAGCGCCTTGCGCCGGAAAACCCAGCACGCGGCGACGAGGAAGAACGCGGTGTAGATGGCGGCGTAGAGCGTGGCGAGCGCGCACATTCCCAATGATGGAGCCGGCCAGCCGTGGACGAGCACGTCGCGCACGTCGAAGATGTCCAGATGGGGGATGGTGAAGTAGATGAAATACAGAATGGAGTTGATCGGCTCCGCAAGCTGGAGCGCGACCTTGTTCAGGTGCCGCGCGAGCAGCCAGAGGCCGCCCACGACGACGAAGCAGATGGTGGAGTTCGAGGACGGCGCGGCAAACACGAGCGAGCCGAGCAGGCTCATCGCAATGACAATCGCCAGAAAGAGCCAGTGCAGCCACATGGATTGCAGCAGGCCCGAGAGCGCAAAGTGCGGTTCGCGGGTCGCGCTCAAGACGGTGAGGAAGACATAGAACACCACGAGCGCCGCGCCGCACGCGAGCCAGCAGCCGAGGAATTTCCCCAGCACGACCTGCGCGCGGCTCACGGGCTTGGCGAGCAGCGGGAACAGCGTGCGGCTCTCGCGCTCCGCCGGAATCTGCCGCGCGGCGGTGGTGATGGCGATGACGAGCATCGAGAGCCAGATGAGCAGCAGGCAGATTTCCTTCACATAGCGGAAAATGGAGCTGTCGCCGAAGAAGTTCACCGCGCCGAACACGAGCGTGATCAGCGTGGTGAGGACAAAGAGCACGTAGAAATCCTTGCGGCGGCAAAGCTCCAGAATCACCACGCCGGAAAGGGCGAGCACGGTGTTCATGCGCGGCTCCTTATGGGTGAGGGTAGTGGGACAGGCGTCCCGCCTGTCCAGTGGGGCGTCCGCCATTTCGAGCACTTCCAGATGTTTTGGAGTGTTTCATTGGACAGGCAAGATGCCTGTCCCACTATCCGGTTCATATGCAGGGACATTTCCATGCCGGGTGAATTTAATTTGAGGACGAGCCGCCGACAATCTTCAGAAAGATTTGCTCCAGGTTACACTGGTGTTCGCGGACGAGATCGTCCACGCGGCCCGTCACTTTGACTTCGCCCTGGTTGAGAATGGCCACGCGGTCGCACACAGTCTCGACCTCGCCGAGTTCGTGCGAGGAGAAGAAGACGGTTTTGCCCTCCTGTTTCAAGCGCTGGATGAGGGTGCGCACTTTCATGCGGCCCAGCGGGTCGAGGCCGCTGGTCGGCTCGTCGAGAATGAGGAGGTCGGGATTGTTGATGAGCGCCTGCGCCAGGCCGACGCGCTGCTGCATCCCCTTCGAGTAGGACTTGAGCGGGCGGCGGCGGACGGAGTCGAGTTCGACCAGCTTGAGCACGGCGTCAATGCGCTGTTCCAGTTCCGACTTGGGGATGCCGAAGATGCGTCCGTAGAAGCGGAGAATTTCCTCGGCGGTGAGGAACTTGTAGTAGTAAGTCTGCTCCGGCAGGTAGCCGATGCGCTGGCGGGCGATGGGTCGGCGGACATCCACGCCGAAGAGGCTGGCCGCGCCGGCGGTGGCATTCACGAAGCCGAGCAGGACGTTCATGGTGGTGGTCTTGCCCGCGCCGTTCGGGCCGAGGAAGCCGA
Organism: Verrucomicrobiota bacterium; assembly: GCA_016235585.1. GTDB lineage: Bacteria > Verrucomicrobiota > Verrucomicrobiia > Limisphaerales > JACRJY01 > JACRJY01. Next base: position 7,532 of record JACRJY010000028.1, on the reverse strand, counting down.
AGACCTCGCCGGGAAAGACTTCGAGGTTCAGCCCGTTGACCGCCACTTTTTCCGGCTGCCCCGCGCCCGGGCTGCGGTATACCACCCGCAAGCCTTGAACTTGCAGGATCGCGTTGGTGGAACGGGTGTCAGCCATGCGTCGAGTTTCTCAAGGAATTTTCCGCATCGGCAGGGGAAAAGGCAACGGTTTTTGCTTGGGACACTGCGACAACTGATCCTCCGGCGCCCTCTCAAAAACACAAAAAGCCGGGCGGCGGTGCCACCCGGCTGGTGTCAATTGCCAGACCTACAACGAATGGCCTATCGAGGTCAGCGTGCAAGTCGCATTGGCCCCGATGGCCCCGATGGTATAGGCACCACCGGCCGGACATGCCGGCATAACTTTGATGTATAGATCCGGCCCGATGAATTCGGAGTTGACGGGCACATCCCCGTTGGCCTTTCCCTTTTCGACTCCCCACACCTGTTTCGCGGATTCGATGGTGCTCAAATTCTTGATGCAGGCGTTCAACTGGGCGATTTGACGGTTCTTGACCATGTTGGGAATCGCAATCGCCGAGATCAAGGCGATGATGGCGATCACGATCATGATTTCCACCAGAGTAAATCCGGCGGGCGAACGGCGTAATGCGTTCATACGGCCCTTTTTGGGCTTGGTCAGTTGAAGAAAAAAGGCTTGGAGCGGTCAGCTCCAAGCCTCGTTTCAAACGACTTGTGCCGCTCCGTTAAATGGAGTGGCCGTCCGAAGTCTTGGTGCACGCCGGGGAGGCGCTCACCGCACCGGTGGAGTAGACGCCGCCGGAGGGGCAGGCCGGGAGGGTCGAGCCCTTGAGGAACGCCAGCACGTCGGTGGTGGTCGCCGTGTCGCCGCTGCTCTTCTTGTTCTCGAGTGCCCACTGCTGCACCGCGCCGTCAATCTGCTTGAGGTTGGCGACACAGGCGTTCTTCTGCGCCGTGGTGCGGGCCTTCACGAAGTTGGGGATCGCGATGGCCGCCAGGAGGCCGATGATGGCCACGACGATCATGATTTCCACCAGCGTGAAGCCGGATTTGCGGGAGGTTTTCTGTGTTTGCATGGTTTGCCTTTTTGTTTGTTGTGCTGATACGCGGCGTGAACCAGACAAAAGGCGGGTTATGATGATTGCACTTTCGTTCACTATGTTATGCCTTTTGCCGACCGCGTGGGTGTTCATAGCAGATTCGTGGCGGGCGTCAATAGTTATTTACCCCTCGTTTCCGCCGATAATTGGCTGGCCGTCCGAATGCGATTCTGCTATCCACACCCCGCCACTTGACGGTGGGCTGGGCGTTGGCTACGTTGCGGCCCAATTTTTCTATGATGAAGACAAACAACTTTCTGGTGCCGATGGTTGTCGAACAGACCGGACGCGGCGAGCGCGGCTACGACATCTACTCTCGCCTGCTCGTGGATCGCATTGTCTTCATCGGCACGCCGATTGACGACATGATCGCCAATCTCATCATCGCGCAACTGCTCTTTCTCCAGATGAGCGATCCGAAGAAGGACATTCATCTCTACATCAACTCCCCCGGCGGCAGCGTCACGGCGGGACTGGCGATCTACGACACGATGCAGTTCATGACCTGCGACGTGAACACCTACTGCATCGGCCAGGCGGCCAGCATGGGCGCGGTGCTCCTCTGCGGCGGCACGAAGGGCAAGCGTTACGCGCTGCCCAACGCGAACATCATGATTCACCAGGTGCTCGGCGGCGCGGAAGGCCAGGCCAGCGACGTGGAAATCCGCGTCAAGTATATGCTCAAGCTCAAGCAGCGCCTGAACTCCATCATCGCCAAACACACCGGCCAGCCCGTGGACGTGGTCGAGAAGGCCTGCGACCGCGACAACTTCATGTCTTCTGAAGAGGCGAAGAAGTTCGGCCTCGTGGACGAAGTCGTCGCCTCGCGCAAGGAAATCCCCGGCCTGCCCGACAAGACCAGCGTGGTCGTGTAAGCCCATTCTTAATTCCTAATTCTTCACTCTTAATTCCTCATTTCCCCCATGGCCCGCCCCACCAACCTCACCTTCTGCAGCTTCTGCGGCAAGTCGCACGCCGAGGTGAGGAAGCTCATCGCCGGGCCGGGCGTTTACATCTGCGACTCCTGCATCGTTGTCTGCAAGGGCGTCCTCGAAAAGGAACTGCAGGCCGAGAACCGCAAGGCCGCGCCGCGCCTGAAAATCCAGAAGCCGGCGGAAATCAAGCGTCACCTCGACCGGCACTGCATCGGGCAGGATCACGCCAAGAAGGCCCTCGCCGTCGCGGTTCACAATCATTACAAGCGCATCCTCCACGATCAAAATGCCGCCGACAAAAGCGGCGACGCCGTTGCCGGGCGCCACGCCGACGTGGACATCGAGAAGAGCAACATCCTCATGCTCGGCCCCACCGGCTCCGGCAAGACGCTGCTTGCGCGCACCCTCGCCAAAGTCCTCGACGTGCCCTTCGCCATCGCCGACGCGACGACGCTGACCGAGGCGGGCTACGTGGGCGAGGATGTGGAGAACATCATTCTCCGCCTGCTCCAGAACGCCGACTACGACGTGAAGCGCGCGCAGGTCGGCATCATCTACATTGACGAGATCGACAAGATCGCCCGCAAGACCGAGAACGTCTCCATCACGCGCGACGTTTCCGGCGAGGGCGTGCAGCAGGCGCTCCTGAAAATCCTCGAGGGCACCGTGTGCAGCGTGCCGCCCGCCGGCGGACGCAAGCATCCGCAGCAGGAATACATCCGCGTGGACACCACGAACATCCTCTTCATCTGCGGCGGCGCGTTCGTCGGGCTGGAGCGGATCATCCAGCGGCGGCTCGGCAACCGCGTGATGGGCTTCTCCGGCGTGGACAAGACGCGCCACGCGGCGGAACTGGATCGCCGCCAGATTCTCAAGCACATCGAACCGGAGGATTTGCTGGCCTATGGATTCATCCCCGAATTCATCGGCCGCCTGCCGGTCGTGCCCGTGCTCGACGAACTCACGGAGGCGCAGTTGATCTCCATCCTCACCGACCCGAAAAACGCGCTCACCAAGCAATACGCCAAGCTCATGTGGCTGGAGGGTGCGGAACTGACCTTCACGCCCGACGCGCTGCGCGAGCTCGCGGCCCAGGCGATCAAAAAAGGCACCGGCGCCCGCGCCCTGCGCGCCCTGATCGAGAAGCTCATGCTCGACATCATGTATGAACTCCCCGGCACCGACGACATCGCGGCGGTGACGGTGAACCGCGCCGTCGTCCTCGGCGAATCCGCGCCGCTCGTCCAGCGCAAGACCGGCGAAGCCGCCGCCGCCTGATCAATTTCAATTGGCAATTTGCGATTGCCGATTGGACAATCCACTCCATTCCATGCCCAACTCCTTTCAACCCCAACGCTGCATCGCGAGCCACATCGCGGGCCTTCCGCGCTCCGGCATCCGCGAGTTTTTTGACATCGTCCAGAGCCAGAAGGAAGTCATCTCGCTCGGCGTCGGCGAGCCGGATTTCGTCACGCCGTGGCACATCCGCGAGGCCGCCATCTACGCGCTCGAGCGCGGCCAGACGGGCTACACGTCGAACCTCGGCCTGCTGAAACTGCGCGAAGCCATCGCCGCGCATCTCGAAAAACATTTTCACGTCGGCTACAATCCGAAGACGCAAATCCTCATCGCCGTCGGCGTCAGCGAGGCGCTCGACCTTGCGTTGCGCGCCATCCTCAATCCCGGCGACGAAGTTCTCTACCACGAGCCGTGCTACGTGAGCTATTCGCCGAGCGTGGTGATGGCCCACGGCGTCGCGGTGCCGGTCGCGTGCAAGGCGGAAAACAATTTCTCCGTCACCGCCGAGGCGATTGAGAAAGCCGTCACGCCGCGCACCAAGGCGTTGATGCTGAATTTCCCGACCAATCCCACCGGCGGCACGATGACGCGCGCCGAGCTGCTGAAAATCGCCGAGGTCGTGCAGCGGCACAACCTGCTCGTCATCACCGACGAGATTTATTCGGAACTCACCTTCGAGGGCGAGCACGTGAGCATCGCATCGCTGCCGGGGATGATTGAGCGGACGATTTTCCTCCACGGCTTTTCCAAGGCGTATGCGATGACCGGCTTCCGCATCGGCTACGCCTGCGGCCCGGCGGAACTCATCGAGGCGATGATGACGATTCATCAATACTCGATGCTCTGCGCCAGCATCATCAGCCAGGAAGCCGCGCTTGAAGCCATCCAGCGCGGCACGCCCGACACCGTGGAGATGCGCGAGCAATACAAACTGCGCCGCAATTTCATCGTGAAGGCGTTCAACGAAATGGGGCTGACCTGCCACCTGCCGCGCGGCTCGTTCTACGCCTTCCCGTGCATCCGTAGCACTGGCCTCTCGTCGAAAGATTTTGCGTTCCGTCTGTTGCAGGAGGAAAAGGTCGCGTGCGTGCCGGGCGGCGCATTCGGCGCGAGTGGTGAAGGCTACCTGCGCTGCTGCTTCGCCACGTCGCTGGAGCAAATCCAGGTCGCCACCGAGCGCATGGCGCGGTTTGTCGAGCGGGTAAAGCAGAAGGGTTAAATACGCCGCACCGCGCCGTCAGATTGCAGCGCGGCGAGCAGATCGAGCGAGTCGCGCCGCAGGCAGAGCGGCACGTCGTCGTGCAACTCCGGCAGCGCCAGCAACCGCCGGCCATTGCGCGAGTGCCGCATCGCGACAAGCAAATCTCCTTGTGCAGAAAGGAAAATGTTCCGCGCCTTCTGCGCCGAATCTGCGATGTGACCGTCGGCGAACTGCGGCCAAATCAAATCGCACAGTGTGCCCGCGCCCAGCGTGTCCTCGTAGGCCGCCTCCTCGTGCGTGCCCGCGCAGACCAGCAGGAGGTTTTCCACGGATTCGCACTCGATGTGCTTCGCCACCGCGCGCAGGTTCACGAAGCCGGCGACGAGCGTGGCCTTCGCCCCCGCGCAGGCGCGCAGGGCGCGCGTGCCGTTCGTTGTCGTCATCACGATGGTTTTGCCAACGACCTTGGCCGGCGTGAATTCGCGCGGGGAATTGCCGAGGTCGAAGTCCACGCCGCCCGTGAGCGGGCCGAGGATGCGGACGCCGTCGCGCTCGCCCGCGAGCAGAACGTCGGGCCGCTGTCGGTGCAGCGCGAGCGCCTCGGAAATCTCGGCGACGGGCACGATGGCCGCCGCGCCGTTCGCCAGCGCCGTGAGCATCGTCGTGGTGGCGCGCAGCACGTCGAACACCACGCAGACCGTGCGGCTCAAATCGCGCTGCGGCAGCGCGGCAAATTCCGCCGGAGTGAACAGGACTTCAAGTGACCGCATGAGTGCGAGTTTCAGGCTTCAAGTTTCAAGAAGCAAGTTTCGCGCGGCGCGTAGGACAGGCGTCGCGCCTGTCGCCATTCTTCACGGTTCATTTCCATGAAAAATGATTTGGTTTTCCAAACAGACTTCCTGTCGCAAAGCGGATTTCTAAAATGAGAGACAGGCGCGACGCCTGTCCTACGCTTTTGCAGGGCGAGCGACCGGCGGCAGTCCGCGTGTGCGGACGAAGTGGAAAAGATACTGCTGCGCGTAGCCCGCGTTCGGCCCGAAGTGCTCCGCCGCGAAGCGCGCGAGCCGCTTCTCCGTCACGCGGCGGCGCGGAAAATAGAGCTGCCGCAGCGCCTTCCGCACCCAGACATCCACTGGGAACGCCTCCTGAAAACCGTAGGCGAAGAGCAGCACGCAGTCGGCGATTTTGCGGCCCACACCCGGCAGCTTGAGCAGTTCGTCCCTCGCCTCGGCACAGGAAATAATTTTCAGCCGCTCAAGATTCACCTCACCACCCGCGACCTTCCGCGCGGACTTGAGCAGATACGGCGCGCGAAAGCCCATCTTGCACGCGCGCAGCTCGGCTTCAGTGCAGGCGGCAATGCGCGCGGCAGATGGAAATGCAAAAGCACCTCCTGTTTTCCCCCTCTCCCCCACCGGGGGAGAGGGCCGGGGTGAGGGGGCGTGTGATGATTGCAAGTTGCCACCGCGAGGAACCGGCTCGCCAAACCGCTCGCACAGCAGCGCGACGATTTGCCGGATTTGCACAATCTGCTTCGTCGAGGAGAGGATGAACGACGCGAGGCATTCCCACGGCTCCTGCCGCAGCAGGCGCAGGCCGCGGCAGGCGGCGACGGCGTCACGCATCGGCGTGTCGTCGGGAAAGGTGCGGAGAATTTCGGACAGGTTCACGTCGAACTGCAGATATTCGCGCAGCCATTGCCAGTCATGTTGCGGACGCGCAGTTTGCGCCACGATGACATCCGCCCGTAATTCCAGCCGCACCCAGCGCGGGCCGATGACGCCTTCCCACTCGCCGCCCGTTCGGTGTCCCGCCTTCAGGCGGTCGGGGAAACCGGCTGAAGCCGGGACACCGAACGGCCGCCAGCGGAAGGCCTGGCCGGAGGCGAGCGTCGCGGCGAGGTCGTAGTCCGGCGCGGAGAATTCAGCCTGACAGCCCGCGCTCATGTCAGCGGAGATCGCGGCAGGCGATGAGCCGGACGTGGCGAATGATGTTGCCGCGCAGGCGCACCTCGAACCTGCCGAGGTCGGTGACGGAGGCGAATTCCGCCACGAGCCGCGCGGGCGGCGGTTCGAGCGCGGAGGTGGATTTAATTTCTTGGACATAAATCGCGTTCTGTCCCTTGCGCGTCCCGCGATAGCCGGGCCAGAAGAAATACTGGTTTTCCGGCGTGTCGGAAGACTGGTAATACGCCAGCGGCTCGCGCGGCACGCCGGTTCGCGCCTCCGGCAGATAAAACGAAATCAGGCTGGTGATGCCGTAGTGCGTGCCGATGAGGAACACGGGCTTGCCCTCGACGAGCAGTTTGGCGCGCTGTTCTGCCACAACTTCGGCGGTGGCGCGCCAGCCGCGAACGCGGGTGAGCGGGTCGTTTTGCGGCGGGAGCGGCTTGCCGGCAACTTTCGCCACGAGATTCGTGTCGTGCAGAAAAATCACGACGGTCAGGCCGAGGCCCAAGCCCACGGCGAGCCAGCGGCCCACGGCACGCAGGCCATCGCGCCATCGCGCCTCCCAGTGCAGCGCCATCAGGCAGAACAGCGGCAGCACGGCGGGCGCGATCCAGTTCGGTTGCACGCGCGCGCGCAGCGTGTAGAGCCAATAGCCGAGGAAGAGCGGCGCGCCCATGCACAGAAGATAAACCGCGAGCGGATTTTCCTTCCGCCGTTTCCAGGTGGCAAAACCGGCCCAGAGCAGTGCGATGAAAAAGATGGGATTGAGCAGCGCGAGTTCTTGAACCGTGAAATCTACCAGGAAGTTCGCCGTCGGCTTCCACGCGGCTTCGAGGCCGGCGCGGCTGCCGAGATGCGTGAGGGTGATCCAGCCGTTTTGCGAATTCCAGATCAGCACCGGCAGCGTGCAGACGGCGGTGACGAGCAGCGCGAGCCACGGGCCGGGCCGGCGCAGTTGTGCGCGGGCGGACGGCCACAGCAGAAGGAACATGGCCCAGGAGACGAGTTGAAAGAGCGCGGTGTATTTGGCGAGGAAGCCCAGCCCCAG
>JACRJY010000149.1 GCA_016235585.1 Verrucomicrobiota bacterium | reverse complement strand
TGTTCAAGCAGGATTATTGGCGCGTCCTTCGCGTGTTTCGCGGGCAAAATCAAAAACGGGCGCAAAGAATCGTTTGCCCTCGCACCACGCGGGGATTATTTTCCCGCCACAGCCTGCGCGACATGAATCATCACGCTCCCAACCCCGCGCATCTCGCCCTCACGCGGCGCGAGTTCCTGAACCGCGCCGGCATGGGCCTCGGCACGCTCGGCCTCGCCGCGCTGCTGGGGCCGGACGCTTTGGCCGCCGGCCCGCAGTCGGCCAGTTCCGTCTTCCCGCTCGCGCCGAAGCCGCCGCATTTCCCCGGCAAGGCGAAACGTGTCATCCACATCTTCGCCAACGGCGGGCCGTCGCAGGTGGACACGTTTGACCCCAAGCCGAGGCTCGCGCAATACGCCGGCAAGACGCTGCCCTTCAACCTCACCACGGAACGCAAGACCGGCGCGGCGCTGCCCTCGCCGTTCAAGTTCAAGAAATGCGGCCAGAGCGGCATCGAGGTCAGCGAGATTTTTTCCAAGGTCGGCGAGTGCGTTGACGACATCGCGGTCATCCGCTCGATGCAGGCCGACGTGCCGAACCACGAGCCGTCGCTCATGCTGATGAACTGCGGTGAGGCGCGCCTGCCCCGGCCCAGCATGGGTTCGTGGGTGACTTACGGACTCGGCACGGAGAATCAGAACCTCCCCGGCTTCATCGCCATGTGCCCCAGTGGCTATCCGATTCAGGAATCGCAGAACTGGCAGTGCGCCTTCCTGCCCGGCGTTTATCAGGGCACCTACATCACGACGAAGGAGACGCGCATCGAGCAGCTCATCGAGCACATCAAGAACTACCACACCGCGCTGCCAGAACAGCGCGCCCAGCTCGACCTCCTCCGCCAGATTAACGAGCGCCACAGCCGCCAGCACCAGCGCGAGGCGCAGTTGGAGGCGCGCCTGCAATCCTTCGAGCTGGCCTATCGGATGCAGCTCGACGCTACGGACGCCTTCGACATCAGCCGCGAGCCGGAGCACGTCCGCAAACTTTACGGCGACAGCGTGCAGGCGCGGCAGATTCTCATCGCGCGGCGGCTTGTCGAGCGCGGCGTGCGCTTCGTGCAGCTCTGGCACGGCAACAGCCAGCCGTGGGACAGCCACGATGATCTGGCGGAGCGCCACCGCGATCTGGCGAAGGAAACCGACCAGGCCATCGCCGCGCTCATCACGGATTTGAAGCAGCGCGGCCTCTTCGACGAAACCCTCATCATCTGGGGCGGGGAATTTGGCCGCACGCCCACCGTGGAACTCCCCAGCGCGGGCAACAACGCCGGCAAGATCAACGGGCGCGACCACAACCACTACGGCTTCTCCATGTGGCTCGCGGGCGGCGGCGTGCGCGGCGGCTGCGTGCACGGCGCGACGGACGAGTTCGGCTTCAAGGCCGTGGAGAAGCCCGTCCACGTCCACGACCTGCACGCCACGATTCTGCATCTGCTCGGCTTCGACCACGAGCGGCTCACCTACCGCTACGCCGGGCGCGACTTCCGCCTCACGGACGTCCACGGCAAGGTGGTGAGGGAACTCGTCGCCTGACTGACTACGCTGCGGCAGGCGTTCATGCATCGCCGGACGCCGTGCGGAATGCCATGCCTGCGGTGCGGCTACCGAGGCGGGAATTATTTCAGCCACGGATGAAACACGGAACAAACACGGATCAGGAAATTCGTGTTTCGTCGGCAGGCCAGAGGAGGTGCGCATGGAGTGATACGCCCGACCGCCGCTGGCTCCCTTCGTGAGCGTGGCGGTAGTCACGGGAAATATGGCTCGACAAAAACCATGCAGGATTTATCACTCCAACCAACACCCAATGTTAGGCTGCTAGCCACGCGCAATGACGAACATCGAACTCCGCTTCGGAATTAAGGACGAGATGCTCGTCCATATCTCCGAGGCACAGCGGGGGCTTGCGTGCGCTTGCGTCTGCCCACGCTGCAAGGAGCCGCTGATAGCGCGGAAAGGCACCATCACCGTTCACCACTTTGCCCATCACAAGGGCGCGGAATGTGCGAAGGCCGTCGAGACGGCTCTGCATCTTGCATCGAAGCAGATTCTGGCCGAACGCCGTGAGATTACCCTTCCGGCGGTTCAGATTGAGTTCCACTCCTATCGCGCTCCAATTCCTATATCAGCGGAGCGGATATTTCATTTGGACGAGGTTCGCGCGGAGCACCACACGGAAGATATTGTTCCCGACATCCTCGCTTATTCTGGCGGGGTTCCATTGATGATCGAGATTCGCGTCACCCACGAGGTGGATAAGATCAAACTCGCCAAGATTCGCAGACTGGGCATTTCCGCCATCGAGATTGATTTGTCGTCCATCTGTCGCACCTTCTCCCGCGACGAGCTGCTCGACGCTGTTATCCACCAGACGGCCAACAAGAAGTGGCTTTTCAACGCCAAGGTAGAGAAGTTCAAGAAACTGTTTCTCGGCACTGGAGAGCGGAAGAAAACAGTGAACCGAGGATGCGCTACCCACGTCGATCATTGCCCCATCTACAGCAGAGTATGGAATGGCAAGCCCTACGCCAACGTGATTGATGATTGTATCCATTGTGACTTTATTCTTGAGGTCGGCGACAACGTGGACGAGATCGTCTGTGGCGGACGTCACAAGATCACGACGCTTGATGAATTACGCACCTTCTATAAGAACCCGCAGCTTAATCTACCCGCATGACCACTACGCCGTCGCGCCGCCGCTTCCTCCGCACTTCCGCCACGCTGTCGTTGCTCGGCCTCGGCGGCGGCCTCTTCGCGCCGCGCGCCCGCGCCGCGTCGCCGGTCGCCGCGCTGTCGCCCGCGAACGCGAAAATCCAGAAGGCCCGCGCGGTCGCGCTCTCCGTGCTCAAGCCCGGCGCGCGCGACTTGGATTACGGCTTCAAGCTGCACGCCGAGTCGCTGGTGTTCGAGAGCTACGGCTTCGCCCCGCGCGCGGCGCTGGATGGCGCGAAGTTCGCCGCGTTCGCCGCCACCGGCGCGCCCGACGCGGAGCTGGCCGACTTGCGCGAGGAGATGGGCATGACGCGCTGGGCCACGGACGCGGGCGAGCGGAAGGAATTCCTCGAAGCCTTCCGCGCCGCCGGGGTGACGTGCATCTTCCAAAACACCGGCGAGGAGGGCAGCGACCCGCTGCGGCTCATCAAGCGCCTCGCGCGCTTCACCCACGCCACGGACCTCGCGCGCGAGGACTGCTTCAAGGCCGCGAAGCCCGACGACATTGTCGCCGCGAAGAAGGCGGGCAGGCAGTGCCTTTACTTCACCACGAACGGCGTGCCGTTGCGCCAGCAGTGGGAGAGCGTGCGCGACGAGTTGCGGCTCATCCGCATCTTCCAGGAACTCGGCGTGCGCATGATGCACCTCACCTACAACCGCCGGAACCAGATCGGCGACGGCGCGGGCGAGCCGAACGACGGCGGCCTCTCGGACTTCGGCCACGCGGTCGTCGCGGAGATGAACCGCCTCGGCGTCATC
>JACRJY010000150.1 GCA_016235585.1 Verrucomicrobiota bacterium | reverse complement strand
GGCCTGCGGCCACCTTCTCCCCTCCTCGGAGGAAGGGAGAAGGTGCGCGTCGTGGCGTCCTGTTGGCATTCCACCGACTGGCAATGGGAATTGGTATGAGAACCCAGCAGCGCCAGCGCGAAGGTTTGTTCCTCGTCACGCCACATGACGCGTCAGGTCCGCCCAGAGCTGGTCCAGGCTTGTCACGGTGTCGAGGTTGACGACGTGCGCCTGGAGGTGCGCGCCGAGTTCGGTGTCCTTGCGGCAGGCGGCGAGGATGCGGTCGGCGAAGATGCCCACTCCGCGTTCGCCGCAGAGCGGGAGCAGCACTGCGAGGTGCGGGATGGGCAGGCCGATGGCCGCCGGGAAGTCGCCACCCCGGATGTTGGCCATGATGAGCGCCTCGACCTTTGGCTGCGTCGCCTTCGGCAGGCGCGCCGCCGCAAAGAGCACGACCGCAGAGGGGAGGCTGTGCTGCTGCCACGAGTCGAACGCGAGCTGGACGTTCTGCCGGAAAAACTGCTCGGTGAAGACGCGCTGGCCCTCGACGCCCTCGACCACGCGGCTCGTGGTGTCGGCCTGCGCCTCGACCTCCGCCACGCGGGAAGCCCAGCGGCAGATGAGCGCGACGAGATAGACGGATTTCTTGGTGAGAGAGATGAAGGGCATCCCGGTGATGACGAGCACGGCCAGGGGCTGGTCGCGGGAGTCGAGCAGCGGCACGACCATGAGGTAGTCGCGCTGCTCGCCCACGGCGCGCTGCCAGAATTCGGGGATGGTCACGGCGGATTTGCTTTTGAGTGCGAGGCCGGCCATCTCCACGTCCTTCAAGGCGAGCCGCTCGCCGAGAGAGCGGGCGCTGCCGAGCAGGCCCTTGCGCACGAGCGTCTGGCCGTTGTCACTGAGCTTGTAAAGCGCGGCGTCGCTCACGCGGGCCTGGCGGTTCAGCAGCAGCAGGATGTCCTGCCACAGCTCATCGCCCTCGCTGTCGAAGAGCCGGCGGATCTCTGCATCGAGCGTGGACATCTCGGCGTCGCGCGTGGCCAGGAGGCGTTCCAGCTCGCCCTTGGCCTCGCGCAGGAGAAAGAGATCGGTGTCGAGCTTCTTGAGCCGCTCGCTGGCGCGGTCGGACTGCGCGGTGACGAGGATCTCACGGGACTTGAAGCCGCGTTGAATCTGGCCGCAGATGCCGCCTGCCGCGAGCATCGCGGCGAAGAGGTAGCCGTGGTGGCGCAGCAGCACGGTGAGGAGCACGTCGAGCTGGCGGGTCTGCGGCTTGGAGCGGTCCTGCGCCGGGCGTCCGTCCAGCACGACGATGGCGACCTGGTTCATGCGCTTCTCCATCGCGGCGCGCGCCTGCTCGGGGGAGTTGATGCCGTAGATTTCCGTCTGCTGGAAGAAGCCCACGGTGACAGCGAGAATCGCCACGCCCGCGCCCGCCATGCCGGAGGCGAAGCCGTAGCGGCAGCCCATGATGATGGGCAGCAGCAGCCACGGCGTCGGGTGCAGGTGCGTCCAGCCGATGTCGCGCGATGCGAAGAAGCCGTTGACCAGGAGCAGCACGCCGGCGAGGACCGCGAGGTCGAGCCAGCCGTGCTTGGGGGCGAGTTTGTTCAGGAAGTCCATCGGCGGGGCTTGGGATTTCTTTGAAGCCTTGAGTTTGGACTTTGGAGCTTGGACAAATTCATTGGTCGCCGCGACGGCGGATTTGCTCCACGTCCGGCTCGTATTTGCCGCGACGGAAGGTGGAGGCCGGGATGTGCGAGGAGCCGGGCGGGGCGTTGCGTATCGCGGCCTCGATCTCAGACTCACCGGGCTGGCGGGCGCCTGCGGCGGCGCGGCTGGCGCCGGCGGAGCGTCCGGACATTTGCTGGACCAGGTTTTGCATCGCCTCCTGCGCCGTGCGGCTGAGGCTGCCGAAGTATTGCGTCATCTTTGTGCTCGTGCCCTGCCAGACTGTCGCGCCGTCCGCCGCGTCCACGAGGCGCATCGTGATGCTCACGATTGGCGAGCCGTCGAGGTCGCTCTTGTAGCGATACTCGGTGACGGTGCCGAGCAGGACGTGGGTGCATTGGAGCGAGCGGGCCAGCTCGAGGATTTGTGCGGCCTTGCCCTCCTCGATGAGCGCGCGGCTGCGGTTCAGCGAGTCCTCGGTCTGCGCGAGCGGAACGCCGTGGGAAAGCAGCGTCGTCGCCGCCAGCTCCGTGACTGCTCGACCCGCAGTCTCGTCCGGCGTGGCATTGTGGATCGGCGCGAGAAAGACACGGCCCACGCCGCCCATCGGCGCGCGGCTGCCGCCCTGCCGCACATCGGAGGAAACGCAGCCCGCCAGGACGACGGACATCAACGACGTGAGCAGGAATCCGAGCCGGTGTGGGCGCATAGAAATCGCGCGGAGCTTTTCGGAGCCAAGGTTTAATTGCAAGCGCACGCTTGGCGGGAGTTGCCCTCCGCCGCGCCGTCTCGCTACGCTCGCCGCACGATGGCTTACGAATCCGCCACCACACCCGCCGCCCTCGGCTACCGCATGCCCGCCGAATGGGCACCGCACGTCTCCACATGGCTCACGTGGCCGCGCCCCGAGGGCATCAGCTTCCCGGACAAATACGACACTGTGCCGGATGTCTATGCCGAGTTCATCCGCCACCTCGTCACGGTCGAGGAGGTGAACATCAACGTCTGGAACGCCGAGAAGGAGGCGTGGGTGTGCGGTCTGCTCACCGACCGCAAAGTCCCGCTCGACCGCGTGCGCTTCCACCATTTCCCGGCCTACGAGCCGTGGTGCCGCGACCACGGGCCGATCTTTCTGGTGGGGCAGGCTTCCCGTGCAGTCGTGGACTGGGGCTACAACGCCTGGGGCAACAAGTATCCGCCGTTCGACCTCGACGACGCCGTCCCGCAGCACGTCGCCAAGCTGCGCGGCCTTCCGCTCTTCTCCCCCGGCATTGTGATGGAAGGCGGCTCCATCGAAGTGAACGGCTGCGGCACCTTGCTCACGACGGAAGCTTGTCTTCTAAACCCGAATCGCAACCCGCAGCTCACGAAGGAGCAAATCGAGCAGCATCTCAAGGACTTCCTCGGCGTCACGCACATCCTCTGGCTCGGCGACGGCATCGTGGGCGACGACACGGACGGGCACATTGACGATCTCACGCGCTTCGTCAGCCCCACGACTATCGTGACAGCGGTCGAGGAAGACCCGGCGGATGAAAATTTTGGGCTGCTTCAGGAAAACCTCCACCGCCTCCGCACGATGAAGGACCAGGACGGCCAGCCGTTGCGCGTGGTCGAGCTGCCGATGCCCGGCCGTGTGGAATACGAAGGCCAGCGCCTCCCCGCCAGCTACGCGAACTTCTACATCGCCAACGGCCTCGTGCTCACGCCCACCTACCGCCACGCCAACGACCGCCGCGCGCTGGAGATTTTGCAGCGCGAGTTCCCGCAGCATCGCGTCGTGGGCATCGACTCGACGGAGCTCATCTGGGGCCTCGGCAGCTTCCACTGCATCAGCCAGCAGGAGCCGGCGTAAGCGCCGTTCATGCCTGCCCGTGTTTGCGGTTCACGCCCCGGAAAAACCGAACAGCTCCGTCGGACTTGCGTCCAGCGGAGCTGTTTTGGGTTGATGAGTGACTACTTCTTACCTTTTTTCTTTGCGGCTTTTTTCTTTGCGGCCATTAGTCACTCACCCCCTTTCAACGCACGCGAGCGCGCGCTGGAATAAGTTCCAAAAAGTTTCTCGCTCATGGTGTGGTCTCGGCTGATGTGGATTGGAGTAACGGATTCACCCCCGTCACGTCACGACAAACTTTCACTTCGCGTCATTTTTCTTTGCCGCTATCGTCGCGCGCGCGATGACCACCGACGCTCCTGAACCGCAGCTCACGCCCATGATGGCGCAGTATCGCCGCGTGAAAAGCGAGCTGCCCAAGGACGCGCTGCTGCTCTTCCGCCTCGGCGACTTTTACGAAATGTTTTTCGACGACGCCATCGCCGGCGCGCAGTTGCTCAACGTCGCGCTCACCAAGCGCGGCACCGTCCCGATGTGCGGCATTCCGCACCATGCGTTCAACAGCTACGTCGCGCGCATCCTCCGCGCGGGCCGCAAGGTCGCCGTGTGCGACCAGGTCGAAGAGGCGCGTCCCGGCCAGCTCGTGAAGCGCGAGGTCACGCAAATCCTCTCGCCCGGCACGCACTTCGACGAGCGCCTCCTCGCGGCAGAGCGGAACAACTTCCTCGCCGCCGTTTATCCCGCCGGCAAGACGACGGGCATCGCGGTCGTGGATTTGACCACCGGCGACTTCCGCACGACGGAGACCGAGAGCGATGCCGAGCTGCTCACCGAGTTGGAGCGTCTGCGCCCCGATTGTGTCTTGGTCGAAGGGCCGCCCGACGCCGACGCGCTGATCCCGTTGGCCGCCCACGCCGAGATGGCCCCGCCGGTAGCGCTGCTGCTCTACCTGCCCGACGCCCCGCAGCACGCCGTCTACTACCCCTTCGCCGAATTTTCCCCTGAATGGCAGGCGATCCAATATGCTTTGAAGCACCAAATCCCCGGTCGGTTTATGGATTTGGCCCAGGCAAATCAACTTCCCGCCGAAGACCAATCAGCAATCAGCGACGAACAAAGTTCGCATCCACCATTAGCAATTTTCGACCCCTTTGCCACCATCGCCGAGGCTGCTGGTTATTCGGATGGCGAGCGCTGGTGGGAGCATTTCGTAGAGCAGCGGCGCGAAGCGGGGGATGTGTTCCTGGGCATTCTCGAATTGATGGGGGCACTGCGTACCGAGGAAGAACAGCACCCCGGGCCGGATCACGCTCACAACCTGCTGCGCGAAGCCGCCATGCGCACGATCATCCGCCAGGCGCAGGCCGAAGGCCATCAAAACATCGCCATCATCTGCGGAGCTTGGCACGCTCCGGCGTTGGCCCAACCCGGCGACGAAAAAGCTGATACAGAATTGATGAAAGTCCTGCCGAAACAAAACGTTGCCGCCACCTGGGTTCCTTGGACGTATGACCGTCTGTCCCGCCGCTCTGGTTACGGGGCCGGGATCGACTCGCCGGGCTGGTACGAGCATTTCTGGCAAACGGAGAGCCACATCGTCGAAACATGGATGGTCAAAGTGGCGCAGTTGATGCGCCAGGAAGATTTGGGCATTTCGCCTGCTCACGCTATCGAAGCGACCCGCCTGGCCGAGACGCTGGCGGCCTTGCGCGAACGCCCCCTGCCTGGCCTGCCTGAACTGGATGAATCCGTGCAGTCCGTCTTCTGCGGCGGCGATGACACCCCCATGCGCCTGATCCGCGAAAAATTGATCATCGGCATCCGCATGGGCAGCATCCCGCCCGAAGCGCCTACTGTTCCGCTCCAGCGTGACCTGGCAGCTCTGCAAAAACGTACCCGCCTGGAGCCATCCGC
>JACRJY010000147.1 GCA_016235585.1 Verrucomicrobiota bacterium | reverse complement strand
TTCGCGCAGGGAGGTGCGCGGGCGGCCGCGCTTTTTGGCGGCGGGCAGGAAGCGGCGGAGCAAGTGCCATTGGTCGTGGGTGAGGGCGGTGTCGTAAGCGGCGATTTTCATCGCCTGAACAGCGCTGCCGCGAATGAAAGCCGCGAAAACAGCCCGTCAAATCAAGGGATTTCTGCGTTTTTCTTTTTCAAACAAGCTCTAAGCAAGCCCTCAAGCCAATCAATCCTTGCCAAAGCCGCCGCTGCTTCCGTAGCTTTTCCCCGTGGATGACCAACTAAAGCAATATCTGCCCGTGCTGATTCTCGGCCTGTTCGCCGTCGGTTTTGCGGCGGGCACGCTGATTCTGTCCGTGGTTGCGGGCCGCTTCTTCAACCGTAAGATTCAGGCGCGCACGACGGCGGTGAAGGACATCGCCTACGAATGCGGGATGCTGCCCATCGGCGAGGGCAGCACGCGCATGTCGGTGAAGTTCTACCTCGTGGCGATGCTTTTCATACTGTTCGACATCGAGGTCGTGTTTCTCTATCCGTGGGCGGTGGTCTACAAGGCACTGCTCGCCAAACCGGAGACGGCGGTGGTGATCTTCACCTCGATGCTGTCGTTCATGGTCATCCTTTTCATCGGCTACCTCTACGCGCTGAAGAAGCGGGCCTTCGACTGGAAGAGTTAACCGCCAAGAGGCCAAGGTCGCCAAGATTCTGAAACACTTTTCCTGCTTGGCGTTCTTGGCCTCTTGGCGGTTCACTCCACAATAATATGGCTACCTCCATCAAATTCGGCACCTCCGGCTGGCGCGGCCTCATCGCGCGCGACTTCACCTTCGACGGCGTCCGCCTCGCGGCCCAGGGCATCGCGGATTACCTGAACGCGGAGCGCGGCAACCCGGCCTCGCCCATCGCCAAGCGCAAGCCCGTCGTCATCCTCGGCCACGACACGCGCTTCCTCGGGCGCGAGTTCAGTCTCGCTGTCGCCGAGGTGCTCACGGCCAACGGCCTCACCTGCCTCCTCTGCCAGCGCGATGCGCCCACGCCCGTCATCGCGCACACCATTCGTCATCGCAAGGCCATCGGCGGCATCAACATGACCGCCAGCCACAACCCAGCGGAATACCAGGGCCTCAAGTTCTCCACCTACAACGGCGCGCCTGCGACGCCCGAGGTCACGAAGCAAATCGAGGTGAACATCGCCCAGCGCCAGGCCGAGGGCTGGACCTTCAAGGCCGCTGTCGTCGGCACCTTCCAGTGCAAGACCATTGACCCGCAGCCCGACTACTTTAAGCAGATCCGCAAGCTGATTGATTTCGCCACGATCCGGAAGGCCAAGCTCAACATTGCCGTCGAGCTGATGTATGGCACCGGGCGCGGCTACCTCGACACGCTGCTCACCGAGGACGGCGGCGCGAAGGTCACGACCTTCCACAACGAGCTGAACCCGCTCTTCGGCGGGCACCACCCCGAGCCGGACGCGCACGGGATGGAGGAAGTGAGCAAGTTCGTCCTCGCGGGCAAGGCGCAGTTCGGCCTCGGCCTCGATGGCGATGCCGACCGCTTCGGCGTCGTGGACAAGAGCGGCGTCTGGCTCACGCCCAATCAGATTCTCGCGCTCGCTCTCTACCATCTGAAGAAGAACCGTGGCTGGATCGGCTCCGTGGTCCGCACCGTGCCCACGAGCCACCAAGTGGACGCCGTGGCCGAGTTGCTCGGCGTGCAACTCCACGAGACGCCCGTAGGCTTCAAATACATCGGCGCGCTCATGGAGAGCGAACCCATCATCGTCGGCGGCGAGGAAAGCGGCGGCCTTTCGGTGAAGGGCCATGTGCCAGAGAAGGACGGCGTCCTCGCTTGCCTGCTCATGGCCGAACTCGTCGCCACCGAGAAGAAATCCCTCGGCCAAATCCTCGCCGCACTGGAGAAGCAAACCGGCGAATTCCACACCACGCGCATCAACATCAAAATCAACCCCGAGACCAAGGACGCCCTACTCGGCAAGCTCAAGGCCGGCCTCAAAGACGTGGGCGGTCTTCCGGTGGAGAAGTTCATCACCACCGACGGCTTCAAGTTCCTCCTGCCGAATCGCGAGTGGGTCGCCTTCCGCGCCAGCGGCACCGAGCCGCTCATCCGCTGCTACATCGAGGCCAAGTCCGCCAAGCAGATGAAGAAGCTGGAGACGGCGTGCCGGAAGATTCTGGCGTAATCACCGGCGCAACCAGCGATTCTTTCCTTCGACGACACTTTTGGCGGAGTGTTCGCCTAGCAGTTAAGCTAAAACCACAGAGGCACGGAGACACGGAGAAAGATTTTTCCAGTTAAAATTTGCCGCATCTTGATGCCTCCGTGGTTCAAGCTCGCACTTCGCCGTTCGCCGGTTTTGCGGTTTGATTTGGCGGGGTGGGCGCGGCATCGTTGCGGCCATGCCGAAATTGATTTCCGCCCCCACGCGCATCACCGCCGCCGGGAACAAACCCAAGCTCATTGATGAATTCATCGGCCGCGTGAACTCCGGCGATGCCGCTGTGAGCATCGCGCGGATGTGCAGCCCCGGCGGCTGGGTCGAGCCGGGCCAGATGCCGGAGTTCGACGAATACACCGTGGTGCTCGCCGGGATGCTGCGCGTGACCCACCGGGACGGCGTGACGGATGTGGTCGCCGGCCAAGCCGTCATCACCCGCGCGGGCGAGTGGATCCAGTATTCCACGCCGAATCCCGAGGGCGCGGAATACGTGGCGGTCTGCCTGCCGGCGTTCGCGCCGGGGACGGTTCACCGGGATGGAGTCTAATTCTCCTTCACTGGCACGAGGCGCAGATGAACTGACACGGGCGCGGCCAGCTCGCGGATTTTCCCCGTCAACTCCGTTGCCGCTTTATCCGCCTCGACCACGGGCAATCCCTTTTTCATGCCGGGCCGCAGGTGCCCGCACTCCGTCAGCCATGCATCGGCAAAAATCCGTCCGCGTTGACGGATAAGTTTCAGCACTTCCCCCGCGCGCAAATTCGTGCTCAAGGCCGGGAGTTCCGTGAGGTTGAAGCCAGCGGCGAGTTCGGCGGAGGTGAGTTCGCCCACCTTCTTTCCGCCTTCGAGAAGCTGGCAGCGTGAAGCTGAAACATGGCGGAGAGCCAGCGTCTGTTGGTTGAAATTGTGGCGTATGTGCTCGTCGTCAACGGTGCGCTTGTCCCACGAGGCATCCATGGGCATCGGTAGACTTGTTTGCCAGGTGAATCGAACTTCGCTTCCGTCCGTGGAAATATCCGACACTTTGCCCTGCTCGGCTTTCGATGATATCGCCTCAACCGCAGCGGCGTCCACCATTGCTGGGGCTTTCCAATGTCGCAAAATCTCCTGCGCGATGAGCCAGTGGCCGGTGGCGTTGGCGTGCACGCCGTCCTTGGCAAGGATGTAGCCCGGCTCGGTCTTGCGCCGCTCGGCGAGGTGGCGGTTCATCACGCTGTGCAAATCCACCACGTCCCAGCCGAGCTGGCGCTGGTCGAGCAGCCATTCGGAACAGCGGTCGAGCACCTGATTGTAGCCCTCGAACGGCTGCTCATACACGTCGCGCCCGGCGGGCAGCACTTTGTCCTTGATGGGCACGGGGTCAAACGTCGGCGGCGTGACGTGAAGAATTTTCGCCCCGGACGCGAGCACCTTCTCGCGCAAGCGTTGCATTCCCGCCTGAAACTTCTTAAACCGCTCCTCGCTGAAGGGATGATAGATGCCGCAGTTCATCCCATAACACGCGACGACGAGGTCGGGCCTGGTCTTGGCCAGCACGCGATCCAGGCGCTCGTGCAAATCCGGGCGCGGGAATTTTCCGCCGGCATGGCCCGGCTCCGAAAGGCCGGAGACCGTCTCGCTCGGCAGGCCGAGGTCGAGCAGTTCCCAGCGCTGCTCCGGGAAGCGCGTCGTGAGATACGCGTCGAGGTAATCAATGTATTGCCCGCTGTAAGTGATGCTGTCGCCGAGGAACACGATGCGGCGGTATTTCTCGATAGACGGAAGCGTCGGGGATTGCGCCGCGAAGCCGCCCGCCAGCGTGGCAAACAACACAGCGATGACAGTTCCGCAAAAAGTGAGCGCGCGAAATGTTTTCATAAGTCAAACCGTGAATGGAACTATGGACGCAGCAGCGCGGAGTTTTGTTTGAGCCATTTCTCCGCCGCCTCGAACTCCGGGCAGGCGGCGGCGACGTGTTGCCAGAAGCGCGCGGAGTGGTTCATCTCCCGCAGGTGCATCAGCTCGTGGAGGATGATGTAGTCGCGCACGGCGGGCGGCGTCTGGATGAGCCGCCAGTTCAAGGAAATCGTGGCGGCGCGCGAGCACGAACCCCACCGCGAGCGCTGGTTCCGCACAGTGACACGGCGGACGTGGAGCGCGTGGACGCGGGCCAACTCATGCGTGCGTATCGTCAACTCGACGGTGGCGAGGCGACGCAGATGGCGCTCAATCGTCGGGCGCAAATCTTTTCCCGGCACCACGCGAAGACTCATCTCGGCGAAGCGCACGATGTCCGCAGCTTCATCCAAGACGAGCGCCACCAATTCGCCGCGAAAGAGAAACTGGATTCCGTGTCCCCACTGCGCTGGCGGAGTGTTCACGCGGCGGGCGGCGACCTTGGCGAGCTGGCGTTCAATCCACTGCTGCTGGCGCTGGAGGAAGTTCAGCCCCTCGGCATTGGAACCGCCACGGGGAATGGTGAGCCGCACCCGGCCATCGGCCCGCACGCGCACGACATAGCGCCGAGCGCGTGGGTGGCGGATGACTTCCAGCGGGACTTCACGCGCTGCTTCGGCGGTCTCTCCGCGCACGGTGAGAAAGGGAACATTCATCGTCGTCCGCGCGGATATTTTGCCGCCGCCCAGCCCCACGCCACGCCGAGGCCGAGGCCGGTGGCATGAACGGTGTTGGCGATGGGGCCGACCCAACCCGTGAAACACACGGCAAACCAGATGAGCATCATCACGACATCCTGCTGGCTCACGAACAGGCCGGACGCCGGGTCGAACTTGCCGCGCATCCACACGTAGCCGAAGAGGCCGTAGACCACGCCGGACATCCCGCCGAAAGTGGGCCGACCATCCACGAGGTATTGGGCGAAGTTCGACACCACGGCGATGACCACGACGAGCAGCGCGAGGCGGGCAGAACTCAAGCGGTCTTCAATCAGGCTGCCGAGCGTGAACAGCCACATCATGTTAAAAAGAAGATGCATGAAACCGAAGTGAATCAGCGCAGGCGTGAAGAGCCGCCAGACTTCGCCGTGGCGGATTTCCTGAAGACCGGGAATCCATTTGAGATAACCACCATCCACCACCACTTCAGTGATAAACAGCGCCCCGATGCTCGCCTTGTCCTTGCCGAAGTTGGAGAGCACCGCCACGCCGACGCAGGCGAGAATCAGAGAGATCGACAAGGTGCCCGCGCGGTAGCTCCGATAGGACGAGAGCAACTGCTCGCGGCTGAACGTGCACTTCTTCGCCGCGAGGTCGGCCTCCTCCTCGCGCGCCCGCAAATCCGCCGCGCTGCGGGCGGTCTGGCGGTATTCGGCGGCGTCAGGATTGCGGCGGAAGTCTTCCAGCAGACTTTGGGCGGCGGTGATTTGATCCTCTTCGGAAATCCACACGGCCCACGACTTGTCGGATTCCTCCTCGACGCTGTTCAGGATGCCCTTGACGTAAAGATAATCGCCGAAAGTCTGCGCGGCGTTTTCAGTGTCGAGATGTCCAATCAGTCGCATGAAATTGTTTCCGTCAAATCATCGCCGCCCCGCCCGGCCGGACTTCCTGCCTTTCCGATAGCTTACCGATGAAGTGGCGGTGGATTTGTCACCGCCCAAGCCGTAGCTGCGTTTCAATTCGTTCACCTGATCACGATACAGCGCGGCCTTTTCAAATTCGAGGTTGTTTGACGCTTCGACCATCGAGCCTTCCAGCTCGCGAATCGTCTCCGTCACGTCGAAATCGCCGCTGGTTTCGTTCAAGACCAGCCCGGCCTTCGCGGCGACTTCCTTCTGCGAGGACAAACTTTCCTCGACCGCTCGGCTGACGCTGCGGGGCGTGATGTGGTGCGCGGTGTTGTAGGCGACCTGCCGCTCGCGGCGGTAGTTGGAGATGGCGAGAAACTTCTTGATGCTGTCCGTCATCACATCAGCGTAGAGGATGACTTCGCCGTTCAAATGCCGCGCGGCGCGGCCCGCTGTCTGAATGAGACTCGTCGTCGAACGCAAATAGCCCTCCTTGTCTGCGTCGAGAATGGCGACGAGCGAGACTTCCGGCAAATCCAGCCCCTCGCGCAGCAGGTTGATGCCGACGAGCACGTCGAACTCACCCTTGCGCAGCCCGCGCAAAATCTCCACGCGCTCAATTGCATCAATCTCGCTGTGCAGGTAGCGGACGTTGATGCCGATGTCGCGCAGGTAATCGGTCAACTCCTCCGCCGTGCGCTTGGTGAGGGTCGTCACGAGCACGCGCTCCTTCAATTCCACCCGCTTGCGCGATTCTTCGATGAGGTCATCAATCTGTCCACGCAACGGCCTGACGGTGATTTTAGGGTCAATCAATCCCGTCGGGCGCACGATGAGTTCCACGACGCCATCATTAGTGGGACGGGCGTCTCGCCTGTCCGGTGTGTCGCTAAAATTGGCCGCTCCACTGGACAGGCAAGATGCCTGTCCCACTACCGAGTTCATGGGGAGAGATGGATTGAGCGGAACGGACGCCTTTGCAATTTCCCCCGCACTCTGCCGCGACCACTCCAACTCCCTCGGTCCCGGCGTGGCGCTGACGTAGAGCACCTGGCCGTGCAGCGCCTGAAACTCCGGGAACTCCAGCGGGCGATTATCCAGCGCGCTCGGCAGGCGGAAGCCGTGCTCGACGAGAGTTTTCTTTCGCGCCATGTCGCCGGCGTGCATCCCGCCAATCTGCGGCACCGTGGCGTGCGACTCGTCAATCACGAGCAGAAAATCCTTCGGGAAGAAATCAATGATGGTCGCGGGCCGCGAACCGGGCGGGCGCGCGGCGATGTGCCGCGAATAATTCTCGATGCCGGAGCAGAACCCCATCTCCTCCATCATTTCGAGGTCGTATTCCGTCCGCATCTTCACGCGCTGTGCTTCGAGCAGCTTGCCGTGCTTCTCGAACCACGCAATGCGGTCGCCCAGTTCCTCGCGGATGGTGAGGATGGCGGCTTTGAGCTTGTCCATCGGCGTGACGAACTGCTTGCCGGGATACACCGTGATGGCGTCGTAAGACTCGATGTTCTCCCCCGTCAACGGCTCGAAGCGCGTGATGCGCTCAATCTCGTCGCCGAAAAACTCCAGCCGCAGGCCGTCCTCCGTGTAGCCGGGGCGCACTTCCACCGTGTCGCCGCGCACGCGGAAATTGCCGCGCTCGAACGCGATGTCGTTCCGGCTGTAATGAATATCCACCAACCGCGAGAGGAATTGATGCCGCGAAATCTCCTGCCCCACGCGCAGCGGAATCACCATCGCCTCGTAATCCTCCTTGCTGCCGATGCCGTAGATGCACGAGACGCTCGCCACCACCACCACGTCGCGCCGCGCGAAGAGGCTGCTCATCGTCGAGAGGCGCATCCGCTCGATTTCCTCGTTCACGGCCGAGTCCTTCTCGATGAACGTGTCCGAGCGCGGGATGTAGGCCTCCGGCTGGTAATAATCGAAGTAGCTGACGAAGTATTCCACGGCGTTCTTGGGAAAGAAGCCCTTGAACTCCGCGTAAAGCTGCGCCGCCAGCGTCTTGTTGTGCGAGATGACGAGCGTGGGCCGGTTCACGTTGCGAATCACGTTCGCCACCGTGAACGTCTTGCCCGACCCGGTGACGCCGAGGAGCGTCTGATGCTTCGCACCGGACAACAAACCCTCCGTCAGCTTCGCAATGGCGTGCGGCTGATCTCCGGCGGGCGAGTAAGGCGCGACAAGTTCAAACACGCGGCGAAGCTACGAGTGGACTAATGGAGTGTCAAACATCAGCGCGCCCGCTTGACGTGCCTGCGAGTGAGGTTAAAACTCCGCTCATGACTGAACCCGAAAATTCTACAGGGCCGGAGCCCGCGCCTAAGCCCAACACAT
>JACRJY010000146.1 GCA_016235585.1 Verrucomicrobiota bacterium | reverse complement strand
GGAACCGATCAGCCGAGCGCCCCTACGTCGTCATCTTTCTCACTGACGGCCGGCCGACCATCGGTGTCACGAGCGAGGAGCAGATTGTCGCCAACGTCCGGCAGGCCGCCGCCGGCACGCGCGTCTTCTGCTTCGGCATCGGCACGGACGTGAACACGCACCTGCTCGACAAAATCACCGAGGAGACCAAGGCCTACAGCCAATACGTGCTGCCGGAGGAGGACATCGAAGTGAAAGTCTCGGCGTTCTTCACCAAAATCAAGGAGCCGGTGCTGGCGAACGTGAAAATCCATTTCCCCGCCAGCCTGCGCGTGACGAAGCTCTATCCCGCGCCGCTGCCGGATTTGTTCCGGGGCGAGCAGCTCGTGCTGGCGGGTCGTTACGCGCCGAATGCCCGCGCCATCGAGCGCACGCAAAAGGGCGACGAGCGCAAGCTCATCATCGAAGGCACGGTCAACGGCGAGAAGAAGACCTTCACCTACGACGTGAATTTCCCCGACGAGACGCGGGAGCATGATTTCATCCCGCGCCTCTGGGCCACGCGGCGCGTCGGCTATCTGCTCGATGAAATCCGCCTGCGCGGCGAGAACGCGGAGTTGAAGGACGAAGTGACCGAACTCGCCCGCCGCTATGGCATCGTCACGCCCTACACCGCCTACCTCATCGTCGAGGACGAAGCGCGTCGTGGCGTGGCGGCGAACCAGCGCTCGCTGCGTGAACTGGAGCGCGACGACGCGGCGGTGCGGCAGTCGGCGTGGATGTTCGAGAATTTCCGCAAGGAGAAGTCCGGCAACCTCGCCGTGGCGGGGGCGCAGTTCTCGGACAGTTTCAAGAACGCCGACCGCGTGGGTGAGCTGTCAAAATTGAGCGCGGACTCCGCCGTGCGGAACTACAGCGGCGTGGCAGCGACCGCCCCCAGCGGTAATCTTTATGTCGGCGGCACGTTCACCGCCACGCCCGCGTCGCCCGCGCTCACGCCGGCCATTCGTGCGAAAGCCGATGCCACCCAGCGGCTCGCGAACCTCACGCAGCAAAACCAGTTCATTGCCGGCAAGAACTTCTTCCAAAACGGCGCGCAATGGGTGGACGCCGAGGCGCAGAAGCTGACCAACAGCAAGCCCGTGCGCGTGCAGTTCAACTCGAAGGAATACTTCGCGCTGCAGGCCAAGCACCCCGAAGCCGCGCCCTGGCTCGCGCTCGGCTCGCAGGTGCAGTTCACCCTCAAGGGCGCGCTCTACGAAATCCACGAGTGAGCGGCGGGACTTATCCGGCGGACCGCCGCCGCGCGGGCTGCCGGTGAACATGGGAGGAGAACCTTTGCACAAGTGCGGCATGGCAGTGGGACAGGCTTCAGCCTGTCCGGTTGGCTCGAAAACAAACCCCTGCTGGACAGGCAAGATACCTGGCGCGAGCGTCGCGGACTGCGGCGGCCCTCCACCGTTTTTCCAGTGCGGGGTTCGGACTCAACTTCCGCCGCGTTCCTGCCGGAGCCGTTTCCACTCGCGGAACAATTCAAACACCGCCGGGAGGATGGACAGGAAGATGATGGCGAGGATGACGATGGAGAAGTTTTTCTGCACGAACGGCACGTTGGCGAAGAAATAGCCGGCGGGCACCAGCAGGACGACCCACAGCAGCGCGCCGGAGACGTTGTAGGACATGAAGCGCCCGTAGGTCATGCTGCCGATGCCCGCGACGAAGGGCGCGAAGGTCCGCACGATGGGCACGAAGCGCGCGATGACGATGGTCTTGCCGCCGTAACGCTCGAAGAATTCATGGGTGCGGCGCAAATGCTCCGGCTTGATCAGGCGGGGGTATTTCTCCGCCAGCTTTTTTCCGGCCCGCCGCCCGACCCAGTAGTTGACCGTGTCGCCCAAAATGGCGGCGGCAATGATCAGAAAGCTCACGAGAAACACGTCCAGCTTCCCCCCGGCGGCTATCGCGCCGACGGCAAAAAGCAGCGAGTCGCCCGGCAGGAACGGCGTGACGACCAGCCCGGTCTCGCAGAAGACGATCAGAAACAGGAGGGCATAGACCCAGGGGCCGTAATCGGCCACGAGGGCATCCAGATGCACGTTGAGGTGCAGGACGAGATCGAGCAGTTTATTGAGCAGTTCCATGCGCGACGTTTGGGTTCGAGCCGGTTATCCGCCAATCTTTTTGCCCCAGGCTCGCGAAATTCGCGGGGAGACTGGCAAATCCGGCGGAAGGCGCGCAACGCTAATCGGCGAAACTGCCTCCTCGCCCGCCCGCCTCGCGTCGTCGGCCGGGAATCACTCCTCCGTCTCGGCGAGCTTGCGGTAGAGCGTGGCGAGGCTGATGTCGAGCGCCTTGGCCGCCTTTTCCTTGTCGCCGCCGGCCTGGGCGAGGGCGCGCTGGAGATGGGCCTGTTCCTGAATGCGGATGAAGTCCTTGAGCGGCTGCGCGGGGGCGTCCGTCGCGGGCGGGGGAATTGTTCCGGCGGCACCGGGCAGCGCAAAGATCGTGTCCTCGGACTTCGGCGGCTGCGCGGCGGCGGGATCGTTCGTGAGGAGCGTGGTGTCCTCGCCACCTTCCGGGGCGAAGGGCTGCACGGCGGGCGGCAGGTCGGCGACCTTGATGACGTTGTCCTCGCACAGGGCGCAGGCGCGTTCGAGGGCGTTCTCGAGTTCGCGGACGTTGCCGGGCCAGTCGCAGGCGGCAAGCGTGACCATGGCGCGGCGGGTGATCCGCAGCGGGCGCGTCGGGTCGGAGTTCGGGTTGTTGCGGAGGAAGTGCGTGGCGAGCAGCGGGATGTCCTCGCGCCGCTCGCGCAGGCTGGGCAACTGGATGGAAATGACGTTCAGCCGGTAAAACAAATCCTCGCGGAAGGTGCCCTCCTTGATGCGCTTGGCGAGCGGCTCGTTCGTGGCGGCGAGCACGCGGACGTTGACATGGAACGGCACGTTGTCGCCCACGCGGCGCACCTCGCGGTCCTGCAGCACGCGCAGCAGGCGGCTCTGGAGGGTCGGCGACATCGAGCCGATTTCATCGAGGAAAATCGTCCCGCCGTCGGCCTCCTGGAACAATCCCTTCTTGTCATTGATTGCGCCGGTGAAGGAACCCTTGCGGTGGCCGAAGAGCTCCGATTCGAGGAGATTTTCCGGCAGCGCGCTGCAGTTGATCGGCACGAACGGGGCGAAGCGCCGGCGGCTGTTGAAGTGCAGCGCGCGGGCGATGAGCTCCTTGCCGGTGCCGCTCTCGCCGAGGACGAGGATGTTGCTCTCGGTGTCGGCGACGCGCTCGACCATGCGGAAGACCTGCTGCATCTGCGGCGAATTGCCGATGATCTGGTTGAAGTTGTATTTCTTGCCGAGCTGCTTGCGGAGATAGGCATTCTCGGAAATCGCGTCATTGTAGGACAGGGCGCGCTGGACGCACAGGCGCAGCTCCTCCAGCTTGAAGGGTTTTTCCAGATAGTCGTAGGCCCCGCGCTTCATCGCCTCCACCGCCGTCTCGATGGAGCCGAAGGCGGTGATCATGATGACGATGGGCGGCGGGTGGAGGGCGCGGGCCTTCTGCACGACCTCCAGCCCCTGCGTGCGCGTGTTGTCGAGGTGCAGATCGGTGATGACGAGTTCCGGCGCGGTGGATTCGAGGGCGGCCAGCGCGGCGTTGCCGTTGGTGAAGGGGAAGACCTCGTGGCCCTCGGCACGGAGCATCTCCGTGACCATCTGCACCATGGTCAGTTCGTCGTCAACAAGCAGGACTTTCGCCATGGCGGAACCTAGCGCAACGCGGCGAACCACGCCAGCCGCGCGGCCGGCCGATGGCCGGGGTGAACCTGCCCGCGCGCGGTGATCACTTGGGCGGGTTGATGATGTCGCTCATCTTGAAGATCGGCAGGAACATGCAGATCACGATGCCGCCGACGACCACGCCGAGGAAGACGATGAGCAGCGGCTCGATGAGCGAGGTGAGGCCGGAGAGCGTCGTCTCGATTTCCTCGTCGAGGAAGTTCGCCACGCGCTCGAGCATCTGGTCGATTTTGCCGGTCTGCTCGCCGGCGGTCATCATGCGGATGATCATCGTCGGGAAAATCGGGTGTTTGGAAAGCGCGGTGGAGATGCCGTCGCCCTTCTCGATGTCCGCCGCCGCGAGGCGGATGCATTTCTCCATGCCGACGTGGCCGGAGGTGTTGGCGACGATGTTCAGCACCTCCAGGATCGGCACGCCGCTGCGGATGAGCGAGGAGAAGGTGCGGGCGAAGCGCGCCACGACAATCTTGTGCGCGAGCTCGCCGAAGACGGGCAGCTTGATGCGCCGCGCGTCCCAGAAGGCCCGGCCCGGCGGCGTCTTGATATACCAGAGCCAGCCATAGACGCCGCCGCCGCCGCCGACCAGGAGCAGGATGATCCATTTCTGCATGAACTCGCTGACGTTGATCAGATACTGGGTGGGCGTCGGCAGTTTCGCGCCGAAGCCGCTGAAGATTTCGCCGAAGACGGGCACGACCTTGACGAGCAGGAACGCCGTGATGCCGAGGGCCACGCAGGTGACGGCCGTGGGATACATCATGGCGGACTTGATCTTCTTGTTCATGCGGGCGCGGTTTTCGAGGAAGGTCGCCACGCGCGCCAGGATGTCCGCCAGCATGCCGCCTTTTTCGCCGGCATCAATCATTGAGCAGTAGAGCTTGTCGAACACCTTCGGGTGCTTGCGCAGCGCGTCGGAGAAATTGTCGCCGCCCTCGACACGCGAGCACACGTCCTTGATCACGTCGCGCATCACCTTGTTCGTGGTCTGCTCGGCCAGGGCCTGGAGCGACTGCACCATGGCCAGGCCGGCATCAATCATCGTGGCCAGCTGGCGGGTGAAGACGACCTGGTCGGCCAGCGACACCGAGCCGCCGCTGGTCTTGCCTTTCTTGCCCACCTTCTCCTGGATGGAGACGACGAGCAGGTTGCGGTTCAACAGCGCCGCCGTGGCGGCCTGTTCGTTGGAGGCGTCCAGGGAGGCGCGGATTTCCTTTCCGCTGGCCGCTTCACGAGCTACGTAGGCAAATGTTGGCATAGGCTTGCTGGTCGTTGTTGGAATGTCTAACAGGTTCCCGAAAGCGTGACAAGCCCTGTGTCGGGCCGGACGGCGGGGCCGGCAGCGGGGCGAAAACCGGGGCGGCGGTCAGGGCAGCTCAAATGCATGGAGGAGGGGCAGTTCATCGCACGGGTGGTGGAGCCGACAGGGATCGAACCTGCGACCTTCTCATTGCGAACGAGACGCTCTACCAACTGAGCTACGACCCCGACCAACGCGGCGGGTAATATGGGCAAAGCCGCCGCGCTGGCAAGCGGTTTTTAGTTGAATCCGCCTTTCCCCCGCGTCAAAACCTCCGCGCATGACCGTCCCGCACCGCCGCTGGCGCATCGTCCACTCCGAGGCCTCGCTCGGCTGGGGCGGGCAGGAGCACCGCGTGCTGGCGGAACTCGCCGGCTTTCAAAAGCGCGGCAGCGACGTCTGGCTGCTGACCCCGGCGAAGGCGGAAATAGTCCAACGCGCCAAGGCCGCCGGTGTTTCGTGTGAAATTTTCGACGACACCCGTTGGAAATTTCCCCTCACGGTCTTGCAGACCGCCGCGTGGCTTCGGCGTATCCGACCGCACGTCGTCAACACCCACAGCTCGCGCGACGGCTGGCTGGTCGGCCTGGCCGCGCGGCTTGCCCGCGTGCCGCTCGTCATTCGCAGCCGGCACATTGACGTGGATTATCCGCACCCGTGGATGAGCCGCCACGCCTTCACCACGCTCGCCGACCACGTCCTCACCACGAGCGACAAAATCACCGCGCATTTCAAGGAACTGTTCGGCCTGCCGGACGACCGCATCTCCACCGTGCCGACGGGCATTGACTTGAACCGCTTCCAGCCCGGCGACGCGCGGGCGGCGCTGCCGATTCCCGAAGCAGCGAAAGGACTGCCGCTCGTCGGCATGGTTTCCGTGCTGCGGTCGTGGAAGGGGCATCCGGCGTTTTTCAAGGCTGCCCGCATTCTCAAAGACGCCGGCGTGCGCGCCCATTTCGTCGTCGTGGGCGGCGGCGCGCCGGTGGAATATTTTGAAAACCTCGCGCGCGAGGCCGGCGTGCGCGAGCGCGTGACCTTCACCGGCCACCGTGAGGACGTGCCGGAAATCCTGCGCGCCCTCGCGGTGCTGGCGATCCCCTCGACGCGCCACGAAGGCGTGCCGCAAATCGGCCTGCAGGCGCTGGCGTGCGGCACGCCCGTCGTCGGCAGCGACATCGGCGGCATTCCGGAAATCATCCGCGACGGCGAGACGGGCCGCATCTTTCCCGCAAACGATGCCGCCGCGCTCGCCGCCAAAATCCGGGAGGCGCTCGAACAAGTTGACGAAACCCGCCGCCTGGCGGAGCAGGGCCGCGCGCTCGTCGAGGCCGCGCACAGCTTCGACGCGATGCTCAACAAACTCGACGCCCTCTATCGCCGGCACTTGCCAGAGTGAGCACGGCGCGGCGCGGAATTGTCTTGGACGCCAAACTGGCTTCGGTTAAGCCACTGTCCGCACCAGCGTGAGCACCGCCCACATCTACGCCAAAGTTCTTGAACTCGCCGACGGCTTCCACCGCCAGCGCGCCTTCCGACAGCACCTCGACATCGGCGCGGGCCGGGGCGAGCTGATTGCGAAATTCAAGGAGCGCTTCCAGACCGAGGCCGCCGCGTGTGATTACACCGATGAGCTGATGAAGCTCCCCGGCCAGCGCGTGGACATCGCCGACCTCAACACGCAGCCGCTGCCGTATCCCGACGCGAGCTTCGACCTCGTCACCGCCACCGAAGTCATCGAGCATCTGGAGGATTTCCGCCGCGTCGTGCGCGAGGTGCGCCGCGTGCTCAAGCCCGGCGGCGTCTGCATCTTGAGCACGCCGAACATTCTGAACCTCAACTCGCGCCTGCGCTTTCTCTCGTTCGGCTTCTGGAACCTCTTTGGCCCGTTGCCCGTGAAGCACAGCCGGCTCTACTCGACGGGCGGCCACATCAACCCCTGCTCGTGGTTTTACATCGCCCACGCGCTGCTCGACGCGGGCTTCGCCGAGGTCACGCCGCACATTGACAAGGTGCAGCGCTCCGCCATCCCAAAACTTGTCGTGCTCTGGCCGTTCATCAAACTTTTCGGCGCGCGCGCGCTGGCGAAAGAGCGCAACCGTTTCAAAACCCTCGACACCGCCAACGAGCCGCTCGTCCGCGCGATGAATTCCACGCCGCTGCTGCTGGGCCGCACGATCATCGCCTGCGCGGTGAAGCCGGCGAAGTGAATCGCGATGCAACTCTCCAGCAAACAGGCCGTCCTCGAATTTCTGCGCGACAAGAAATTCACGACCGTGCTCGACGCCCCGTCCGGCGCGGGCTGGCTCGCCGAGGGGCTGGCGGGCCGGGCGACGCTCGACGGCGTTGACCTCTACGCCGACGCGAAGGGCTACCGCAAAATCTGGCAGCACGACCTCGACCAGCCGCTGCCGACGGACTGCGGCGCCTACGACCTCATCTGCTGCTGCGAAGGTCTGGAGCACGTGGGCAACCCGCTGCTGCTGCTGCGCGAGTTTCACCGCCGCCTGCCCGCGAGCGGACTGCTCATCGTGACGACGCCGAACGTGTGGTATCCGCAGGCGCGGCTGCAGTTTCTGCTGCGTGGTTTTTTTCCGTCGTTCCCCCCGCTCGCCGGGAAAATCACCCCCGGCACGCACATGCACATCATGCCGTGGTCATGGCCGCAGCTTTACCTCTATCTCAAGCT
This sequence comes from Verrucomicrobiota bacterium, assembly GCA_016235585.1. Taxonomy (GTDB): domain Bacteria; phylum Verrucomicrobiota; class Verrucomicrobiia; order Limisphaerales; family JACRJY01; genus JACRJY01. Next base: position 41,037 of record JACRJY010000146.1, on the reverse strand, counting down.
CGCGGGCTTCGGCAAAATTGAGCTTGTGCCGGAACCGATGTCGCGGGCGAAGCATCTGCACGAACACCTGCTGGCCGTTCCCGCCCGGATGTATTGCCGCCGCCGCGAGCGCCGGGCAGAAACGGAGGAGGAGAAAAGCTTCTGGCGCACCGCCGCCTCGGACGCCTCGCTGCTCGGCCGGCATCTCATTGTCGCCGCACGCAAGACATAGGAAGGAGCGCGGGCGACCCGCCTGCGGGAATGAAACGCTTCGGAGGGACGAGCTATGCGAGTCCAAAAAATGTCTGCTGAAAAGTCAGGGACTCCCGCCGCCCATCCCGCTCCGTCATTTCTTCCGCAAATCCACCACCGCCACGTCGCCGCGTCCATTGCGGCAGTAGAGGAGGCCGTTGGCCAGCACGGGCGCAGTCCAGCACTTGCCGCCGAGCACTTGCGCGCGGGCCGTGGGCTTAAAGCCGTCCGGCGACGCGGGCGCAATCATCAGTTCGCCCGTGCCGCCGAGCGCGATGAGCCTGCCATCCGCCACAATGACCGCGCCGGAACCGAAGCCGCGCTGCGCCCATTTTTCCACGCCGGTCGCGAAGTCGAGGCACTTGAGCGACGCCTTCTCCGTCGTGTCGCCGTCCGCGCCGTAGAGGTGGCCTTTGAACAGCACGGCGGCGTTCAACTGCGTGTGAAGCAGTTTTGTTTTCCAAATCTGCTTCGGCCCGGCCACGCCCAACTCAAACAGCGCGCCGCCCTTGCCGTAGCCGGTGCAGAGAAAAATCCGGTCGCCCTCCACAATCGGGTCGCTCGCGTTGACGCCGTATTCGGTGAGCCACTTGATGCGCCACGCTTCCGTCCCGTCGCGGGGATTCACCGCCACGTAGGCGGAGCCGTTGCCAAAGACGGCGAGCCAGTCGTTGCCACGCTTGATGGGCAGCGGCGTCGAGTAACCGGCGTTGTCGTCCGCCGAGCGCCAGACGATTTTGCCCGTGGCCTTGTCGAGCGCGAGGCCCGCTTCGCCGACATTCAGAATGAGCAGATTCTCATGCACCAGCGGCGCGCCGGTGAAGCCCCAGTCGGGGACGCGCACGCCGGTTTCCTTCTGCACGTTTTTCGACCAGACAATCTTCCCGCTCGCCGCCTCGAAGCAAAAAACATCGCCCCACCGGCTCAACACGAACACGCGCTCGCCATCCACCGTCGGCGTGCCGGTGGTGCCACCCTCGAAATACTTGTCGCCGAGTTCCGCTTCGTAGCTGTGTTTCCACAATTCCCTGCCCATCGTGGCGTCGAAGGCAAACACGGTGTCCTTGCCGTTCGCGTGTCCCATCGTGAAGGCGCGGCCCTGCGCGACGGCGAACGACGAGAAGCCCAGCCTCACCTTCGCCTTCCACGCGACGACGGGTGTGCCAGCGGAAAAAATGTCGCTCCAGCCGGTTTCGGGAGAGACGCCGTTGCGCTGCAGCCCGCGCCAGTGCGGCCAGTCACCGGCGAAGGAAACATTGGCAATGAAGCCGACGCACAACGCCGTCAGCAGAGTTTTGGCGGAACCAGACATGGCTGACTTCTAACGAAGCTTCAACCGGGAGGCGAGTATTTCCTACGCCAGCAACCCCTTCACCACATTCCCGTGAATGTCCGTCAGGCGAAACTCGCGGCCCTGATACTTGAAGGTGAGCCGCTCGTGGTCGAGGCCGAGGAGGTGGAGCACGGTTGCGTTGAGGTCGTGAACGTGGACGGGATTCTCCACCGGGCTGAAGCCGAAGTCGTCGGTGCGGCCGTAGGTGATGCCGCCCCGGATGCCGCCGCCGGCGAGCCACATCGTGTAGGCGTCCTTGTGATGGTCGCGACCGGGGTTCGTGCTCTTGCCGTCGCCGTCAATGCCCTGCCGCAACGGCGTGCGCCCGAACTCCGCGCCCCAGATGACCAGCGTGTCGTCGAGCAGGCCGCGCGTCTTGAGGTCGGTGATGAGGCCGGCCATCGCCTGGTCCACGTCCTTGCACTTGGCGGGCAGGCGCGTGGCGAGGCCGGCGTGGTGGTCCCAATCGGCGTCGTAAAGTTCCACCACGCGCACGCCGCGCTCGATAAGCCGGCGCGCGAGCAGGCAGTTGTTCGCGAACGACGACGCGCCCGGCTTCGCGCCGTAGAGGTCGAGCACGGACTTCGGCTCGCGCGCGATGTCCATCAACTCCGGCACGCTCGTCTGCATCTTGAACGCCATCTCGTATTGGCTGATGCGCGTGGCAATTTCCGGGTCGCCCACGTCGGCGAGCTGGCGCTCATTCAAATCCTTCACCGCGTCGAACACGCGGCGACGGTCAGCCTGCGACTGACCCTTGGGATTGCTGAGAAACAACACCGGGTCGCCGCTGGAGCGAAACTGGATGCCCTGATACACGCTCGGCAGAAAACCATTCTGCCACAGCGACGTGCCCGCGCCGCCGAGCGGACCGGAGAGCAGCACGGTGTAGGCGGGCAACTCCTGAGTCTCCGTGCCGAGCCCGTAAGTCACCCACGAGCCGAAACTCGGCCGCCCGCCGCGCCCGAAGCCCGTGTGCAAAAACATCTGCGCCGGCGCGTGGTTGATTTCCTCCGTGTGCAGCGTCTTCACGATGGCGATGTCGTCCGCGACCTTCGCGAGGTGCGGGAGCAACTGCGACACCTCCTGTCCGCTGCGCCCGTGCTTCGCGAACTTAAACTTCGTCCCCGCGAGCTGCATCTTGCCGCCGATGAACGCGAAGCGCCGCCCCTTGAGCAGCGACTCCGGGCAATCCTTGCCGTCGTGCTTGATGAGTTCCGGCTTGTGCTCGAACAGGTCGAGCTGCGAAGGCGCGCCAATCATGTGCAGGAAAATCACCCGCTTCGCGCGCGGCGCGAACATCGGGTGCTTCGAGGAGAGCGGATTCGCCGGCGCGGCGAACAGCGAACCGCGCAACAGCGACGCGAGCGCCATCGAGCCGACGCCGAAACCGGCGCGCTGAAAGAATTGCCGGCGGTGGAGGAGGTCGAGGTGCGAGACGGATGGATTCATGGCATCAACCTTTGGAAATTGTTTCATCAAGATTCAGCAGCGCCGCCGCAATGGCATACCACGCGGCAAATTCCTCCGCGCTCATGCCGGGCGGCAATGCAAACTTGCCGACAAATTCTTTCGCGCCCTTCGCATCGGTGGTTCGCGCGGTGCGTTCGGTGGAGAGCAGGTTGGAGAGCGTAGCCAGTTCATCGGCACGTGGAACGCGACCGGTGGCGAGCCGGAAGGCGTGGGTGATGCGTTCGTCGGTGTTCGCCGCCGGCTTCTCCGTCAACACGCGTTTGGCGAAGGCCATCGCGGCTTCGACATAGACGGGGTCGTTCATCAACGTGAGCGCCTGGAGCGGGGTGTTGGAGCGCGGGCGCTTCACGCGGCAGGCGAGGCGCGCGTTGGCGTCGAAGTTCACGAAGCTCGGATACGGCGCGCCGCGTTTCCACACCACGTAAATGCCGCGCCGATATTTTTCCTCTCCGGGGCTGACGTCGTAGTCGTAACGCTGCCCGCCGACCTTCACCCACAGGCCGTCGGGCTGATACGGTTTGACGGGCTCGCCGCCCCGCTTGAGGCTCAACAGGCCCGCGATGGCGAGCGCGTTGTCGCGAATGCTCTCGGCGTCGAGGCGGTGGCGCGGACCGCGAGCGTAAAACAGATTCTGGTCGTCGCGCGCGAAAAGTTCCGGCGTGACGCGCGACGACTGCCGGTAGGTCGCGCTCATCACGATGGTCTTGAGCAGCTTCTTCATGCTCCAGCCGTTGTCCATGAACTCGACCGCGAGCCAGTCGAGCAGCTCGGGATGCGTGGGCGTCTCGCCCTTGATGCCGAAATCCTCCGGCGTGGTGACGAGTCCGTGGCCGAACAACTCGGCCCACCAGCGATTGACCACGACGCGCGCCACGAGCGGGTTCTCTCGGCTCACGAGCCATTGCGCGAGGTCGAGACGTGTAGGAGACGACGTAAGGAGACTCTGATTTTGTTCCGCGTTTCGCGTTCCGAGTTCCGAGTTTGAAGTGAGCCTCCTCACGTCGGCTGCCACCGGCTTCAGCGGATGCAACACCGCCGGTGTGTGCGGCTCCACTTTGTCACCCGGCGTGCGGAATTCGCCGCGCATGAAAATCGTGCTCATGCGCGGCGTGTCCTCCTGCATCACGAGCGTGGTCGGCGCCTTGAACTTCCGCAGTTGCGCCTCCAATTGCGTCTTTTGCTTCTCCAGCCTCGCGAACTCGGGGTTTTGCTTGAGCCGGTAGTCCGCGAGCGCCTTCTTCTGTTTCGCGGTGCGCTTGTCGGCGGGACGCGCGAGCGCCTCGGCGAGTTCCGCCGGCAACGCCTGCCCGCCGACGTTGCCCGTGATGGCGCTCAAGCGCACGCGCCCGATGGTGCGACCGCCGCCGAAATCCTGCTCCAGCTTGAAACGCAACACCGTGCCGTCCGCGAAGCCCAGCGGCTCCGCCGTCTCCAACACGGCCCAGTGCGATTCGTGGAACTTGGGGTTGATGGCCCAGCCGCCGCGCGCGTCGTTGTCGGTGTTCAGCAGGTTCGCCACCGGAAAATTTCCCTGCGAGAACGAAGCGCGGGCCGAACTGAACTTCACCGGCTTTGCCGGCTCCGGCTTGCCCGCTGAAGCCGCCGTCACGACGAAATTGTTCAGCACGAAGTTGGGCCGCTTCTCGTCACCACGGCCGGGGCCTTTGCCGGGGAGCGAATCATCGGCGAGGGCTTCGAGCTTGATGCCGCGAATGTCCGTGAGCTTGGTGCGGACCTCGATGACGTAGGTGTCCTTGTCCGGCGCCGGCTCGCCGCTGATGAGCACGGACTTGTCGGGGAGGATTTCGTGCGTTGCGCCGCCGGTGGAATCGAAGTCGGCGATTTCGAGGACGTATTCTTTCGGCGACTCGGCGGCCTTCTTTCCAAGCGCGGCTTCCCCATCCGGTTGCCCGGCGGTCGCGCTTTTTTCCAGCGCGGCAAGCTTCGCGTCCACGGCGGCGATCTGCGTCCGCAACTTGGCACGCTCGCCCTGCGTGGACGCATCCGTGAGTTCCAGCGCCGGGCCTTTGAACTGGATTGAGCCGGGCGTCTTGGGGTTCGTGCGGTCGGCTTCGAGCGCGGTGTTGTTGAAGAAGGCGAACAGGCCGTAGTAATCGCGCTGCGAGATCGGGTCGTATTTGTGGTCGTGGCACTGCGCGCATTCGAGCGTCATGCCCAGCCACGTCATGACGAGCGTGTTCACGCGGTCGTGAATCTGGTTCACGCGCGTCTCCTCGGGATCGGTGCCGGCCTCGACGTTCGTGGGCGCGCTGCGGTTGAAGCCGGTGGCAATCTTCTGCGCCTCGGTGGCGTTCGGCAGGAGGTCGCCCGCAAGTTGCTCAATCGTGAATTGCGTGAAAGGTATGTCGGAATTCAGCGCGTTCACCACCCAGTCGCGATACGGCCAGAGGTCTCGGATGTCGTCGCGCTGAAACCCGTGCGAGTCGGCGTAGCGCGCGTAGTCGAGCCACGGCCGCGCCCAGCGGACGCCGAACTGGTCGGAGGCGAGCAACCGGTCCACGAGCTTCTCGTAAGCACGCGGATCATTGTCGTTCACAAACGCATCCGTCTCCGCCGGCGATGGGGGCAGGCCGATGAGGTCGAGCGAAACGCGGCGGATGAGCGTGGCGCGTTCGGCTTCGGGCGACGGCTTCAACCCCTCCCTCTGCAGGCGTGCGAGGATGAAGGCGTCAATGGCATTGCGCGGAGAGGCGACATTCTTGTCGCCTTTCGTTCCTCCAATTTTTTGTTTTGAGGATTGGTCGGCGACAAAAATGTCGCCGCTCCTTGGCACCGCTGGCCGGCTCGGCTTCACATACGCCCAATGCTTCCCTGCCTTCACGTCATCCGGCCACACCGCGCCTGCGTCAATCCACGCCTTGATCACGCCGATCTGCGCCTTCGCGAGCGGCTCGCCCCGGCTCGGCATGATGTCATCGTGCCCCTTCGGCAGAATGATGCGCTGGTAGAGTTCACTCTTCGCGGCGTCGCCCCTGACGATGACCTCGGGGTTCTTGAACGCGAGTTCGCGCGTGTCGAGCCGCAGCTTGCCCTTTTGAAGTTTCGCGTCATGGCACTCGAAGCAGGAGCGCTGGAGGATGGGGAAGACATCCTTCGCAAAATCCGCGGACGCGGCGCGGGCGGACACGGTGGCAAACCCGGCGGCGACGGCGAACGATTTCCAAATGATCTGCATGGTTCGGTTGATGGCCGTGATAGTCGCTGTTATGGACGCCCACCGTCCATAGATGATTCGTGCAAGTTCCATGCACAATTCTGCAACCGGCGGTTTCGCGGCGGGCAGAAGGGCGTTTCCGCCGGAAACAGCCTGTTCCGCAGGCACGTCCCGGCGAGTTTTTCCGGTCGTCACGAAGCGGGCCGCCCCATCCCCCGCTCCCCGGCCCGGGGTTTTCGGCATCAAGGCCGGGGCGGAACCCGGCCCGCCCGCGCGCGGCTCATCTCCCGCAGCAATTGGTATTTCAGGAAGACCTCCCGGGCGCTGAACTGCGCGATGCGCCAGCCCTGCGCGCCGTCGAGGAAGCCGCGCTTGATCAAATAGCCGCGCAGCCAGCGGAAGGCCGCGTGCGTGAACGGCGCGAGCGGGCCGGCGCTCCGCCCGGCCTCGAATTGTGTCTCGGCCCAGAGCCGCGCGTATTTCTGGCAGCGCGCCCAGTGGTCGGCGGCGTCGCGGAACGAGTGGTGGTGGAGGTCGGCGCGCAATGGCACCACTTCGCCGGAGATTTCCAGCCGCTCGTGGACTTTGCCGCCGGCGAACTGCGCCCGCGCGCGCCGGAAGATCCGCGTGAGCCGGTCAGGATACCAGTCGCCATGGCGGATCCACCGGCCCTCGTAGAGCACGCAGCGCGGCATCGAGTATCCGCTGACGGCGGGCGGCGGATCGGTCTGCTTCAGCCGGCGGATTTCCTCGCGCAGTTCCGGCGAGAGTTCCTCGTCGGCGTCGAGGCTGAACACCCACTCGTGCGCGGCGAGGGAAAGCACCCTGTTTTTCTGCCCCACGTAGCCCAGCCAGTCCTGCCGCTCGAAGCGCGCACCGAAGTCGCGCGCGATCTTCTCCGTGGCGTCCGTGCTGCCGGAGTCGAGCACGAGGGTTTCATCCGCCAAGTCCGCGCAGCTTTTCAGGCAGCGCGGGAGGTTCGCCTCCTCGTTGAGCGTGATGAGGCAGAAGGAAAATTTCATCCCCGCTGCCTCTCCCGCGCGGCGAGTTCGAGCACGGCCAGCGTCTCGCGCACGTTGCGCTCCAGCGACAAGTCCTCATTCGTGGTCACGCGCCCGGCGTGCTGCCGCCAGTATTCAATGGCGGCGAGCAGCAGGTCGGTGTTCGCCGGGCTGGCGAGCACCGTGCCGTTGTGGCCGTTTTGAATGAGTTCGCCCGCGCCGTTCTGCGCCGTGGTGACGACGGGCAGGCCCGCCGCCAGCGCCTCGAAGACCACGTTCGCGCACGGCTCGTAGATCGGCGGGAACACGAACAGGTCGGCGGCGGCGTAGGCGTTCTCCACCTCCACCATCGGCCCGGCGAAAATCACGTTTGCCGGCGCGTGAATGGGCGGACGGCCCCTGCCGACGACGAGCAGCTTCACCTCCTCGGCCACCACGTCGCGCATCGCTTCGAGCAGAAAATACAGCCCCTTGCGCTCCCAGCCGGAGCCGACGAAGAGGAGCAGGAATTCATTTTCCCGCACGCCGAAGCGCGCCCGCGTCAGCGCGCGGTTGCCGCCTTGAAAACGCTCCACGTCCACGCCGTTGCGGACGAGGTGAAGGCGCTCTTCGGGAAAGTGGAAGTGCCGGAGAATCTCGCGTCGCACCATCTCGGAGTTGACGATGATGCGCCGCGTGCGGGCCGGGTCGAACGTCTGCGCCTCGAGCGCCATCATGTTCCGGTGAAACTCGCCGCCGAGGAAAGGCCGCTTCCACCACGGCGCAAACTCGCGGCGGCGCTCCAGCCAGACGCGATGGACGCCGTCACCCGCGCGATACACGTCCTGTTGCAGCGTGCGTTCCAGGCTGAAGACGCAGTCGAATTGTTCCTTCGCCAGTTCGCGCTGCACGGCCTCGGCGAAGCGCAGCGGCCTTTCCGCGCGCGAACCCGAAGTGAGGACGGGATGCGGAGTCACATTTTGCAACGGCTCGTCCCAGCGTTCCGTGAAGAGGTGCAGCTCGTGGCGTTGCGCCGCCAGCGCGCCGAGCAGCCGCTGCAAATACAACTCGGCCCCGCCCGTGGCGGAGAACTGCCGGCGAATGAGCGCGAGTTTCATCGGTGGGCGGCGCGGGAGCCTGCCGCGCGGAAGCATCGCACAGAGATAACCGTTGGCAAGGTTGCGGCGCGGTTTTAGGCTGGCGGAGAATTTCTCCGGGGAAAACCGGAGACGGCCAGGCAAAACCGAAGGCCGTTCGACAGTCCCGGACATTACCCGTGAAAAAAACTTCAACCCCGCTCCGCGCGCTGGCGCGGATGCAGAACAGCGTCGCCAAGCGCGCGCTGTGGCGCACACACCTCGCCGAGGCGCAGGCCGAATTGCAGCGGCTCAAGCGCGAGCTGCCCACGATTGAAATGATGATGGCCATCCCCTTTCTGTTTCAGGGAAAGGGCTTCTACCGCTCGCTGGAGTTGAAGCAGAACATGACCGAGCTGCTCGGCCTCGTGACCGCGCTGCGCCGGCAGCCGCTGCGGCGCGTCGGCGAAGTCGGCACGTTCAAGGGCGGCACGCTTTTCATCTGGTGCCAGCTCGCGGCGGCGGACGCGCAAATCATCAGCGTGGATTTGCCGGGCGGGCAGTTCGGCGGCGGCTACAGCGAGAAGAGCCTCCCGTTTTTCCAGTCCTTCCGCCAGCCGGGCCAGCGGCTCGACTGCATCCGCGGCAGCTCGCACGACGCGAAAATCCGCGAGGAGTTCCGCCGCGCGCTCGGCGGCGCGGAACTGGATTTCCTGTTCATTGACGGCGACCACTCGTATGCCGGCGTGAAGCAGGACTTTGAATTTTACTCGCAGTTTGTCCGGCGCGGCGGGCTGATCGGGTTCCACGACATTTACCATCGCGAGCAGCAGCCGGACATCGAGGTGCACAAACTCTGGGCCGAACTGAAGCCGAAGTTCCGCCACGAGGAATTCATCGAGACCGGCACCGAGCGCCGCAAGATTGGCATCGGGCTGCTGCACAAGGATTGATTCGATGGATGCGCTGCTCCGCAAGTCGCGCTTCTACGCCGCGCTGTATGCGACGCGCCTGGGCCTGGGAAGTGGGCAGTTCTCGGAAATTTCCAAGGAGGCCCTCCGGCAAAATGATGTCGGAGCCGTCCCGCCGCCGGAGCGCGGCCTTCAGGCCGTTTCAACGTCCGCTTTTCAATCCGCGCTGAAGCGGCCTGAAGGCCGCGCTCCCATGCCGCTCCGCATCCACTTCTGGACGCCGCAGCGCACGCCGGGCGCGAACGTCATCATCCACGACATGATGCCGGCGCTGCTCGAAGAAGCCCGCGCCGCCGGACTCAACTGGCGGATCGAGGCCGGCGCGGAACTGCCGCGCGAATCCGTGGACTGGCTCGTGTGCTTCAAGGCGGTGCCGGACGCGGCGCACGGCGCGGGCAAGCCGCGCAAGGTTTTCCTCATCTGTGATCAGCCGGAATACTTTTGGAGCCGGCTCGTGGAATTTGATTCCGTCGTCGCCACCGCCTCGCGCACGCTGGCCGCGCTGCTGGCGCGGGGCCATTCCCGCGTTGCTTTCATCGGCGAATCCGAGCCGCTCGAATATCTGGAGTTCGGCGCAAAAAACCTCGGCACACCGCCCGCGCGGCGCGGTAACGTTCTCATGTGGCACGGTGGCGCATACAGTCTCGGCCCGTTGCGCGATCTGCGCCCGGCGCTGGAGCGGCTGGCGGAAACACGGGACATTCAACTGCACGTGATCAGCGGCCAAGACTCGCCGCGCGAGGAACGTTGGGGAAAACTGGCCGTGAAATTTTCCCCGTGGTCGAAGGAGCAGTTGTTCGCCAGCGCGGGGCAGGCGCGGCTGGGTTTTGTTCCCGCGCGTCCGAGCATTCGCTTGAGCTGGCTCAAGCCCGGCTCGCGCGTCCGCTGCCTCTATTCGCTCGGCGTGCCCGCCATCGGCGACGCGCGCGTGCCCGACGCGGCGGAGTTCCTCGGCGAGTTCGGCGGGCCGGTCGCGGACAGCATGGGTTCGTGGGCGCGTTTGCTCGCAGAGTTGTGGGATTCGCCGGAAAAACTCCGGCGGCTCGCCGCCGCCGGCCACGCCGCCGTCGCGCACGGCCACTCGACGCGCCAGACCGCGCGGCAATGGATTCGTTACTTTTCCACACCGAGTCCGTAATCTCCGCCCGACATGAGCCTTGCCAGTGAACTTCGCAAATGCGCCGACCGCCTCGACGTGCCCGGCTTTGCCGAAGCGCGCCGGCGGCGCGTGCCGCTGGATTTATTCCGGCTGTTCGAGCGCGTGCGGGCATTGACCGGCATCCAGACGGTCTTCGATGTCGGTGCGAACCGCGGCCAGTTCGCGCGCGCGGCGGCGGTTTGTTTTCCGAAGGCGGCCGTCCATGCGTTTGAACCGCTGGCCGTCTGCCAGGAGCAATTGCGGCAAACTGCGGCGGCAAATCCGCAGGTGCAAATTCATCCGCTCGCGCTCGGCGATTCGCCGGGAACCGTGGAGATGTTCCAGAACGACTACGCGCCCTCGAGCAGCCTGCTGCCGATGGAGGAGCGGCATCGGGAGCTGTGGCCGCACACGGCGGGCACGAAAAAAATCTCCGTCCCGCTCGACACGCTCGACCATGTGGCGGCAAAGCTCGGCACACGCGGCCCGGCGTTCCTCAAGCTCGATGTGCAGGGCTTCGAACTGCACGTGCTGCGCGGCGCGACGAGCACCTTGCGCGAAACGGCGGTGGTGATGAGCGAGGTATTGTTCGAGAATCTTTATGCGGGCCAGGCCGACTTCCGCGCGCTGGCGAACTTTCTCGCGGAGCACGGCTTCCGGTTTCTGGAGTTCGCCGAGGAGCGCCGCCTGCCGCCGCTGGGCCGGCTGGTCTATGCCGACGCGGTGTTCGTGAAGGAAGGGCTGAAGTTTCCATAACCGCCGGTGAAAATTGACGTGACGAAACCCGGCGGCTCGCGTAGCTCGTCTCTTTGACAGCCATGTTTATGAATCTTACGCGCCGCCAATTTCTCAAGACCTCGTCCGCCACCGCTGGCCTTTCCTTCGCCGCCGCGCCCTACATCCTCCGCGGTGCCGAGCCGGGGAAAAAATTCCGCACCGCGCTCATCGGCAGCGGCTGGTGGGGCAAAAACATTTTGAAGGAGGCGATGAAAAGCGGGCGGGTGAATGTCACTTCGTTGTGCGACGCGGACGCCAACATCCTCGAACTCGCCGCCGAGCAGGTCAACGACTTGAGTGGCGCGCAGCCGAAGACTTATCGCGACTTCCGCGAACTGCTGGAGAAGGACAGGCCGGAGATTGTCATCATCGCCACGCCCGACCACTGGCACGCGCTCAACACCATCGCCGCGCTCAAGTCGGGCGCGCACGTCTTCGTCGAGAAGCCCACCGGCCACACCATCAACGAGAGCCGCGCGATGCTCGCCGCCGCGCGCGCGAGCGGACGCGTCGCGCAGGTCGGCATGCACCGGCGCATCGGGCCGCATCACGTGAGTGGGATGAAGTTTTTGAAAAGCGGCGCGGTGGGAAAGGTCGGCATGGTGCGGCTCTTCGCGCACGGCGGCGGCGGCGCGGAAAATCCCTCGCCCAACGAAGCCGTGCCCAAGAGCATGGATTGGGAAATGTGGTGCGGCCCCGCGCCGAAACGGCCGTTCAACAAGCGCCTCCATCCCGGCGGCTGGCGCAACTTCCTTGACTACGGCAACGGCCAGCTCGGCGACTGGGGGCCGCACTGGCTCGACCAGGTCTTGTGGTGGAGCGGCGAGCAATATCCCAGGCGTGTCTTCTCCACCGCCGGCCGGCCCGTGCGCGGCGACGCGGTGCTGAATGACCGGGAGCAGACGAGCGATTCACCAGATCATCAGGTCGCGGTGTATGAGTTCGAGCAGTTCACCTGCACGTGGGAGCACCGCCGCTTCGCCGACAACAACGCGGAGAAGCACAAGATCGGCGCCTACTTCTACGGCGAGAAGGGCACGCTGCACATCGGCTGGCGCGACGGCTGGACGTTTTATCCCGCGAACGAAAAAAGCAAAATCCTCCACGAGGACGCGCAGCTTCAGGAACCCGACGGGCACAACCTCACCTTGCTCTGGGCGGACTTCATCAACGCCATCGAGGGCCGGAGCAAGGGCGTGACGAACATCGAACTCGCGCACCGCGCCTCCGTGCTGCCGCTGCTGGGGATGATTTCGTGGCGCGTCGGCCGCAGCATCCAGTGGGATGGGGCGAAGGAGCAGATCATCGGCGACGCCGAGGCGGCGAAACTGATGAGCCGCCCGTATCGCGCGCCGTGGGTGTATCCGGCGGCGTAGCGCAGATTGGCAATCTGCGGTTTCGCCGACTGGCAGCCGGCCAACGCTTCGGACGGCAAAAAGCTTTCGGAATTGCACGGTCTGGCCGGTTGCCAACCGGCGAAACCGCAGGATGCCATCCTGCGCTACGAGCGCGGGTGACAAACGGCAACGCATTTTGAAAACACACCTTTGGCTTTCCTTGCTGCGCCCGCCGTTCGCCGTCGCGAAAACGAAGCGTAAAATTCCAAACTGCCTGTTGAATTCCTCCACGCCCTGCTCCTATAGTGCGCGCCAATTGAAATGAGTGAACCCAATGACGGCGCGCCGCCGTGGACCGTGCAGGCCGCGCGCAGCCTCTACAACATCGACCGCTGGGGCGCGCGCTACTTCGACATCAACGACGCCGGCCGCGTCATCGCCCGGCCCCAGCAGGAGGCCGGCGCGTCCGTGGATTTGAACGACGTGGTCGAGGAGGCGCGCGGGCGCGGGCTGAAGTTCCCGCTGCTCATCCGCTTCCAGGACATTCTCCGGCACCGCGTCGAGGCCATCAACAAGGCCTTCCGCAACGCCATCACGGAGTTCAACTACACCGCGCAGTATCGCGGCGTGTTTCCCATCAAGGTCAACCAGCTCCGCGAGGTCGTGGAGGAAATTCTCGACGCGGGCAAGCCGTTCAACTTCGGCCTCGAAGTCGGCAGCAAGCCGGAACTCTTCGCGGGCCTTGCGATGCAGAACCAGCCCGGCAGCCTCATCATCTGCAACGGTTACAAGGACGTGCAGTTCATCCGCATGGCGCTGATGGGCACCAAGCTCGGCAAGCAGGTCATCATGGTGGTGGAGAAGCTGGAGGAGTTGAAACAAATCATCGCGGTGTCGCGACAGGTCGGGGTGGAGCCGCTCATCGGCATCCGCGCGCGGCTGGCCAGCAAGGGCGCGGGCAAGTGGGCCGAGAGCGGCGGCGAGAACGCGAAGTTCGGCCTCTCGACGGCGGAGTTGCTCGCCGCCACCGAGCTGTTGCGTGCGGAGAAGCTGGAGCATTGCTTCAAGCTGCTGCACTTCCACATCGGCTCGCAGGTGCCGGACATCCTCACGGTGAAGAAGGCCGTGCAGGAGGCGTCGCGCTTCTACGCGAAGCTGCACAGGATGGGCTTCCCGGTGGAGTTCATGGACGTGGGCGGCGGCCTCGGCGTGGACTACGACGGTTCGCGCAGCGCGTTTGATTCCTCGACCAACTACTCGCTCCAAGAATACGCCAACGACATCGTTTACTACATCGCCGACGTGTGCAACGCGGAGAAGGTGCCGCACCCGAACATCGTCAGCGAGAGCGGACGCGGCATCGTGGCCTATCACAGCGTGCTGCTCGTCGAGGTGTTCGGCTCCATCGCCAAGACCAAGGGCGGCGATGCGCTGACCTTCGGCGACACCGAGCACGCGCTCGTCCGCGAGCTGCTCGACATCAAGAAGAACATCGCGAAGCTGAACAAGCTCGAGGCCTACCACGACGCCGAAGAGCGCAAGGAGGACGCGCACCAGATGTTCACGCTTGGGATGTTGGAACTGCCGGACAAGGCGAAGATCGAGACGCTCTACTGGGAAATCAGCCAGGCGGTGGTCGCCAGCTTTCAGGGCCAGGCCTACATCCCCGAGGAAATTCGCAAGCTCGAAGACCTCCTCGGCGACCAATACCTCTGCAACTTCTCCGTGTTCCAGTCACTGCTCGACCACTGGGCGCTGGGCCAGCTCTTCCCCATCATGCCCATCGCGCGACTCAACGAGCGCCCGACCAAGGAGGGCACGCTCGTGGACATCACCTGCGACTCCGACGGCTGCATCAACAAGTTCGTGGATCTGCGCGACGTGCGCGACACGTTGCCTCTGCACGCCTTGACCACGAATGGCAACGGTCAGCCCGAGCCTTACTACCTCGGCTTTTTCCTCATGGGCGCCTATCAGGACATCATGGGCGACCTGCACAACCTCTTTGGCCGCGTCAACGAGGTCCACGTCTTCCTCGAACCCGACGAGCCGACCGGCTACTACATCGAGGAAATCATCGAGGGCAACACCATCGTCCAGACGCTCGCCGCCGTGCAATACGACGAGAACGAGCTCAAGCGCCTGATGAAGGCGCAGGTGGACGACGCCATCAAGTCCGACCGCATGAAGCCCAACGAGGGGATGCGCCTCCTCGACGACTACGAGCGCGGGCTGAAGGAATACACCTACCTCTCATTTTAAGGATGAAGGATGAGGGATGAAGGATGAAACCCAGAAAGTGAGCGGTGTCGGGGCCGCGCTTTTTCATCCTTCATCTTTCAATCTTCATCCTTCTTCCCATGCCTGACCCGGCGCCCAATCCCGACCTCCTGCCCTCGCTGCGCCGGCTCGTGCGCGGGCTGTCCGCGCTCTTCTGGGGATTGCCGCTGGCGCTGCTCGCCGGCATCCCGAACGTGCTCAACGACGTGCTGCGCGACCTCGGCCCGCTGCCGCCGCTGCTCGCCGCCGGGCTGCTGCTTTTCGGCGTGGACGAACTGGGCAAGTTTCAACCGCAGGAACGCGTCTGGCAGCAGGCGTGGGAGCGGGCGCGCGTGCTGGCGCTGGTGAACCTCGGCCTCGCGCCGTTCCTGTTCTTCTGGGGCCGGGTGCCGGAGTCAAACCTGTTCGCCAGCATGGTGGTGCTGCTGGTGTTCACCGGCCTGTATTTCCTGCACGCGCTCAACGTCGTGCTCCAGCGCCTCGCCGCGATGCTGCCCGACGAGACGCTCCGCGCTGACACGACGACCTTCACGCATTACAGCCTCGCGCTGATCCGGGCGATGATGGTGCTGCTCGCGCTGCTGCTCGCGCTGGACTTCGCGCCCGCCCTGCCGCCGATGATCGAGAGCGCGGTGGAGGCGGTTTTCTCAATGCGGCGCGGGCTGTTTGCCGTGCTCGTGCTCGCACCCGTCGCCATCACCATGACGCTGCTCTGGAAAACCAAGGAGGCCGTGCTGGCGAGCATCTTCAGCGGGAAGGCATGACCGCCGGAGCGCGGCCTTCAGGCCGCAGGAACGTGGAATCCTCCAACGCACTTTCCTCATCGCGGCTTTCTGCGCATGAATGCCGCAGAAAGCCGACTACTGTTTCTTGCCTGCGCCTTGGGCGGGTGGTGGCAGCGGAGCCGGGCGCTCGGCGGTGATCAGCAGGAACAGGCCGAGGCCGAGGCTGATCGCCAGCGCGGCCACGCTCACCCACAGCGCGCCCACGGGCGGCTCGAAGCGGAACTCGATTTCATGCCGCCCCGCCGGTAGCGCCACGCCGCGGACGATGTAGTTGCAGCGCAGCACAGTGTCCGGTTTGCCGTCCACCCAGACCTTCCAGTCCGGCGAGTGGCGGTCGTTGAGCAGCAGCACGGTGGGCACGGCGGAGGCGGCTTCGAGGCGCAGCTTGGTGGGTTTGTATTGCGTGATCTTCACTTCGCCGGCGGGCTGGGCGGCGTCCGCCGGCTGCGGCGGTGCAAGCGGCGCGGAGACGAGCACGGTCTTCTCCGGGTCGAAGGCGGGATTGATCAAAGTCTGGAGCGCGGCCTGATCGTTGGTGGGGGTTTGCCAGTGGGAATAAAGTTTCGCGCGCGGCAATGCGCCGGTGAACTCGATGAGGGCGAAGTTGCCGTTCGTCCGGGGCACGACCTCCAAGTCCTCGATCCGGCTGGCGGCGGTGAGGCCGGCCTTGGGGGCGAAATCAAACGCGGCATGGACGCGGAAGCGGCGCTGCGCGGGGTCGAACTGCTGGTTCATGTAATCGGTGGCCATTGTCGCCGTGAGGAAGTAGCGCGTGTTCGAGAGCTGCCACCAGCGCACCGGCACCGCGCGGACGGTGTTGTTGTAGGCCACCATGTCCTCGGGCTGGCGGGGCATCTGGATGATGTCGAGCGACTGGATATTGTAGTAGGGGAAGTTGTTTTGCAGCCAGTCGCTGTAGACCGCGCCGAGGGTGTTGCCAAGCTGCGGGGGCAGTTGCAGCGGGGCCATGGCGACGCGGTGCTCGTGGGGACGCTCGCGCAGGAAGTCGAGCACGGCGTTGCTCGCGAGCTTTTCGCGGTAGTTGTAATAGACGATCCACGGCTTGTTCGCGCGGCCAAAGTCCACGACGAGGAACAGCCCGGCGATCAGCGCGGCCCACTTGGCGCGGCGACCCGTGAAAACCCCGGCCAGCACGCACGCCATCCACGCCACCGCCAGTGCCAGCACAAGGATGAACAGGGCGACCTCGTTGTAGCTGAACCTGGCGATTTGCGCCGCGCCGTCGCCGAAGCCCTCCTTTTTCAGGTGCTCAATCAGATCGCCGCGCGTGGCGCTGTAGAGCAGCCACCCCACGAACGCCGCGCCGACGGCGACGAACGAGCCGACGGTCCATTTCTTCTCAAAGCCCTGGCTCGTGGCCCACCAGTTCTTCAGCTGCTCCAGCCACTTGCGGCCCGTCTCCTTCGCATCGTCGAGGTGCCGCCGGGCCAGCGCCTGCAGGCCGAAGCCGAACAGGATCACCACGGCCAGATGGAACGGGTGCATGAACTTCATCGGATTGCGGATGGTGGAGAAGAACGGCAGCGCGTATAGCAGCCGGTAAAACGGCGCGTGATAACCCCACGCAAACAGCAGCGAAAGAAAACCCAGCCCCGCCGTGAACCAGATGAAGCGCCGCTCGGCGTCGGTGAACGGGCCGTCCTGGCGGCGGAAGGAAAGCGCGACGGCCCACAGCGCCACCAGCACGACGAGCACGCCGGCGTATTCGCCGGAGCCGGAATGACGGGGGAAGCCGGCCTTCGTCTTCTCGAAATCCTGCTGGCGTCCCGTGGTGCCCCAGTATTGGCCGCCCTCCGCCGTGTCCATGCGGTAGCCAAACACGCCGGGGATGAGCACGCGGAACGTCTCGGACGGCGGCGTGCTCCACGCCGTGGCCTCGGCCCAGCGCCGCTCTTTGCTCCCGGTGTCCTGCCCCATGCCGGCGACGCCCTTGATCTGCGTGCCGATGAGCGTGCTCATGGTGTAGGCCGCCACGAACGCGGCAAACGCCGCCACGACGGCCACGCGCCCGACGCCCTTGAAAATTCTGCCGGCGGGCGAGCCTTCGCCCTCGTTCCACGCGAGAAACACGGCAAACATCGCCACGTAAAGGCTGAAAATCGCGCCGACATCGAAGCCCTCCATGATGCCCATGCCCACCGCGAGGCCGGCGAGCAGCGCCTTCCAGAGGGGCCGCCGCCGCTGTCCGCTGACGAGCGCGGCGAGCGCGAGGAACGTGCAGGCCTGCACCAGCGAGCGGGCGGAGAGGCCCCAGCAGACGTTGGAAAACGTGTTCGCGTTCAGCGCCGCCGCGAGGCCGGCGAGGATGCCGACCCAGTTGTTGAACCGCAACTGCCGCATCAGCAGCCAAGCGCTCAAACCGAGAAACAGCAGCGAGAACGGCCCGTAAAACCGGGAGAAGTTAATCGGCCCCAGCACCCAGAACGCGTGCGTGCTGATGTTGGGCGTGGCGTTGAGGCCCGGGTAGCCCAGCCAGTTCAGGTGCTCCCAGATGCCAAAAAAGTTGCCGGGCAGGTTGATCCGCTCGTTGGCCATGGTGCCCAGCGGCCCGTCGTTGGAAAACAGCGTCTCGCCCGGTTGAAAGCTGGGGGAGAAAAAAACGGCCAGCGCGGCGGCCAGGCAGACCAGCGCCAGCAGGAAATCGCGGGGGAAAGTGCTGCCCCGGAGGGCGGGCGTCTCGTTGGCCATGATATGTTTCAGCGGATTGGGAGCGGTTCCGTCATGTATGGCCGTCAAGCTAGCGAACGGCGGGCCGGGCGACAATGGTGAACTTTCCCCGCTCGTCCTCGGTTTTCTCCGAGTTCGTTCGAGGAGGAGGCCGAGAACGAGGGGGCGGGTTTTTCGCGTGACCGGCGGCGCGGCGCGTGGCATTGATGCCGCATGAAAAAACTCACGCCCGCCCAGATCACCGCCGCGCTCAAATCCGTGCCGGGTTGGAAGAAAGCCGCCCGCTGTATCCGCCGCACCGCCGAGTTCAAGGACTTCCCGGCGGCGGTGCGCTTCGTCAACGCCGTCGCCCGGCTCGCGGAAAAGGCCTGGCACCATCCGGACATTGACATCCGCTGGAACAAAGTGACGCTCACGCTCACCACGCACGACGCCGGCGGGCTGACCGAAAAAGATTTCGCGCTCGCCGCGCAGTTCGACCGGCTCGCCATTCGCTGCCGCGTGAAGAGTTGAACCGCACCGTTCCACCCTGCCGTGTCCGCGTATTCCGGCGTCCTTGAAGCGCAGAAAACTTTCCGCCGCGCGTTCGGCTACACGCCCACGCACGTCGTCAAGGCCCCCGCCCGGCTCGAACTGCTCGGCAACCACACCGATTACAACGAGGGACTTGTGCTCTCGCTCGCGGTGGATCGCTACCTCTACATCGCCGCCTCGCCACGCAATGATGGGCGCATTGAGCTGTTCTCCGCCGCGTTCCCGGAGCAGCGCGAGAAATTCTGGATCAGCGAGTTCACCAAAAACCCCGCCGCGCCGTGGACGGATTACGTGAAGGGCGTGCTGGCCGCGCTGCGGAAAAGGCGCGTGCATTTCGCGGGCTTCAACGCCGCCGTGTTCAGCGAGATTCCCGTGGGCGCGGGTCTGGGCAGCTCTGGCGCGCTCGAAGTCGCGACCGCCATCATGCTGCGCGAGCTGTATCCGTTCCGGCTTGGCCTCGGCGGCGCGATTTCCCCGCCGCGCCGCGACTCGCGCGGACGGCTGCCCCGGCTCACGCCGAAGGAAAAACTCTTTCTCGCGCAGGCCTGCGGCGAGGCGGAGACCGAATTCGTCGGCGTGAAGTGCGGCCTGCTCGATCAAATCTCGTCGCTCTGCGGGAAGGAGTTTCACGCGATGCAGATTGATTTCAAGCACCTCACCGTCGAGTGGCTGCCGCTCATCGGCGAACTCGCCGTGGTCGTGTGCGACTCCGGCGTGCAGCACGCGCACGCCACCGGCCACTACAACGCGCGGCGCTTCTGGTGCGACGCGGCGGCGAAGGTGCTCCGCGCCAAGTCGCTCCGCTCGGTCGAGCCGCGCCAGCTCGCGGCGCAGAAATCAAAACTCCGCGAGCGCGAGCACGGCTGCGCCTACCACGTCGTCGGCGAGAACCAGCGCGTCGTCTTCGCCGGGCGCGCGCTGGACGAGGGGGATCTGGTGCAGCTCGGCCAGTATCTGTTTCAGAGCCACGAAAGCTCGCGGGATTTTTTCCAGAACAGTTGCGCGGAGCTGGATCTGCTCGTCGAGCTGGCCCGCGCGCATCCCGGCTGCCTCGGCGCGCGGCTCACGGGCGGCGGCTTCGGCGGGGCGACCATCAACCTCGTCGCGTGGAACGACGCGGAGGATTTCATGAAGCGCATCGCGGCGGGATTCGAGGCCGCCACTGGCAAAAAGCTCGCGCCGATGCGCTGCCGCATTGTGGACGGCGCGGGGTGAGCACTCCGCTGCTCATTTCTTCAAGCTCGGCGGCAGGGGCGAGTAGGCTTTGAAGTGGATGCCGTCGGCGGTGGCGCTGCCGGCGGACACGGTGAAGGAAAAGTATTTCGCAATCTTCTCGAAGGGCGGCAGCAGCGAGAAATCCATCCACTTTTTCAGCCCGGTGTCGCCGAGGCCCGCGCCCGCGCCGGGCAGCGAGAACGCCTGGTCGAACGCCTTCGGATCGGTGCGGGCGGCCTCGAAGAGCAGGCGCATCGTCTCGATTTGGTTCTCGTAGATGAACCAGCCGGTGCTGGTGCCGCCAACCTGCTGGGCGGCCTCGCGCAGCCCGGCCAGCTCGGCGAGCGGTTTGGCGGCTCCTTCCTTGCTGCGGAGATATTCCTCCAGCATCGCGGTATCGCTGGAAAGGGCGAGGTAGCCGCCGCTGGCGGCGAACTGGAAATTGTTTTCCACGGGCCTACCGGTCTTGGGGTTCACCTTCGGCGGGAGCTTGAGGGTGAAAATTTTACGGCCCAGAAACTCGCGTTCCTTCGGCAGTTCCGGGCTGGTGAGCGATGAGCCGGTGCGGACGGCCTGGGCCAGCTTGTCCGCCGCCGGCGAGCCGACGAGGATGAGCGTGGGCGGCGCGCCGATGTCTTCGAGCGCGGCGCTGCGGGGAATTTTCTGCCAGACGACAACGTCGTTGCCGAGGTTGCCGATCAGCTCCTTCTTGAGGTCGAAGTTCTCGTCGCGATCCTTGCCGGCGGCGGCCATGCTCATGGCGACCATGCCTTTCATCTGCGGGGAAATCTGGCCGAGCAGCGTCTCGATGTTCGCCCAGGTCTTGGAGCCGTCAATGCGCAGGCGCTGGAACTTCGCCGTGTCCGCCGGGATGAACGACGGCGGCGCAGAATCCTTCGCCTCGAACGCCAGCAGCTTGAACAGCCCCCGGCGCGTGGACTCCGGCGCGCCGATGAAAAAATTGACGAGCCAGCCGGAGGACGAGGCGTGGAGGTGGAGGGCGAGGGATTTGATTTCTTTCAGGCCGAGCAGCGGGATCAGCGTGGCGGGATTGGGCATGAGCGGGTTGGCCTGGCCGCCTTCCTCCGTGGCGGTGGCGGAGAGTTTGAGGTTGCGCTCCAACGCCTCCACGAGCGGGCGCACGTTGACCCAGAGGAACCCGGTGGCATCGCGGAAGAGCGCGGCGCGGTTCGCCTCGAAGACCGGGTCTTCGGCGAGCGAGCCTTCGGAACTGCCGGACTGGCGGGCGAGGATTTTCTCGATGTTCGCCGGCGCGTCGCTCAACAGCAGCAGCGGGCCGGACTGCGCGATGGCGAGGGTGTTTTTCTTTGGAGGCATGACGCCGTCGGCATCGCTGGCGGACGGCTTTTTCTTGCGCGGCTTGCCGCCGTTGAAGGCGTTGTCGAACGACTTGGAAAGCTCGTCGCCGGTGAAGACCAGCGTCGTCACCTCCACGTCGCGCAGCTTCTCGGTCTTCAACTGCTTGCCGCCGTCCGTCCATTTCTTCTTGAGGTCGGCGAGGGTTTTTTTGAGCTGATCCGATTTGTCCTTCGTGTCGAGCAGGACGATGACGCCGGGGTTTTTGGCCGGTTCGCCGCGCCAGCCGTTTTGGAGCACGGCGACGGTGAGCTGGCCGTGGACGAGGTCGGCGTAGTCGGCGAGCTTGATGCCAAGTTCGCGTTCGAGCGGCACAATGATCTCGGCCTTGAACTGTTCGGTAAATTTGTCGGTGAAGGGCTTGAGGGCCGGGTCGCGCCAGATTTCCAGCGCCGGGCGGTAGGCGGCGGCGGCCTGGTCCCAGTCCGGCACGGTGAACACGCCGAGCGTGTCGGCGGGCAGGAGTTTTTCGGCGGGCGGCGTGGCGGCGGTGGCGGCCAGCGCGGCGCAAAGGCCGGCGAGCGTGAGGAATAATTTCAAGTGGCGCATAAAATATGGCGGGAGAATCTGCGAGGGGTTTCAGCCTGGAACGGAAACAATGTTGAACAGAACCTTCACGGCTGTTCGACCACCTTCTGCTTCAACCGGCTCGGCGGTTCGAGGTAGCGGTAGGCGTTGCTGGGGTTGTCGTTGTCGTAGGCGTAGGCGTCGCGGTGGTTGAGGAAATGTTTCACCACATCAATCGGAATGGCGAAGCCCAGCCCTTCGCCAAAAGTGATCTTCATGTTGGTCACGCCGACGACTTCGCCATGCAGGTTGAAGAGCGGGCCGCCGCTGTTGCCCGGATTGATCTGCGCGGTGGTCTGGAGATAGAGCGATCCCTGCATCTGGCGCGTCTTGGTGCTCATGATGCCCTCGGTGACGGTGCGCTCCAGCCCCAGCGGGCTGCCGATGGCGAACACGCGGTCGCCCACGGCCAGCGCGTCCGAGTCGCCGAGCGGCACGTGCGCGAACTTCGGCGCGTCCTTGTCCTCGATCTTGAGCAGGGCGAGGTCGGCGAACTTGTTCATCGCGACGATGCGCACCTGCTTGTAGTTCCGGCGCTCGAGCTGCCCGGCCTGCTGCTGATAGACCTCGACGGAAATCTGCGTCTCGCCCTCGACGACGTGGAAGTTCGTGATGAGGTAGCCCTCCGCGTTGAGGAAAAATCCCGACCCCAGCCCGCCCGGCGTGCGAACCTGCACCACGGCCTGGCCAAGCTGGTTCACCAGTTCGCGCACGGTTTGTTCGGCGCGCGGCCCGGTGGCGGTGGCGAAGAGGCCGGTTTTGGTTTCAGCGGCGGGCGCGGTCTTTTTTTTCGATGACTCCGATTTGGCGGGCTTCGCGGCTTCGGCGCGCGTGATTTTGGCGATCTGATCGCGCGGCACCACGAGCACGGTGTAGCCCACGTCCACGACCACCTGGTCGGGTTTTTCCGCGAGCACCTTGCCGATGAGCGCGGACTTGTCCTTGAGCTGCACCTCGTCCGCCGTGGTGGTGCAGAGGCACCCCAGCAGGAGCACGGCTTGGAGAAATGGCTTTTTCAACACGGCGGAAAGTAGCCCGCCGCCGCCGGGATGACAAGCGGCCAGTGGCGTCCGGGATAAATTGTTCGCATCCGCGCACTGTCCCTGTAGCGCAGGGCGTCCCCGCCTGCGGATTCGGGCCGCGTCTCGCGGCCCGGCTTGGAACGCGGGGCGCGGACGCCCCATGAACCCGCAGCCGAGGACGGCTGCGCTACGCGCGTGGAGGACAGCGCGGATGTGTGCCCGCAAAATTTCCCGCCCCTTCGCGAAAACGCGCTTTACAACCCGCCGCCCCTCGCTAACCTTTGCCCCAACAGTAACAACCCTATGCAAAAGAAACTTTCCTTCCTGGCCGCGCTCATCGCGGTGGCGCTGCTCTCCGCCGGCTGCGGCGGCATGGAGCGCAAGCTCGGCCGCGGCATCAACAACTTCACCGAGTTCACCCGCGGCGGCGAGATTTCCCGCTCCATCGAGCAGGCCACGCTGTTTGACGGCCGCGACGCCGGCTACACGGCGGGGCTGGCGCGCGGCATCAACCGCAGCTTCGCCCGCACGCTCATCGGCGCGTCGGAGATCGCCACCTTCCCCATCCCCACGCCCACCTACGACGCGTATTTCTTCCCCGACAAGTGGTTTGAAGACCCCTACACCAAGGTCAAGGCCGAGAAGTTCACGGAAAATCCGCCGCGCCCCTATTCCTACGCGCCCGGCCCGGTGGCGGATTCGATTCTCGCCACGGACACCAACCTCGGCTTCGGCGGCGGCGACATCATTCCCATCATGCCCGGCAGCCGGTTCCGGATTTTTGACCGGTAAATTTTCCTGCGAATCCCGCGCCAACACTCCGGTGTTGGCGCTTTTTTATTGATGACGCTGGCGCGCACATCCCCCGGCAAAGTCAACCTGCTCCTCAACATCCTCGGCAGGCGGGCCGACGGCTTTCACACCCTCGAAACCGTCCTGCAGCCCGTCGCCGTGTGCGACGAGCTGGAGTTCACCCGCGCCGGCCAGACCGTGCGGCTCACCTGCAACCTCCCCGGCCTGCCCACCGATGCGGGCAACCTCGTGCATCGCGCGGCCACGGCGTTCCTCGCCGCCGCGTCCATCCATGAGGGTGTGAAGATTCATCTCACCAAGAAACTTCCCATCGCCGCCGGGATGGGCGGCGGCAGCGGCAACGCCGCCGTCACCCTGCTCGCGCTCAACGAACTCTTCGGCGCGCCGCTCGACGCCGCGAAGCTCCACGCCATCGCCGCGTCGCTCGGCTCCGACATCCCGTTCTTCCTGCAAGACCGGCCCGCCCTCGCCACCGGGCGCGGCGAACTCGTCACGCCGCTGGATGCCTTCCCCGCCTTTCGCGGCGTGTTCATCGTGCTGATTCATCCCGGCTTCGGCATCTCGACCGCGTGGGCCTACCGGGAACTGGCCAAGTTCCCCGCCGCCCTCCACGGCCAGCCGGGCCGCGCGGAGAAGCTCCTCGCCGCGCTCCAGGCCGGCGACCTCGCCCGCGCCGCCGGGGAATTTTACAACTCCCTCGAAGCCCCCGCGCTGCGCAAGCACCCCGTCCTCGCGCTGTATCAGGAATTCCTCCGCGCCCACGGGGCCGCCGCCGCGCTCATGTCCGGCCGCGGCTCCCCCACCGTTGCCCTCGCGCCCGGACGCGGCGCGGCGGAGGAACTGGTGGAAAAATTCAAAACCCGCTTCGGCGCGCACGGCTGGACGGCCATTGCGGCGCTGTAAATCTTCCCCGGATGGGGCCGCAGGTATTTTCTTTCGCCCCAACGGGACTCGCGGGAGGAGGGCGGGAACCGCGCCCCCAGCGCTGAAGCGCTGGGCTATTCTCAACAGACGCGGGAAAAATCCTTCACAGAAATTCGCGGGCCTGCTTTCATCAGCCCATGGAAACCCCGTCGGTGCGAAATCAGCCATTCACAATCCTCGTGTATCTACTGCGGACTGCTATTCATTAGGATCATCCCATGCGAACCATTATCACGATTTCGATAAGCACGTTCTGTTTGTTGTTAATTACGGCGTGCCAGAGTTTACGTGAAATTGCTTCGACGCCGCCCGCGCGTGCCATTGTCATATCCACAACTTTTGATCTTAAAGCGGCCATGGGCACGAGCATGACTTTTCCAGCGGGAAAATATTTGGCGGCAAAGGAGGATTCACTTGGCTTCTATTTTACTGCGCCTTCGAAAATTCAATGGCAATACGCTGGTCGGAATTATAATTGTGAAGGCGGCTTCTTCTGGCCAAAGCAGTCGACACGACCAACACGCTTCTATGTTCTTCATCCCGTGATGGGGATTGACTTCTTCCGCAAATCGGAGATGGAGGATTTCTTACCAAGAATGGAAATCGAGCATTAAGCTCTTGGTTCTGTCCATATCGATTCCCCTTGCCGCCCGCGCGCACGCGGTTTATTCGGGCGCATGAAAGCCGTCCAACTCACCGCCCACGGCAGCCCCGGCCAGTTCCGCCTCGCGGAGGTTCCCGATCCCTCCCCCGCCCATGACGAAGTGCTCGTCGCCGTCCGCGCCTGGCGTTTCTGCGCTTGCCCGGAAATCCGCCCACGGTATGTTTCCGGCATGAGCACCGTTGCTGAAATTGAGAACGCCGTCCAGAAGCTCTCGCGCCACGAGCTGACCACGTTCCGCGACTGGTTTCTCGGCTTCGACGCCGCCGCGTGGGACAAGCAGTTCGCGGAGGATGTCGCCGCCGGCCGCCTCGACGCGCTCGCCGACGAGGCCCTCCGCGACCGGCGCGAGGGGCGCTGCACGGATTTGTGAGGCACCGCGCGAACCCCAAGTTCTGGAAGTTCTACGAACAGCTGCCCAAGGAGATTCAGGAGCTGGCCGACGAGAGCTTTGAACGGCTCAAGCACGATCCACGGCATCCCTCGCTGCACTTCAAAAAGATCGGGCGGATGTGGTCGGCCCGCGTCGGCATCCACTACCGGGCCGCCGCGGTGGAGGACGGCTCCGATATCGTCTGGTTCTGGATCGGGCATCACAGCGAATACGACCGGCTCCTGGGCCGTTTCCAATAAGGACGAAACCAAGCGTTGATTCCCCTTGCCGCCCGCGCACGCGCGCGGTTTATTCGGGCGCATGAAAGCCGTCCAACTCACCGCCCACGGCAGCCCCGGCCAGTTCCGCCTCGCGGATATTCCCGATCCCTCCCCCGCCCATGACGAGGTCGTCGTCGCCGTCCGCGCCTGCGGCCTGAACCGGCTCGACCTGTGGGCCGAGGCGGGCGAGCTGCCCGTGCCCGTGGCGCTGCCGCGCACCCTCGGCTCCGAAATCTCCGGCACCGTCGCCGCGCTCGGCGAGGACGTGGACGAGTGGCACACCGGCGACCGCGTGGCCGTGCAGTCGAACCTCTTCTGCGGCACGTGCGAATTCTGCGAGCGCGGCGAGGAATCCATCTGCCTCAACGGCCAGTTGCTCGGCGTGCAGCGCGACGGCGGCTTCGCGGAGAAAGTGGTGGTGCCCGCGCGCTCCCTGATGGCGCTGCCGGAGGGGGTGGATTTTGAAAGTTCCGCCGCGCTCACGCTCGCCGGCAGCACGGCGATGCACATGATCACCGACCGCGCCGAGGTGCGGCGCGGGGACTGGGTGCTGGTCATCGCGGGCGCGAGCGGCGTCGGCTCGGCGGCGATCCAGATCGCGCGCGAACTGGGCGCGCGGGTCATCGCCACGGCGTCCACGGCGGCGAAGCGGGAGTTCTGCCGTCCGCTGGGCGCGGAGTTCGTGGTGGATTCCAGCGCGGAGAACTGGCCCGCCGAGGTGCGCCGCCTCACCGGCAAGCGCGGCGTGGACGTGGTGGTGGAGCACGTCGGCGGCGACACGCTGGAAAAAGTCTTCGGCTGCCTCGCACGCGGCGGCACGGTGGTGACGTGCGGCGCGACGGCGGGGCGCGAGGTGACGTTGAACCTCTGGCCGATCTTCGTGAAGCAGCAGCGGCTCATCGGCAGCTACGGGCGCAACCGCGCCGACCTGCGCGCCACGCTCGAATGGGCCGCCGAGGGGAAGCTCAAGCCGGTGATTGACCGCGTGCTGCCGCTGGCGCAGACGACCGAGGGCTTCCGGCTGCTGCGCGAGCGGGCGGTGCTGGGGAAGATTGTCATCACGCCTTGAGAGCGCGTGAACCTGCGCAGCGGGGCGGTGCTCACTCACGTCCGCCTTTTCGCAAGAAAAGGCGTGCGCTTGGCGGCTCCCTTGTGAATGATTTCCGCCATGTTCTCGCTCCAAAAATTTCTCGGCAAGGACGACCAGTTTTTCGCGCTGCTCGAGGCCAGCGCGGAGGAGACGCGCAGCAGCGTCCAGCACCTCGTCGAGCTGCTCAAGACCCCCGACCAGCCCAAGGGCCTGGAGGATTTCGTCCTCTCGCGCCGCAAGGACAAGCGCATCACCGAGCAGATCAGCGAGGAGCTGGTGAAGACGTTCTTCACCGCGCTGGAGCGCGAGGATATTGAGTCACTTTCCATCGCGCTCTACAAGATTCCCAAGACGGTGGAGAAGTTCGCCGAGCGCTTCAGCATCCTCGCGCCGCACTTGACGGGCGTGGATTTTTCGCGCCAGGCCGAGATGATGGCCAAGGCCGCCGAAACCCTCGTGGCGATGGTCAAGCAGCTCCGCGACCTGCAGCACCTCGAAAAAATCAAGGAACTCAACGACCGCCTCCAATACATCGAGGGCGAGGCCGACAAGCTGATGGTCGAGCTGATCCGCGAGCTTTACAACGGGCGCTACCAGCCGATGCAAGTGATCATCATCAAGGATCTCTACGAGTTGATGGAGAAGGTCATTGATCGGTGCCGCGACGCCGGGAATGTCGTTTCGCAAATCGTCCTGAAAAATTCCTGACCCGCGCGCCGCATGACCCTTGTCCTGACCGTCATCTTCGTGGCGCTGGTGTTTGAATACATCAACGGTTTCCACGACACGGCCAACTCCATCGCCACGGTCGTCTCCACCAAGGTGCTCTCGCCGCGCCAGGCGGTGCTGCTCGCGGCCTCCACCAACCTGCTCGGCGCGCTCTTCGGCGCGGCGGTGGCCAAGACGATTTCCTCCGGCCTCGTGGACGCGAAGTTCGTCTCCTCGGAGGTGCTGATCTGCGCGCTGCTCGCCGCCATCATCTGGAACCTGCTCACGTGGTATTTCGGCCTGCCCTCCAGCTCCACGCACGCGCTGGTCGGCGGGCTGTGCGGCGCGGCGCTCGGCGCGGCGCACGGGAGCTGGGCGGCCATCAAATGGATTGAAATCAAAACGAAAGTGGTTACGGAGATTGATCCGGCCACGCAGCAGGTCATCCAGAAAACCGTCACCGAAAAGGCCGGGGTTTATTACAAGGTCATCCTGCCGATGATTTCCTCGCCGGTCGCGGGCTTCGCCATCGGCCTGCTGGTGATGACGCTGCTCTACCTGCTGCTGCGCCGCTGGCGGCCCGCGACCGTGGCGCGCGTCTTCGGCAAGCTGCAACTGTTGAGCGCCGGCTACATGGGCTTCAGCCACGGACTGAACGACGCGCAGAAAACCATGGGCATCATCGCGCTCGCCCTCGTGGCCGCCACCGGCGCGGGCACGTTTCACGACATCCCCGGCTGGCTTTCCTTTCTGAAAATCACCCCGCCCGCCGCCGGCAAATCGCTGGAAATCCCCGTCTGGATCAAGATCGTCTGCGCCCTCACCATGGCCGCCGGCACCGCCGCCGGCGGCTGGCGCATCATCAGGACGCTTGGCCACAAAATGGTGAAGCTCCAGCCCGTGCACGGCTTCGCCGCCGAGACCACCGCCGCCACCGTCCTCTACGTGGCCGGGATGATGGGCATGCCCGTCTCCACCACGCACGCCATCACCACCTCGATCATGGGCGTGGGCTGCGCCAAGCGCTTCAGCAAGCTCAACCTCGGCGTCGCCGAGCGCATCATCTGGACCTGGATTCTCACCCTGCCGGTGACGGGAGTGCTCGCCTATCTGCTGGTGCGGTTCTGCCAGATGGTGCACTGGATTCCGTGATTTGCCGGGGCGGGTTGAACCACGGAACACACCGAACACACGGAAGACAAGCCGTTGAGATGATGGAGCGGAAGGAATGGATTCACCCAAAGGAATCTATCTCCCCCTTTCCGTGTCTTCAGTGTATTCCGTGGTTCACCTCCGGTCACGGTCAGCCTTGCCCGCCGGCCAAATCTGGCCCAGCTTAATGCCGCCATGCAGCCGGCCACGCCAACCACAGCGAGCGCGCCCGCCGCGCGCGAATTCTCCGTGCGCGGCATGACCTGCCAGGGCTGCGCGCGCCATGTGACCGACGCTATTCAAGGCGTTCCCGGCGTTGCAACAGCCACGGTGCAGTTGGATGCCGGGCGCGCCACCGTCCGCTGGAAACCCGAGGCCGAACCTTCCGCCGCCGCAGTTGTCTCCGCTGTCAAGACCGCCGGCTACGCCGCCGCCGAACTCTCACCTCTCACCTCTCACCTCTCACCTTCCTCCTGGTCTCCGCTCGAAGGCTGGCGTTTCAACGTCGTCGTCGGCTCGGTGGTGACGCTCGTGCTGATGGCGGCGGAATGGATTTTCCGGCTGGGTGCGGAACGCTGGTTTCACTGGCTCGCCTTCGCGCTTGCGCTGCCGGTGCAGATTTTTTGCGGCGCGCGGTTTTATCGCGGCGCGTGGAACCAGTTGAAAATCGGCGCGTCGAACATGGACACGCTCGTCGCGCTCGGCTCCACCACCGCGTTCGGCTACAGCCTGTGGGCGCTGCTCGCCGGCGTTCACGCGCACCTCTACTTCATGGAGGCCGCGGCCATCATCACGCTCATCAGCGTCGGCCACTGGCTCGAAGCCTTGATGAGCAAGCGCGCCGCCGGTGCCCTGCACGCGCTGATGAACCTTGCGCCGCCCGCTGCCCGTCGGTTGAACGCCGACGGCTCGGAAACCGAAACGCCCGTGGCCGAACTGCAAATCGGCGACCGCGTTGCGCTCAAGCCCGGCGACCGCGTGCCGGTGGACGGCGAAGTGCTCGAAGGCGCTTCCTCCGTGGATGAATCCATGCTCACCGGCGAAGCGCTGCCGGTGGAAAAATCGTCCGGGGCAAAACTCTTCAGCGGCACCGCCAACCTCGACGGACGCCTCGTGCTGCGCGTCACCGCCACCGGCGAAGCCACCGCCCTCGCGCAAATCATCGCCGTCGTCCAGCGCGCGCAGAACAGCCGCGCCGGCATCCAGCGGCTCGGCGACCGCGTGAGCAGCGTGTTCGTGCCGGTGGTCGTCGTGATTGCGCTGGCGTCGGGCCTGTGGTGGGGACTGGCGTTTGAGAGCGCGATGAAATTCAGCCGCGCCCTCGCGCCGTTTTTCTGGACGATTCACTTTCCCGAAACGGCGCTGGCGGCGGCGTTCATCCACGCGGCGGGGGTGCTGATTGTCGCCTGTCCGTGCGCGATGGGCCTCGCCACTCCGGCGGCGCTCATGGCCGGAACCAGCGCGGCGGCCAAGCGCGGCATTTTGATTCGCGACGCCGTGGCGCTGGAAAAAAGCGGCGGCATCACGGCGGTGCTCTTCGACAAGACCGGCACGCTCACGCAGGCCAAACCCGCCGTGGTCGCGACGAAGGATTTTCACGCCGAGGCCGAGCGAGAGTTTCAACTGGAACACCTCGCCGCCGCGCTCGCGCAGCCTTCCAACCACCCGTTGAGCCGAGCCATTGCTTCGACAACGCGCGCGCCAGCAACCGAAGGCAGGGCGGGCAGTCCCCTGCCCGCCGCCCCCCGGCGCGGTGAGGACACCGCGCCCTACCTCCAAGACTGGCGCGAGACACGCGGCGCCGGCGTGCAGGCCAACGTCCAGCTCGCACTTCGCACCTCGCACCTCGCACCTCAAATTGTCCGTCTCGGCTCGCTGAACTGGCTGCGCGAGTGCGGCGTGGATTTGCAACTGGCGGCGGAGTTCATCGGCGAGTGGACGGCCCAGGGCGCGACCGTGCTCGGCCTGTCCGTGGAGAACCGCCTGGCCGGCGTGTTCGCGTTGCGCGACAATTTGAAGGACGGCGCAGCGGCGGTGGTTTCCGAACTCCAGCGGCAGGGCAAAAAGGTTTTCATCATCACTGGCGACCACGCGCGGGCGGCGGCAGCCATCGCGGCGCAGGCGGGCATTCCGGCGGAAAACGTGTTTGCCGAGGTGCGGCCCGAGCGGAAGGCCGAAATCGTGGCGCAGCTTCAACAGCGCGGCGAGCGCGTGGCCTTCGTGGGCGACGGCATCAACGACGCGCCCGCGCTGGAGCAGGCCGACCTCGGCATCGCCGTCGCGCGCGCGAGCGATGTGGCGCGCGAGGCGGCAGACCTCATCCTCATCACCTCGGACATCCGGGCCATTCCGCAGGCGCTGGGGCTGGCGCGGGCGACGCTGCGGGCCATCCGGCAGAATTTGTTCTGGGCGTTCTTCTACAACGCCGCGAGCGTGCCGCTGGCGGCGCTGGGCTTCTTGAGCCCCGTGCTGTGCGCGGCGGCGATGGGGCTGTCCGACCTCGTCGTCCTCGGCAACGCGCTGCGGCTGCGGCGGTGGAAGGGCTGAGGAAGGCCAGACGTTCACCCCGCGATTTCCTGCGGGCCTTTGCCGCCGTTGACGAGGAAGAGCACGGCCATGCGGACGGCGAGGCCGTTGGTGACTTGTTCGAGAATCACCGAGCGCCCGGAGTCGGCCACCTCGCTGTCAATCTCCACGCCGCGGTTGATCGGGCCGGGGTGCATGATGAGCACGTCGGGCTTGGTCTTCGCGAGGCGCGCCTTGGTGAGGCCG
The DNA here is from genome assembly GCA_016235585.1 of Verrucomicrobiota bacterium. GTDB lineage: Bacteria > Verrucomicrobiota > Verrucomicrobiia > Limisphaerales > JACRJY01 > JACRJY01. The sequence goes on along the minus strand of JACRJY010000146.1, from coordinate 9,304 downwards.
AAGAGCGCGGTGTATTCGCCAAGGCTGGGGAACATCGTCTTGCGCTGGCGCTCGTGCTGGATGCGCAGGAGGTTGATGATGTCCGCGCCCGCGATGGCCTCGTCCACGTTGTAGGTCACGCGGCAACCCATCTGCTCGAAAACGCGCGGCACAAGCGTGCTCGGCCCGCAGAGCGTGACGTTCGCGCCGAGCTTGCGCAGCGCCCAGATGTTCGAGCGGGCGACGCGGCTGTAAAGGATGTCGCCGAGGATGGTCACGTTCAGCCCGGCGATTTTCCCCTTCTTTTCCAGAATCGTGAACGTGTCGAGCAGCGCCTGCGTGGGATGCTCGTGCGCGCCATCGCCGGCGTTGACGACGCTGGCATTGAGGAAGCGCGAGAGGAAATGCGGCGCGCCCGTGGCGCTGTGGCGGATGATGATGATGTCCGCGTTGAGGGCTTCGAGGTTGCGCGCGGTGTCGCGGAGCGTCTCGCCCTTTTTCAACGAGGACGCCTCGGCGGTGAAGTTGATCACGTCGGCGGTGAGGCGCATGGCCGCCAGTTCAAAGCTGATGCGCGTGCGCGTGGACGGCTCGATGAACAGGTTCACCACCGTCTTGCCGCGCAGGGCCGGCACTTTTTTGATGGCGCGCGCGCCGACGGCTTTGAACGCGCGGGCCGTTTCCAGCACCGTGTTGATTTCGCCGGCGGTGAGCGATTCGATGTCGAGGAGGTGTTTGCGGTTCCAGCTCATCGGTGTTCGAGATAAACCACGTCTTCGCCGTCGAGTTCCACAAGGCGGACGTTGATGCGTTCGGTCAGCGATGTGGGGACGTTTTTGCCGACGAAATCGGCCTTGATGGGCAGCTCGCGGTGGCCGCGGTCAATGAGCACCGCGAGCTGCACGCGCCGGGGGCGGCCAAAATCATTCAGCGCGTCGAGCGCCGCGCGGGTCGTGCGCCCGCTGAAGAGCACGTCGTCCACCAGCACCACGGTCTGGCCGGTGATGTCGCGCGGGATGACGGTGGGATGCACCTTGGGCGCAAACTGGAGGTTGAGGTCGTCGCGGTGCATGGACACGTCGAGCGCGCCGGCGGGCACCTCGTGGTTCCAGATGCCGGCGAGGATTTTGGCGAGGCGCTTCGCCAGATGGATGCCGCCGCTCGGCACGCCGACGAGCACGACCTCGGCGCTGCGCTCGTTGCGCTCGGCGATCTCGTGCGCGATGCGCGTGAGCGCGCGCTGGAGCGCGGCGGCGTTGAGGATGAGGACGGGGTCAGGCATAAAAAAACGAACCGGCCCGCAGTCGGGACAGGTTCGTTGAAGGGGTGCTTTTCACGATTGTTCCTTGGCGGCCTCGCGGGGCCGCCTTAAAGGAGTTTTTTGGGGTTCAAGTCATGCCCTTGATTTCCGGCTCTTGCGTTCCTTGCGCCAGGTGGCGCGGTGCTTGGTGATCCAGTCCATCAGGGCGCGTTCAAAGCCGATGTCGTAGCCGGCCTTTTCGGACTCGATCCATTTGTGCCGCATGATTTCGTCGCGCTCGGCGAGAAATTCCTGGTAGAGTGAGGAGCTTTTGACCCAGTCGCGGTCCGGGGCGGTGTCCAGAGCTTCGTGCGGCATAGCGGCGGTGTGCATCGTTTGATGTCACGGAAATGTAACACCGCCCACAAGCGTGACAACATAAAACAGGCACTGCCCCGGGCCGGGGCGGGGAACCGAGTCGGCTCATGCGAATTGCCATAATGAAGTGCGACGGCAAGTGAAGCGCGACACCGCCTTGGCGCTGCGCCCGCCGCGCTCTGCCGCCCGCTTCGGCGTTCAGTTCAAATCAAACAGCAGCACCTGCGATGCGGCCAGCGACTCCAGCCGGACTTCCGACTCGCCGCTCAACGCCACGGCGTCGCCGGACGCGAGCCGTTGCCCGTTGACGGCGACCTCGCCCTCCGCCACGTGCAGCCAGAGGTGGCGCGCGGGCTTCAATTCATGCACCACGCGGTCGCCCGCGTTGAGCTTCGCGAGGAAAATTTCCGCGTCCTGATGAATCGCAATCGAGCCGTCGCGGCCCGACGGGCTGGCGATGAGATGGATTTTCCCCGGCGGCAAATCGGCGGCGGCTTTTTCCGCGTAGCGCGGTTTCGTGCCCTTGCGGTCAGGCAGAATCCACATTTGCAGCAAGTGCGTTTCGTCCGTGCCCGACGGGTTGAACTCGCTGTGCGTGACGCCGCTGCCGGCGCTCATGTATTGGAAGTCGCCCGCGCGGATGACGCGCCCGTTGCCCATCGAGTCCTTGTGCTCCAGCGCGCCGGCGAGCACGTAGCTGATGATTTCCATGTCGCGGTGCGGGTGCATCCCGAAGCCGCCGCCGGGCGCGATGCGGTCGTCGTTGATGACGCGCAGCGCGCGGAAGTGCATGTGCTTTGGGTCGTGATAATCGGCGAAGGAAAACGTGAACCAACTGTCAAGCCAGCCGTGGTTGGCGTGGCCGCGTTCACCGGCGGGGCGGAGGGTCAGCATAAGTGCGGGACTGCGATGGCGAAGTCCGGGAAACTTCTACTGCGGCACGGCTCAACTGTAAAGCGCCAGCGGCTCGGTGGTGAACTCGGGGAAAATCTTCTTCATCCCGCCACTCGCGCCGTGCCGCTCCAGAATCGGCGCGAGCACGTTGCGATAGTTCGTCGTCACCGGCAGGTCGCCGGGGCCTTCGAGCACGTCGTCAGTCAGGCCGGGCCATTTGCCGAGCACGCGCCCGCCCTGCACGCCGCCGCCCATCACGAACATCACGCTGCCGCGCCCGTGGTCGGTGCCGAAGGCGGAGTTCTCCGCCAGCCGCCGGCCAAATTCCGTCATCACCACGACTGTCGTCGAATCCATCGCGCGGCCCAGGTCGCGGTGAAACGCCGCCAGCCCGCGCGCGAGCCGGGGCATGAGCGGATTCAGCAGCCCGGCCTGGTTGAAGTGCGAGTCCCAGCCGTTGAGGTCCACGCTCGCGGCTTCGAGGCCGACGCGCGCCTTGATGAGCCGGGCAACTTGTTTCAAACCCTGCGCGAAAGTGTCGTTGCCATACTCCGCGCCGTGCTCGGCGGAATACGACGTGGCGCGCAGTTTTTCGATCCGCTTCAGCGCATCGAGCGTGTCGCTGGCGAAGGGGGCGAGGAAATGATTTTGCGCGCCGTAGAGCCGCGCCAGTTCGCGCTGCAAACCGGCGCTCCGCGAGCCGAGCGTGAATTCATCAAGCGAGCGCAGCACGGTGGCGGACGGCGCGCCGCGCAGCGATTCCGGCAGCGCCTCGCCGAGCGCGATGGCCGAGAGCGCACCGCTGGTGGGGTTCGGGCGGAAGCGCAGAAACCTTCCGAGCCAGCCGCCCGCGACCTCGCCGCCGTGCTCCATCAAATCCTGCGCCTCGAAGTGCGAGCGCGTGGAATCCTCCGAGCCGACGGCGTGGATGACCGCCAGCGCACCGGCCTTGTAGGCCGGTTCCAGTTCGGCGAGCAGCGGGTTCAGGCCGAAGAAGCCGTCGAGCTTCTTCGCGTCGTTCTTCGCGATTGCGATGCGCGGGCGGGACTTGTAGTAGCCGCCGTCTTCGAGCGGGGAGACGAGGTTGAGGCCGTCCGCGCCGCCGCGCAGGAAAATCACGACGAGCGAGCGCGGGTTGTCCCCGTTGCCGCTGATGAAGTTTTGAACCTGCGTGGCCATGTTCAACTCATCTGAAACGCTGGTGACGCGAGCAGCAGCGCCAGCCCGGCGTCGGAGGCGTGGTAGCTTTCCACTTCCACCGCCGTCGGCGTGCGGCCCAGCACGTGCGCCATCATTTCACGTTCACCGCCGCACTGTTTCTTCAGCGCCGCAAACTCGACCCGCGTGTCTTTGATGCGGTTTTCGCTCAACGCCACGGCGAAGTTCCACCGCCACAGCAACGTGCCGAGCCACGGCGCGGCCTCTTCGGGATAACCGTCCGGCGTGGGAAACTGAAACGGCGCGTGGCCCATGCGGAGCAGGAAATCGTTCACGCGCCGTCCGCCGTCGGTCTCGGCATTGGTGGCGCGCAGCGCGGAGACGATGAAGTTGAACGGGCGCTTGAATTTGTTGCCGCGCGTGGCGAGAAAATCCTCCGTGGCGAACAGCGCCCGCAGCGTCGCGGGAATGTCGCCCCGGCTCCGCAGGAAGGCGTCGGCGACCTGCGCGACGGCGGCGGGCGGCGGCTCCTCGGCGATGAAGCGGCGGCAAAGTTTCGTCGCGAGAAACTTCGCGGTGGCGGGATGCAGGCTGATGATGTCGAGCACGCGCTCCAGTTCCTTCGCGCCGAGTTCCTCTTTCGCCTCGCGCTTCAATTTGGACGGAATCGCCGGGATGACCTGGCCGAGAACGGTTTTTTCGCCTGTGTCGTGCTGGCCGAAGTGGAACTCCACCGTGCCGAGGCCGAAGCGGGATTGCCTGGTGCCGCGCACTGTCCAGCCGGTGAGGCAGCGGGCGACTTCCATCACGTCGCGCTGCGTGTAGCCGCCGTGGACGCCGAGCGTGTGGAGTTCGAGCAGTTCGCGGGCGTAATTTTCGTTCGGCTTGTCCTCGGGGCGGGACTTGCGGTTCACGCGGCCATCGAGATACCAGAGCATCGCCGGGCTGGTGGCCGAGGCGCGGAGGAGTTCGGGAAATTTCCCCAGCGCGTGCGGGCGGATGACCGCGCGGTCATCGGCGGCCTTGAGCCATTTGCAGTCGCCCTTCGAGGGGTCAATGTTGAAGTGGTCGGTCCAGAATTGAACCATCACCTCGAACAACTGCCGCTCGCTGAAGACCGCGCGGAGCACGGTGGCGCGGGTCATCTGTTCGAGCAGGAACTTCTCCTTGTATTCAAACAGCTCGCCGAGCGGCTCGTGCAGCGCCTCGAATTCGCGCACGCGATATTCCGCGTAGGCGTCGTCGAGTTTTTCCGGCTGAAGCTGCTCCTCGATGAACGCCTTGAACGCACTGCGCTCGCTGGGCGCGAGTTGCTTGACGCGCTGGTAGTCCTGCGGACGCGGGCCGAACGTGAGGCGGTTCAGCGCGTGGCTGACGAGGTCAACCGAGTCCGAGGCCGGCGGTTGGAAGGGGCCGGCGGCGTTCGGGCGCTGGACGTAAAACGCCTTGAGAACATCCGGCACACGGCTGCAACCCGCCGTCGCCGCGAGCGTGGCGGCACCGCCGAGTTGCAGGAAATGCCGGCGCGAAACGCTCATCCGAGGACCTCTTTCGGTGTGGAAACGGGCGCGGCCTCGGCCACCGGCTGCGGCGTGGATGTTTTGCGTTCCGGCAGGACGGCGAGCACGGCGGCGGCGAAACCCGTCACGAGCGTCCACGGCAGGATGAAGAACCAGCCGACAAACGGGAGCAGGAACGTGACCGTGAGCACGGTGCCGCCGCGCAGCACGCGCCGCCACGGCTGCTGGTCATCCAGCGGCATGGGCAGGCCGAGGCCGACCTTCTGGCACAGGCCGCTGGAACCGGCGAGGCCGGCGATGACGGGAATGGAAAGGATGAGTCCGCCGATGATTTTCACCGGCGCGGAAGGGAGGTTCATCACGAAGATGCCGAGCGCGATCAGCGGCGCGGCCAGCACGAGGCCCAGAATCGTGAGCTTGAACGGGCGCTGGTAGAGCGCGCGGGTGCGGGCGACCAGGGCCGGGAACAACGCCTCCGCCGCCACCCAGTAGCTGATGAAGACGAGCATGGTTCCGATAATCAACAGGACAATTTTCCAGACATCCGCCATGATCATAATGCAAAGCCTTTCTCAATTTGGTTCCACCGCAGTCAGCGGGAAGTAGAGACTCCGCGCAAGAAAAATGGTTACGGCGCGGCGGGGACTTGGCGTGACACGGAAGCGCCGGGGTGAGTTACTAAGCGATGGTAAAACACCCGGAGCGCGGCCGGCCCGCCCGCGCTCCAGGCGCGGATTTCGGTGCCGGAATTTCCGTGTCAGGAACAGGGTTTCCGGCCTGAAAGGGCGCGTTTCATTTTTTGGACAGGTCGTGAGGGTGAGGGTGAGGGAAGAGGAGGTGCCAGCGGTTGTTGCGCCAGAAGGTGTCCAGACAGAGCAGGGCTTCATCGCCGGCGCGGCTCCAGAACTGGCCGGGGCGTTTGAAGCGGCATTGGTATTGTCGGCAGGTGGATTCCACCGCGCCGCTGCCGATGGGTTCCTTCTTCCGGCGTGCGGCGCGGTAGTCCATGCGCTCCCGATGCTCGTGCAGGTAGGCCACTTCCGCCGTCACGGTCTTGTGGGCGGGGCTGTCTGGGCTCAAATCCGCGAGTAGGTCTTCGAGTTGCCGGAGGACTTTGACCGCCGAGTCGTTCTTCAACTGGCGTTTCAACGGGGCGAGCCGGGCGTGGAGCGCCGTCGCGTCATCGCCGAAGCGTTGGCGGCCCACCTCGGCGAGGTGTTGCACGGCGTGCCAGTAGTCCAGGCGCTGCCGGGCCTGCGGGAAACGGTCGTCGGCCAGCCGCCAGATCCACACGGCGCCGTCGGCGATGACCAGCGCGCCGACCGCCTGCCCCAGGCCGCGCCGCATCGCCTCGGCGTGCAGTTGCGTGCGCAGGCCCTCCAGCCCCGTGCGCGTGGCCACGAACCCGCGTTCGCTGATCACGGGCCGCCCGCCCGCCGTCTGCCCGCCGTGGTCGAGGCGGAACACCGTGCCGGTCCACACCCAGTGCCAGCGTTCCGGGGCCTGCCCCGCGCGGTGCCGCGCGGCGCTTTGGCCCCAGTCATCGCGCTCGCGGATGTTCCACGCGTCCATCTCGATGACCATCTGGTAGGGTTCTAGGGTCAGTTCCGGATGCGGCGGCGGTGCCGCCGTGGCGTGCGCGTCGAGGCGCTCTCGCACGGCCTGCGCACGCTCCCCCTGACGGCGGGCGACCCGGTGCAACGTGGTTTGTGGCAGGCTCACGCCCGTCAGGTGCTCGAGCACGGCGGCCGCTTCCTCCACCGGCATCTTGCTGGTCAGCAGCGCGGCCAGCTCCTGCACGGCGGGCGAGCACCCGGCGCTTTCCTCCAGTCCCAGCACGGCGTCGGCGGGAAAGCGCCACTTCTTGCAGCGTCGGCAGAAGCCGCGCGTGCGGCGCAGCGTGACCGGGCCGAAGCGCGTGCGGAACGTGCGCTCATGGCCGCAGCTCAAGCGGGTGAGCTTCTGGCGGCAGACCGGACAGCACGGCGGCGTGGCGTCGGCCTTGGCCTGCGCCCCGCCCTCGACGGCGCGGCGCTGGAGTTCCTGCGTCTGGTGCAGCACCTCGGCTTCCAGATGACCGAGGTTCTGGTCACGCGCGGCGACGAACCGTTGCACGGAGTGATCCAGGTTCACGGCCAGTTCAGCGGCCAGCTGCGGCAGCCGGCTCGAACCGTGGGGACGACCACAGGAACAGGTGAATGAGGATGGACAGAGTGTATGCATGCCTCGTTCTACCTGAACCGCCATAACTCGCCTGCTCAAAAAGTGAAATGCGCCCGGCCTGAAAAATGTCACAAACTCCGGCTTGACGGGAATGGCGGGGGGGGGTATGAGGGTAGGTGCAATCCGAAGGTTCTCTTGAAGAGGAATTGCGGGGAAAATTTACAGGCGTCAAATGAAGACCAATCAATCCTGCTCGCGGAAAATTATTGCCGAGTTGGCCCTGTGCCTCCTCGCGCCCACCGCCGCGCTCTTCGCCCAGACCACGCCCGTCTGTGCGCCCGCCCCGTCGGGCCTGGCGGCGTGGTGGACAGCGGAGGGTAATATTTACGATGTCGTGGGTGGAAACAACGGTCAGGCGTTTGGCACACTGACCTTTAGTAGTAATGGAGAAGTCGGACAGGCATTTTTCTTCAACGGATCCAACAGCTACGTGCAGGTGCCCAGCAGCGCGGCGCTGAAACCTGCGGGGCCGTTCAGCGTGGAGGCATGGATCTATTACGATCGACTTCCCGGCAACAGCGGGGTGACGATTGCAACCAAGGGGGTTGATGCCGAAGCGGTTCAGGACTGGGCGCTGAACATATTCACTTCAGGAAAGCTGCGACCGCATATTTTCGTTGGCGGGAGTTGGGTTGCATTTAACTGCGCCACCACGCTTGCGACGAACATGTGGCATCATGTGGCGATGGTGTATGACGGTTCGACTGTGCGCGGGTATGTCAACGGCGTGCAGGATGGTTCCATGAATGTTACGGGGATGGCGCAGACGTCGGACAATCCCGTGCGGATCGGGGCGTATGCGCCGGTGAACGGAATAAGTAAGAATTTCTTTTCCGGAGGGATTGATGAATTGTCCCTTTACAGCCGGGCGTTGTCGGCATCGGAGATTGCGGCGATCTACAATGCCCAGAGCGCGGGCAAGTGCGCGTTGGTGCCGACGCTGGCGATCACGGGCCAACCCCAGAGCCAGAGTCTGTCAGTGGGGGACAGTGTCAGCTTCAGCGTGGGGGTGTCAGGCACGCCGCCGGTTGCCTATCAGTGGCGGTTCAACGGGACAAACATTGCGGGCGCCACCAACACCGCATTGACCCTGCCCAGCGTGCAATTGTCGGATGGGGGAAGTTACAGTGTGGAGGTGAGCAACGTGGCCGGGTCGGTGACCAGTTCCAACGCGGTGCTGACGGTAACCGTGCCAGTGTGTGTCCCGGCCCCGGCGGGCTTGGTGGCGTGGTGGAAGGGGGATGGCTCGGCCTACGATGCTGCCAGCACACACGACGGGCTGATTGTCAGCAACGTTTCCTACGCTGTCGGCAAGGCGGGGCAGGGTTTCAGCTTTGATGCCACCAACAGCCATGTTTCGGTGCCGCATTCTCCGGAATGGGATTTTGGCACCAATGAGTTCACCGTGGAGTTTTGGGTGAATTTCCGCCGGATAAACGCGACCCAGTCGTTTCTCGGCCACAGCCCCGGTTGGGGGTCGGCTAACAACAAGTGGATATTTTGGCTGAACGGCGGGGTGTTGCAGTTTTTGGTTGATGGCCCCAGCGGCGGCTACCACGTCATTTCAGGTGGCTCGTTTTCACCAACGCTGAATCGCTTCCATCACTTGGCTGTCGTTCGGCGCGGGGGTGTCTTTGTCTATTACGTGGATGGGGCTGTGGCCGGAACGGTGACCAATGCGCTGAACATACCGCCCATAAACACGCCGTTGAAAATCGGCCAGGTGGAAGTGGGGACTTTTCTGGACGGAACGCTGGACGAGGTGGGCATTTACAACCGGGGGCTTCTCTCGGCGGAGATTGCGGCGATCTACAATGCCCAGAGCGCGGGCAAGTGCGCGTTGGTGCCGACGCTGGCGATCACGGGCCAACCCCAGAGCCAGAGTCTGTCAGTGGGGGACAGTGTCAGCTTC
>JACRJY010000145.1 GCA_016235585.1 Verrucomicrobiota bacterium | reverse complement strand
GTTGTGGAAACCATTTTTCAAAGTCTTGAAACGGCCATCCACGGTAGGGACGCGCTCCTGCGCGTCCTTCAACTTTCGCCGAGGACGCGGGGCACCGCGTCCCTACCTGGCATGGTGGTTTCTCAATCTGCCGCAGCGGCCATCCATGGTAGGGCCGTGCTGCCGCACGTTCGCCAGAGATGTTTAAGTTAAGGCGTAGTCGTCCATAAGTAACCGGGAATTCTCCCTCACCCCGGCCCTCTCCCGCTGGGAGAGGGAGAAACGCTCCCCGTCGCTGGGCGAAGCAACGATAGGATTCAGCCAGACAGGCCAACGTTTTTGTGCCCGTGTTCAACTGCGGTTCCCTCTCCCAGCGGGAGAGGGTTAGGGTGAGGGAGAACGCGTCCGTTTCCCCAGTCAGCGGCGGCAGAATTTTTGAAAATGCTTTAGCTTTCGCCGAGGACGCGGGGCACCGCGTCCCTACCCTGAAATGATTTTTTGAGAATTTAGAAAATAGGGCTTGCATTCCGGCGCGGTTGTGGTAATGATGTCCTCGCTTTCCAAGGAGTAACAAGCATCAACCACAATTATATCATGGCAACACCGCTGTCCTGGGATGTGCCCGGCCTGACGTTCGATTCGCCGGCCATGTTTTTCGACATGGTTTTGCCAGAAAGAACCAAAATGAGCCGAATCAAATTAAACTTCCGTCCTCTCACCATCCCGGCGCGTCATGCGCTGGGCGAGCAGATCATCGCCGCGCTCACGGGCAACGCGAACTTCCCCACGCCGGGCGCGGTGCTCACAAACTTCACCACCGCGAACACCGGGCTGAACACGAAGTCCAACGCCGCGCAGACGGCCCGCCAGGCCTCGCAGCAGGCGACGACGGAACTCACGGACACGAGCCTCGACTGGGAGGCCAAGATCATCCTGCTCGCCAACTACGTGGAGCTGACCGCCGAGGGTGACGCGGCGAAAATCCAGAGCGCCGGCTTCGACGTGCGCGGGCCCGCCGCGCCGGTGGGGCCATTGCCCGCACCCGCGAACCTCTCGGCCACGATGGGCGACCTCGCGGGGGTCATTGACCTGCATTGGGACGCGGTGAACGGCGCGCGCAGCTACATCGTGCAGCAGAACACCAACCCGACGAATGAACCGGGCTGGACGCAGACGTGCGTGATCACGAGTTCGAGCTGTTCGGCCCCCGGGCTGACCAGCGGCACGGTGTATTACTTCCGCATCTGTGCGGTGGGCACGGCGGGCCAAGGCCCGTGGAGCGACGTGGCGCAGAAGATGGCGCCGTAAAAACACCAGCCCCTCACCCCAGCCCTCTCCCCAGCGGATGGGGAGAGGGTGCCCGCAAGGGCGGGTGAGGAGGAAACGCATTCACCGATGAGTGCATCCATTACAAGGAGGCAACGTGCCGCCGGAGGAAACGCAACAATCCTGGAAAGTGTTTCTGGCGCGGCGGCCGCCAAGGGGGCAAAGAGTCAACGTTGCAGTCCCACACGCCGGGCGAAAGGGCCCCTTCTTTCGCCCGGCTTCTGTGGACAAAGCGCGGGTGAAACCGCGCCCGCCCGATGCCGCCATCAACTTTCAATCTGCAACGATTCTGAATCCTGAATTCTGGTCTCCCTATTTCCCATCCCCCAGATCCCATCCCCTAAAATTTTATGCCCTTTGATCCCAACAAACCCGCCGATCATTCGCCGCTCACGTCCGCTCCGCTGCGCGAACAATACAACGCGCTGAAAGAATTGATTGATGCCGTCCCCGCCGTCACCGACGCGCACGTGGACGGCGTGAACACCGTCAACCCCGACGATCCCGCCAGCGCCGAGGTGGAATTCGTCGGCGGCGCGCTGCATTTCTCCTTCGACCTCCCGCGCGGCCAGGACGGCGCGCCAGGTGAGAAAGGTGATCCCGGCGATCCGGGCGGTCCGCCGGGGCCACAGGGCGAACCCGGCCCGCAAGGTGAGCAGGGCTTGCCCGGCGAAGTAAGCCAGCAGCAGCTTGATGATGGAATCGGTGGCACGTCCGCGAACAGCAACGGCGTGGACATATTGAACATGGAGCCAAACGATCCCGCTTCAGCAGATGACTGGCGGGCCTTGCGCGACAAGTTGAACGAACTCATCGGCGCGCTGCGCCGGTGAAAACCGAACTCCCCTGCCCTGCCCTTTCATGCGCGCACCGACTCAACAGTGATTTTCTCCGGCGACATGACGGCGCGATTGAGCCACAGATGAAACACGGATGAAACACCGTTTTTGAACCACCAAGACACGGAGGCACGGAGCCAGTAACGGATGAAACAGCCCCGTCAGCAACGGCATCTTTGTAGAAACGAAGCAAAAGGATGCCAAGCTCCGTCAGCAACGGCATCACCTGGACGCAATCGGATCGGCTCATAAAATGTGTCGCGTGGGAATATGCCGCCCCGGACGGGGCTGACAATTCTTGGGCCGGGTTTTCTACAACGATGCCGCGCCTACGGCGCTGCGGCGTTACCGCAAGAATCTGAAGCGGACGGGTGAGGCATCGGGATTATTTCCCGGACCCGGCGAACGCGGCGTTGAGCACCGTGGGATTGATCTTCTTTGCGCCGTCGGCGGGGTAGCCCGCGTGCTGCACCATGAACACGACGGCCAGGCCGCGCCGCGCGTCCATCCACATCTGCGTGGCGTAGGCGCCGCCGTGGCTGAAGCTGCCGGGCGAGAGCGCGTCCGGCGCGGCGGAATCGGCGGCGGTGATTTTCAGGCCGAAGCCGTAGTTGGCGATGGCGTTCTTAATCCTGGCGTCGCCGGACTGCACGGTGGTCATCGCACGCACGGCGTTCTCGGAGAGCACGCGCCGCCCGTGGAGCGTGCCGCCGTTGAGGAGCATCTGGCAGAACTTCGCGACATCGTCCGCCGTGGAGAAATAACCGCCCGCCGGCATGGGCTGGCGGCGCGGGTCATCGAGCGGATAGAGCAACTGCGTGACGGTGGTTTCTTCGAGGCCGTTCTTGTCCTTGTTCGGCTTGTAGGATTTGGCGAGGCGCTTGATTTGAGATTGGTTCGGCGTGTGCGTGGTGTCCTTCATGCCGAGCGGCTTGAGCAGGCGTTTCTCCATGAACTCCGCGTAGGGCATCCCGCTGACGGCCTCGATGATGGCCCCGGCGGTGTTGATGCCGGCGTTGCTGTAGAGATACTGGCTGTCCGGCTCGAAGAGCAGCGGCGTGAGGGCGTAGCTCACCGCGCGCTCGCGCAGGGTGTAGAGGTCGAGCGTGGGCTGTTCGATGGCGGACTTGAACGGCAGTCCGCTCGTGTGCGAAAGCACGTTGCGGACGGTGATGGGATGCTTGGGCTTGCGGAATAAAACTCCGCTGGCGCTCGTCTCGACGGCGAGCATCTGGCCCTTGAACTCCGGGAGATATTTTTCCACGGCATCGTCGAGCTGCACCTTGCCGTCGTCCACGAGAACCATCAATCCGGCGGCGGTGATGGCCTTGGACATGGAGGCAATCCAAAAGAGATTGTCCGCGCGCATCGGCTTCTGCGCGGCGATGTCCGCCCAGCCGACGGTCTCGACGCTCAAGACCTTGTCCTTGTTCGCGACGAGTGCGACGGCCCCGGCGAGCGTGTGCTGCTCGACGAAGGGCTGGAGCGCGGCGGCGATGCGGCGGGGCAACTCCGCCGCCTGCATCGGCGCGGCGGCGATGTGGAGCGCGGCGGCGAGCAACGCGAGGAAGGGAGAAGCGAAGATGCTTTTCATTTTGATTTGCACGGTATGCAGACGCGGACGGGTGCTGCCGGATTCGCCGCAAAGGAAAGAATACCGCCGAGAAGAAGCCGCACGTTTGAGTGCGAAGGGGATATGCCCCTCACACCGCAGGCGGCGGTGCGGCCGCGCCCGGCGTGAGCTTCAGCACGGCCTCGCGCATTTCCTTGCCGGGCTTGAATTTCACCACGGCGCGGGCGGGGATGGGCCCGTCGGTCGCGGGGGCGTTGGGGTTGCGCCCGACGCGGGCCTTGCGGATTTTCACCTCGAAGACGCCGAAGTTCCGCAGCTCGACGGTGGTGCCCTTGGCGACAGTTTCCGAAATGTGGTCGAGCGTTTTCTGGACGACATCCAGCACTTCCTGCTGGACGAGACCGGTTTCGTTGCTGATGCGGATTACCAGATCGCGCTTGGTCATAAGGCTTCTCGGTTGAGGTTGTCAGCCTGCATAGGTGGTAAGATTTTGGCGGAGTGTGCCGCTTATCCCATTGACGGTCAAGCGGTAATCCAAGCCGTCAAAACCGCCCGGAGCGAAGCCGGATTTTGGGCGAATTCAGCCCAACCTCCCTGCGCCGGGCAACACCCGCACTCCGACAGAAGCCGCCCGGCGGAAATGGATCAGGAAATTTCCTTCAGCCGGATGCACGCGGCCTGCTGACCGGGACGGAATTCATCAAGCGACGGCACGCTCGTCTTGCACTCCACCACCGCGTGCGAACAGCGCGGATGAAACGGGCAGCCGCCCGGCGGGTTCATCGGCGACGGCGGATCGCCGAGGAGCAGGATGCGCTGCCGTTGCCGCTCGCGCTCGGGATCGGGAATCGGCACCGCGCTCACGAGCGCCTTGGTGTAGGGATGCAGCGGCTTTTCAAACACGTCCGCCGCCGGCCCCAGCTCGACGATTTTGCCGAGATACATGACGGCGATGCGATCCGCGATGTGCTTCACCACGGACAGGTCGTGCGAAATGAAGATGAGCGTGAGCTGCATCTCGCGCGAAAGCTTGGCGAGCAGGTTGATGATCTGCGCCTGAATGGAAACATCGAGCGCCGACACCGGCTCATCGGCGATGATAAGCTTCGGCTCCACCGCCAGCGCGCGGGCGATGGCGATGCGCTGCCGCTGGCCGCCGGAGAATTCGTGCGGATATTTTTTGATGGCGCGCGGCGGCAGTCCCACCTTCTGCATCAGCGCCGCCACGCGCGCGGGCATCTCCACCGCCGGCACCTGCCGGTGCGAGCCGATGGCCTCGGCCAGCGTGTCATAGACCGTCATGCGCGGGTTCAGCGAGGCGTAGGGATCCTGAAAAATCATCTGGAAATCCGCCCGCGCCTGCCGCAGCTCCGTGCCGTGAAGTTCGTTCAACGTGCGGCCCGCGAGAATCACCGTGCCCTCGGTCGGCGGAACCAATTGCAGAATCGTCCGGCCCAGCGTGGATTTGCCGCAGCCGGACTCGCCGACGAGGCCGAGCACCTCGCCCTGCTGGAGATGCAGCGACACGCCGTCCACCGCCTTCACCGTGCCGATGCGGCGGCGGAAGATGATGCCGCGCTCCACCGGGAAGTGGGTTTTCACGTGGCGCAGTTCGAGGAAGGTGTCAGGCATATTGTTTAGCCACGGATGGAACACGGAAGAAACACGGATTCTGAAGGACAGAGGAAGCCGGAATCTTCTGCATCGGTGTTTAATCCGTGTTTCATCCGTGGCTAAAGTTTGATTTCGCCGTCCAGCACGCGCCAGCACGCCGTGGCGTGGCCTTGCTCGGCTTCCTTCAACGGCATTTCCCCGGCCCGGCACTTGTCGGCGGCAAACTCGCAGCGCGGCGCGAAGGCGCAGCCCTCCGGCTTCCGCGCCAAGTCCGGCGGTGCGCCGGGAATCGTGTAAAGCTCCGCGCCCTTGGCCTGCAGCGCGGGGATGGATTTCTGCAACGCGCGGTTGTAGGGGTGCAGCGGGTGCTTGAATATTTGCTGTGTCGGCGCGGATTCGACGATGCGCCCGGCATACATCACCAGCACGCGGTCGCAGAAGCCGGCCACCACGCCGAGGTCGTGCGTCACCCAGATGACAGCCATGCCGCGCTCGCGCTGGAGTTTCTTGATGAGCTCCAGAATCTGCGCCTGCACCGTCACGTCGAGCGCCGTGGTCGGCTCGTCAGCGATAAGCAACTGCGGCTTGGTGATGAGCGCCATCGCGATCATCACACGCTGCCTCATGCCGCCGGAAAACTCGTGCGGATAGCTGCGAATCCGCTGCGCGGCGTCCGGCACCCCGACCTCCTCCAGCGCGGCGATGGCCCGCTTGATCGCCGAGCTGCGTTCGATTTTCTCGTGAATCAGCAGCGGCTCGATCAACTGGTCCTCGATTCGCAGATACGGATTCAGTGAAGTCATCGGGTCTTGGAAAATCATCGAGATGCGCGCGCCGCGAATTCGCCGCAACTCCTCCGGGCCGCAGCGCAGCAAGTCCATGTCGCCGAACATCGCCTGCCCGCCTTCGATGCGGCCCGGCGGCTGGGGAATCAGCCCCATGATGGAGTAGCACGTCACCGATTTGCCGGAGCCGGATTCGCCGACGATGCCGAGCGTCTCGCCCGCGCCGAGCACGAACGACACGCCGTCCACCGCACGCACCACGCCGTTGCGAGTGTGGAAGCTGGTTTTCAGATTGGTGACTTTTAGGAGCATGGTTTAGCCACGGATGGAACACGGATGGAACACGGATGAAGACTCTGTGAAGCCGTGTTTTGGTGCGTCGATGTTCAATCGGTGTTTCATCTGTGGCTTCAATCCTTTGAGGCGCGCGTGTCGAGGGCGTCGCGCAGGCCGTCGCCGAGAAAATTCAGCGAAAACAGCGTCGCGGAAAAGAAGGCGGCAGGGAACATCAGCATCCACCAGTATTCTTCCATCACCTTCGCGCCGTCATCAATCAAGCTGCCCCACGAGGCGTAGGGTGCCTGCACGCCGAGGCCGAGGTAGCTCAAAAACGCCTCCAGTAGCATCACGCTCGGCACCGTGAGCGTGGCATAGACGATGATGACGCCGAGGACGTTCGGCACGATGTGGCGGAGGATGATGCGGCGCTTGCGCAGGCCGAGCGCGTGCGCGGCCTCGATGAATTCCTGCCGACGCAGCGACTGCACCTGGCCACGCACGATGCGCGCCATCGTGAGCCACTCCACCGCGCCGATGGCCGCGAAGAGCAGGATGAGGTTCCAATCGCCGCTGGCCAGAATTTTGCGCCCGAACCACTGGGTAAGAATTTTCTCCACCGCGTCGCCGAGGTCTTTGCACATCACCATCAGCAGGATGACGAAGATGACGAAGGGCAGCGAGTAGAGGATGTCCACGATACGCATCATCAGCGCGTCGAGCTTGCCGCCGATGAAGCCGGAGATGGAGCCGTAGAGCACCCCGATGGTCAGTGCCACAAAGGTCGCGGTCAGCCCCACGGCGAGCGAGACACGCCCGCCCTCCAGCGTGCGGACGAACAGGTCGCGCCCCAGCAGATCCGTGCCGAACCAGTGCGCGCTGCCCGGCGGAGTCGCGCCGAGCGAGAGGTTTTGCTTCGTGGCCGAAGCGCTGCTCACCCACGGGCCGATCACCGCCAGCAGCGTCAGCACCGCGAGGAAACAGAAGCTGACGACGGCAAGCCGGTTCTTGCGGAGCCGGTGCCAGGCGTCCTGCCAGAGCGAAGTGCCCTGCTCGACCTCGGCGAGGTCGGGCAGATTGGGCATGGGGGTGGGGGCGAGCATGGTTACATGGGACGATAGCCCGCCGCGTTCCCCCTCACCCCGGCCCTCTCCCGAGCGGAGAGGGAGCGGGCAACGGAAACGCGCTGGCGCTCCAACGCCCGCTCGTCCCGCGCCGCGCAGCCTCTGCCAGGCGGGCGGAAAGTGATTCTCCCTCTCCCAGAGGGAGAGGGTTGGGGTGAGGGGGAACGCAATGTCTTGTTCAAGGTGACAATCATTTTGAGTGACGCCTACTCAAAGCGCAGTTTCGGGTTCAGCCACACTTGCACGATGTCCACGAGCAGGTTCAGCAAAATGATCAGCGTCGCGTAAAACAGCACCGTGCCGAGCACGAGCGTGTAATCGCGGTTGAAGGCGGACATCACAAAAAATCTTCCCAGCCCTGGCACGGAGAAAATTGTTTCCACGATGAATGATCCCGTGACCAGCCCCGCGATGGCCGGGCCGAGAAATGACACCACCGGCAGCAGGCCGCCGCGCAGCGCGTGGCGGAAAATCACGCGCGC
>JACRJY010000144.1 GCA_016235585.1 Verrucomicrobiota bacterium | reverse complement strand
TTCGCGCAGGGAGGTGCGCGGGCGGCCGCGCTTTTTGGCGGCGGGCAGGAAGCGGCGGAGCAAGTGCCATTGGTCGTGGGTGAGGGCGGTGTCGTAAGCGGCGATTTTCATCGCCTGAACAGCGCTGCCGCGAATGAAAGCTGCGAAAAAAGCCCGTCAAATCAAGGGATTTCTGCGTTTTTCTTTTTCAAACAAGCTCTAACAACTGGTTTTTCGGCGCGTGGTTGAAACAGGAGGAGCAGTGGCTGGTCAGGGAATGCAGCCTGTCTGCTGGTTAGCATCAACTCTCGTCTATTCATACTCAATAACGTGTGGAAGGAACAGGCTCACGAATTGTCGCGTAGCTGCTGCTCAAATCTTCAAGGTTGCTTGATGAATGAAGCTCCACAGTGCGATTGGAGGTAATCATCCACTGAAACGTATAGTTACCACCAAACGGCAAACCAACGAACCAAATCTTCGGGGCGGTCGTCTGAATCGTCTCTCGTGAAGCGGCATCCAAAGTCGGCAACTGGCTAAACACTCGACTCCGAACCTGCTCGATAACCTCTGGCGAATCAGCGCGAGGCCGAGAACTCTGTGAACTCGCGCAACCCGCAAACAGAAACGCTGCGAGGGAAAATGCTAGAAATGAAAAGGGCGCTCGCATGATGCCTACCAGTTACTAGACATTAGATTTTGCGGCCTATCTCGGCCACGAGTTTGAAGCTGCGCTGGACGCAAAACCTTGTCCAACATATTCATTGGCGGATGACGACGGGCGGATTCTTTCCAGCAAAGGCTGCAAACGCGGCGGCCAGCCTGCGGGAGGATTTGCTGCCCGCAAGCAATGGAACAAATTCCCCGGCCCGTTATCCCAGCACCAGCGCGATGGCCGCCATCATCAGCACCGCGCCGGCCAGCCGCCAGCGCAGCACGCCCGCGCCGAGATGCTGCTCGCGGTTCGCAAACCAGTGCCCGACGGCCCACACCGCCACCACGCTCCACAGCCCGCGCGAGCTGTAGAGGACGTTGGCCGAGGTCGCGTTGCGAAACATCACAATCGCCATCACGAACACCAGCGACTGGAACCCGATGAACAGGCAGCCGCCCATCAGCCACGGCCACGCGCCGCGCGGCACCGCCGTCAGCGGCGCGTGGAAAAACGGAATCAGCACCACGCTGAACACCGCCACGAAGCCGAGCATCACCGGCAGGAAACGCCCCGCGCCCCACGCGGGCGACCACTTTTGCACCAGCACGTCGAACAGCGCGAACATCGCCGCCGAGCTGCCCGCATAGAGGATGGTGCTGCCGACGTGATGGTGCTTCGCACCGCCGGTGCGGTTGAGCAGCGCGATGGCGAGCGAGCTTAACGCCGCCGCCGCCCACAGCTTCGCCGAGACGCCCTGCGTGAGCAGCAGTGTGGTGAAGAGCGCGACGAGGATGATTTTTACGCCCAGCACTGGCGTTGCCACCGACACATCGCCGCGCTGGAGCGCGAGGTAGTTGAGCAACTGGCCGAGCAGAAACAGCACGCCGACGAGCGCGGGCTGCCAGAGCAGTTCAACGTGAAACGTGCCGCCGAGCGGCAGCAGCAGTTGGAAGATGAGCGCCGAGGTGAGGTTGGAGATGAACGCCGTGCGCCACACGCCCACGCCGAAGTCGCCGGAGCGCTTCACCAGCAGCGCGCCCACGACGTAGAGCAGCGCGGCGCACAGGGGCAGGAGGATGCTTCCCAGATTCACGGAGAGCATTCTCTACGAAGCAACCGCAACGACAACTTCCGTCTTGATGGAATTGGCGATGAAGCATTCCCCATGCGCGCGGTGGTGCAGGCGGTCGAGGTCGGCGGGCGTCGGCAGCTTGTCGCCGCTCCACACGATTTGCGGGCGGAGCGTGACGGTGCTGACCCACGGGATGCCGCGCTCGTTCTTCGTCATCACGCCTACGGCGGTGTCCTCGTAGCTGTCCGCGATGAAGCCTTCCTTCGACGCGAGCCAGAGAAACGTCAACATATGGCAGCTCGAAATCGAGGCGACGAACGCCTCCTCCGGATCCACGTTCGCCGGGTTCGACCACGGCGCGGGCACGACGGATGGCGAAGGTGAGGCCGGCACGGTGAGGCCGCCGTCGAAGGCCCAGGTGTGTTCCCGCGAGTATTTGCCCTTCAGGAAATCGGGGCCGGTGCGGCTCCAGCGGACGATGGCTTTATGTTCGGACATGGTCGCGGTGATTTTGGTTGTTCGCTCAAGCGCAGCGCCAGGCTCATGCCTGGAGCGGTGCGACACGGCGCACGGTGGCGAGAATGACGAGGAACGCCAGCGGGTGCAACACGCCCGCGATGACGAAGGCCGGCCCGTAGCCGTGATGCTCGACCAGCCAGCCGACCAGCAGCCCGAACAGCATTCCGCCGAACGAACCCGCCGAGCCGAGCAGCCCCTCGACCGAGCCGACGACGCGCGCGGGGAAAAGGTCGGCGGGCAGCGTCTGCACGTTCGCCGACCAGAACTGGTGCGCGAACATCGCCGTGCTAAAAAACACAATCGCAAAGCTCAACGGTGACGCGACGATGAAGAGCGACGCCGGCAGCAGCGACGCGCCGATGCCAAGCGCGATCTTGCGCGCGCGGTCGAGGGACACGCCGCGCCGCAGCAGAAACCCGCCGAGCCAGCCGCCCGTGAGGCTGCCCGCGCCCGCGAAGGCGAACGGAATCCACGCGAACCAGCCGATCTCCTTGATGTTCAGGTGCCGCACGTCGCCGAGATATTTCGGGAGCCAGAAGATGAAGAAATACCACGCGGCATCCGTGAAAAACTTCGCCGCCATCAGCCCAAGCACTTCGCGGTAGGTGAAGAGCTGGAGCCAGCGGATTCGCGGCGCGGCCTGGCCGTCACCGGTCACGCGAGCAGCGGCGAGTGACGTGGCGATGAGTTCCTTTTCCTCCGCCGAGATGAACTTGTTCGTCGCAGGCGGCTGGTAAAGTTTCAGCCAGATGACCGTCCACAATAATCCGACGCCGCCCGTGATGAAGAACACCCAGCGCCAGCCGAGCGCGCCGACGATGAGCGCGATGAGCGGCGGCGCGATGACCGCGCCGATGGCGGAGCCGGTGTTGAAAATCCCGAACGCCAGCGAACGCTCGCGCGGCGGGAACCATTCCGCCACCGCCTTGCCCGAACCGGGAAAGCCGCCGCCCTCGCCCATGCCGAGCAGGAAGCGGCACGCGCCGATGCCCAGCACCGACGACACCGTGCCGGTGAGGCAGTTCGCCGCCGACCACCAGACAATCATCACCGCGTAGCCGAGGCGCGTGCCGAGCCAGTCCATGATGCGCCCGCCGCCGGCATACATGATGGCGTAGGCAAAGAGGAACGCCGAAGTGAGATGGCCGTATTGCTCGTTGGAAATGGGAATCTCCTTCCGCACTTCGCCGACGACGACCGGGAAACTCTGCCGGTCGAGGTAGTTCAGCGCCGTCGCGAGCGCGAGCAGCCCGGCAATCCACCAGCGCAGGTTTTTGATGGCGGTCATGGCAGTCGCCTTTGGGCCGTGACGACAGTTGGAAGTTGGCGGTGAGTGCTCAAATGGAGTTCAAGCGATGACAGTCGGGAAGCAGCATGGTGCCAGAATGACTTGGATCACCTGGCCGAATTCGCCGCCGACGGCAGCGGCACCTGCGTCATCTGCATCAGGTAGGCGAGGAGGTCGCGCTGCTGCTCGGGCGTGAGCGCTTCGAGCAATCCCTCCGGCATGATCGAGAGCGTTGACTCCTGCTGCTTCGCGAGGTCGGCGCGCTCGACGGTGAGCGTCTCGGTCATGGTCTTGAGCGTGAGCGTGCGGTCGGTCTTCGCGGTGATGAGGGCGTTGAACACGCGGCCATCCTTCAGCTCCACCACCGTCATGCGGAAGTCCGCGCTCACCACGGCGCTGGGATCGGCGATGTTGTCGAGGAGGTAATCCAGATTGTCGCGGCCCGTGCCGGTGAGGTCGGGGCCGACTTCGCCGCCCGCGCCGTAGAGGCGGTGGCAGTTGGCACAGAGCAGGGCGAACACCGCGCGGCCATTGGACTTGTCGGCCTTGGCCAGCGTCGTGGGCGTGAGCTGCTTCTTCAGTGTCGTGATGAGCTGCTGTTTGTCGGCGGCGCTGTCGCGCAACTCGCCCCATGCCTTCGCGAGCTGTTCATTGAGCGCGCGGTCGTTGAAGCTGCGGATCTGCCGCGCGTGGAAGGCGCTGACCTCGGTGCGGGGAATTTTGCCGGTGGCGACTTCGTTCAGCAGCGCCTTCGCGAAGGCGGGCCGCGAGACAAGCGTCTCCATCACCGCGCCGCGCTCGGTCTGGTGGAAGCTGCGGTAGCTCTTCGCGAGCTTGTCGCCGATGGCCGGGTCGTCGAACTGCGCGAGGCCGCGCACGGCCACGGCGTTGAGGAAGCGCGTGCCGAGCAACTGCTCGCAGATCGTCCGCAGGTCGGGCGGCTTGTTCTCGATGAGCGTGAGCAGCGCGGACTTGCGGGCGCTCATGTCCGCCCTGCCGTCGAGTGCGATGCGCTTCACCGCGTCGAGCGCGCGGCCGTCGCCGAAGAGCACGCTCAAGTCGCGCACGCGGTCGGCGATGGATGGGTTGGCGGAGCCGGCGAGCTTCTTCGCGAACGAATCCCACACCGAGGGTTTCTTCGCCTTGCGCCAGCCCGTGAGGCCGTCGGCGAGACCGGCGAGGATGTCGGCTTGAAACGCTTCGGGCTTGGCGGAGGCAATCTTGAGCACTTCATTCACCGGCGCGGGATTTTTCTCAATGTCCTCGGCCAGCCTTCGGGCGATGAAGTTGCGCGTGGTGGGTAGTTCACACTTTGCAGAAAGCTTGGCGAGCGCGAGCGGGTCGCCGTCGCCAAGCGGAATGAGGCCAAACCAGATGAGCAACGGGAGATTGTGGTCGCTGGCGTCCTCCGCGTGCGCGACGAGCGCAGCGGCGAGCTCGGCCCGCTGGTTGACCGGCAAACGCTGGAGCACGGTGGCAAGGGCGAGGCGGACGAGGGCGGACTTGTCGTCACGGGCGAGACGCGCAAGGAGTGGCGACACTCTTGTCGCCTCGTTGCTCCAATTTTTGGAACCGGCGACAGGAGTGTCGCCGCTCCTTGGCCGCTGACTTGTGAGTGTGTCCAGCGGCCAATCGTCCGTGAGCAGCCGCACCGCCCACGCGCGGACGTGCTCGTTGCCGTCGCGCAGGCGCGCAAGCAGGAATTTTTCATCCGCCGCGCCGATGGCGTGGAGCGACCACAGCGCGCGCAGGCGCAGCACTTCGCTCTTTTCGCTTTCAACCATCACGCGCAACTGCTCCTTCACCGTGTCGAGTCCGCGACCGCTGGCGGCCCGCGACGCGAGTTCAAGCCGCGCCTGCCGGACGAACCACTCGTTCGGATGCGAGTGCAGCTTCACCAGCTCGCGCGAGTTGAGCTTCGTGAGGTCGCCGAAGTTTTGCTTTTGCGGAGTGCCGTGGGTGATTTTGAAAATGCGGCCGCTCTCGCGGTGCACGCCGGTGGCGTCGTGGCACTCGCCGGTGTCACTCCAGTCGGCGACATACACGCCGCCGTCGGGGCCGTAGGTGATTTCCATGCCGCGAAACCACTTGTCCTCCGCGACAATGACGTCCGGCGCGTGGCGGCCCACGTAGCCGGAGCCGTTGCGTTCGAGGCGGTCCATGTTCGCACGGCGACCATGCTGGTTGAGGGTGAAAAGGTGGCCGCGATATTGCACCGGCCAGTTGTCACCGTGATAAACCATCGCGCCGATGTGCGAGTGGCCGCCACCGAAAGCGTTGGCTACGCCGTCACGCGACTTGCTCCACTCGGCGGACGTGTCGAAGTGCCAGTGATCTGCGTGATGGTCAATCAGCCCGTAGGCGCGCGGATTCGGGTCGAGCGTGTGCGCGCGGACGAAATGCTCCCCGGCGACCGCGTGCCAAAGATGGCCGTTCACCGTGTTGACGTAGAACAGTTCGCCGTGCTCGTTCCAGTCGTGGCCCCACGGATTCGTGTTGCCGCACGTGATGACCTCGAACACGCGGCGCACCGGGTGATACCGCCACATTCCGCCGCGCACCGGAAATTTCTCGGTGCTTCCGGCCACGTTCACATCCGCCGCACCCGACGCGCCGCAGCGTCCGTAAAGCCAGCCGTCGGGGCCGAAGCGCAGGCCGTTGGCGATGTTGTGGTGGTTCTCCTGCGGCGGACGGAAGCCGTCGAGCACCACCTCGGCGGGGCCGTCGGGTTTGTCGTCGCCGTTGCGGTCGGGAATGAAGACGACGTGCGGCAGTGCGATGGCCCACACGCCGCCGAAGCCGACCTCGATGCTCGTGAGCATCTGCACGTCATCGGTGAAGACGGTGCGCTTGTCGAAGCGCCCGTCGCCGTCGTCGTCCTCGAGGATGACGATGCGGTCGCGCAGTTTCATGTCGTAGCGGAGCGCGCGCTCGGCGTAGGTGTAATTCTCCGCGACCCACAGCCGCCCGCGCGCGTCCCACGCCAGCGCGATGGGATTCTGCACGTCCGGCTCGGCGGCGAAGACGGTCGCCTTGAAACCGGGCGGCAGTTGCATCTTCGCCGCAGCCTCGGCGGCGGGCATGAGGGAGAACTTGGTGTCGGTCTCGGAGTTGTAGGGCGCGGGGAACTGGGCGAAGGCGGAATGAACGAACAGGCAAAGGAGAGGGAAAACACCGGACAGCCAGCGCCGAACATCGAACGCCAGAAGACGTGCGTCCGGGAAGCTGCGGTGTTCAAGATTCGCTAGCGGATTTTGAATGTTCATTGGTGAAAAAAAGATTCCGCCCCGGCTTCGGCAACTTTGCCGTCCGGGGCTTCAAACAGGAGTTTCAACTCCTGGCTGCTGCTGGCTTGAAAATATTCCAGCCGGATCGCATGAAGCCCGGCGGCGAGCCGGACGCGCCGACCGATGTCCATGCTCCCGTGATTGCCGTCATTGTCCACCAGCAGCGTGCCGTTGAGCAGGAGGCGGCTGCCGTCGTCGGAGCGGAGGATGATGCGGTGCAGGCCGGCGGAAGGAATGCGTAAAAACCCCTCAAAGAGCAGGGCGAAATCCTGCTTCCGCTCACCGGCCAGCGCGGCGGTGTCCAGCGTCGCCGCCACCCCGGCGGCAGACGCGGAGAGCGTGCTGAAGTCCGGCAGCCGCGTGAGACGCGGGGTGGGGAAGAGCTGATATTTCAGGCCCGGTTGTTTTCCCCCGGCGCTGTGCGGCTCGGATCGCGGATAGCTGGCGAGGGCGAGCGATGCCTTCGTGGGTTTTCCATCGCGTTCATATTCCACGACGAGAGATTCGCCGGGCTTGGCTCCCGCGAGGAGCAGCACCCAGTCCGTGCCCGACCGCAGCGAACGGGAGCGGAGTTTCACGAGGACATCGGCGGCGCGCAGCCCGGCCAAGGCGGCGGGCGAGCCAGCCGCCACGTCCGCCACGACGGCGCGATCCGCCAGCAAATCCATCCGCGCCCCCAGCCAGAAGCCCCCCGTCTCCTCCGGGGCGACCATGTCCGCAAAGAATTTCCGCACGCGATCCGCCGGGATGGCAAAGTTGATGTTTTCCGAGGCCATGATCTTTTGGGAGACGACGCCGATGACGCGGCCCTCGGCGTTGAACAGCGGCCCGCCGGAGTTGCCCTTGTTGCTGGCCGCGTCAAACTGGATGAAGCGGTCGCGGGCCGTGTCGGTGAACTGGGACATGAACAGCGCGTTCGGCGCATTCACAAATATCCCCGGCGAGCTGATGATGCCGCTGGAAAACACGATGCCGCGCCCGCCGGGATTGCCGCCGCACAGCACCGGCTCGCCGATCATCAAGTCGTGGCTGCGCCCCAGCGGCACTGCCGGGAATTTTTTCGGCCCGGCCACGCGGATGACGGCGAGGTCTTTCTCCGGCATCCGCCCCACATTCTGGTATCGCAGGACGCTGCCGTCCGAGAGCAGCACCACGCCGGGCTGGTTCCGCACCACATGGTCGCAGGTGAGAATGAAACCGTCCTCGTGAATGATCACGCCGCTGCCGGTCGCGCCGTCGCTGCGGCCCGGCTCCTGCGTGAAGATCGCCACGACCGCCGGCTCGATCTGGCGGATGAGCCGAACGGTGTCCGTCTCGCGCGGTGCGGCGGCAAGCGCCAGGGGCACGGCACCAGCGAAACAGGCTGAAAACAACCACACTCTCATTGTTCTCATGGTTGTTTGGAGTTTAGTCCGGGATCGGCTCGCTCTTGCCGACATCCTTGCCTTCCCAGTTCACCCCGCCGGTCTTGGCGTCGTAGAGCAGGATGCGCGCGGCGCTGTCGGGCACGGGCTTCTTGTTCACCTTGGGCAGCCACTTGGCCATATCGCGTTTCACGTCGGCGAATTTCTTGTCGCCCGCGAGATTCTTCCACTCGTTTGGGTCGGCCTTCATGTCGTAAAGCTCCTCCGAGCCGTCGGCGTAGTGGATGTAGCGCCAGCGCTCGGTGCGGATGCCGTGGTTGTCGTGATTGTGCGTGGTGATGGCGGGCCATTCGCGCGGCGCGTTCGCGTTCTTCAACTGCGGCACGAGGCTGTGGCCCTCCAAATCGGCGCGCGCGGGGAAGCCCGCCATTTCGAGCAGCGTTGGGAAAATATCGAGCAACTCCACGGGCCGCCCGCACTTGGCCGCCTTCGCAACGCCCGGCCCGGCAAAGATGAACGGCACGCGCGTCGAGCGGTCCCACAAAGTATTCTTGCCGGTGATGGCCTTCTCGCCGAGATGCCAGCCGTGGTCGCCCCATACGACGACGATGGTGTTGTCTGCGCGGCCCGTGGCTTCGAGCGCGTCCAGCACGCGGCCAAGCTGCGCGTCCATGAAGCTCGTGCTCGCGAGGTAGGCGCGCACGAGCGGACGCCACTCGTTGCGTTCTTTTAACGTGTGCAGGCGCGGCTCCGGCAGCTTCCAGTGCAGATACCACGAGAAACGCGGCGTGTCGTCGCGGTCGTTCTCTAGCACCGGCGGCATCTGGAGCGTCGCGTCGGGATAAAGGTCGAACCACCTCTGCGGCGCGTAACACGGCACGTGCGGCAGCGCAAAGCCGGCGGCGATGAAGAACGGCTTGTCCTTCGGCGCGTTTTTTAGCGCCTCGATGGCCGCGCTCGCGACGGCGTAATCTGGCGCGTCCTCGTCGCGTTCCGGCCACGCGCCCCAGTCCATCGCGGGATGGCGCGGTTCGGGGAGGTTCGCGAACGGCTTGGGCGGGCGCGGTTTTCCGCCGGGCCGCGCCCACGTGTTGAACTCGGCGGGCTGATCCTTCGGCTTGATGGAGCCGCTGTGGTAAATCTTTCCGGCGTTGAACGTGTGATAGCCCGCGCTCGTGAACGTCTGCGGCAGCGTCACGTGGTTCTTCGTCTGCTCCACGTCGCGGATGCCGGGCTGCAATCCGTAGATGCCCGTGCTGCTGGGACGCAGGCCCGTGAGCAAACTGGAGCGCGACGGATTGCAGAGCGGTGCCTGGCAGTGGGCGTTGAGGAAGAGCGTGCCGCGCTTGGCGAGCCGGTCAATGTTCGGCGTCTTCACCTGCGGATGCCCGCCCATGCAACCAATCCAGTCGTTCTGGTCGTCAATGGCGATGAAGAGGACGTTGGGCTTGTTCGCGCCGGCGGAGGCAGAACCGCCAAGGACGCAGAGGCACGCCAAGAGGGGAAGAAGCGGGAAGATTTTCAGTCGTGACATGGTGGCGAAACTACCGCCCGGCGCGGCTGCTGCCAACTTTGATTTTTAGCCACGGATGGAACACGGATTGAACACAGACAAATCCGTGTTTCATCCGTGGCTCAAGGCCGGGGTTTATTTCTGCTTCGCCTTTTTCGCCGGGGCGTTCGCGAGCTTCCAGTGCTCGTTGTCCACGCGCGCGGTTTGCATGATGCTTGCTATGCGGGCGACGAGTTCAGGATGTTTCGCGGCGAGGTCGGTCTGCTCGGCGATGTCATTCGTGAGGTCGAACAATTGAACCGGCGCGCTCGTGCTTTTCAGGCGGATGCCCTTCCAGCGACCTTCGAGCAGCACGGCCTGGCTGACGCCGCCTTCGTAGAATTCCCAGTAGAGGTAATCGTGCTTCGCCTGTTCGCCCCGGCCCAGCAGCGTGGGGAGAATGCTGATGCTGTCGAGCGCGCCCGGAGCCTTCGTGCTCGCGAGCCGGGCGAAGGTGGCCATCATGTCGCCGAAGTAGCCGACGTGCGACGAGACCGCGCCCGCCTTCACCTTGCCGGGCCACCACGCAATGAACGGCACGCGGATGCCGCCGTCGGTGAGGCTGCGCTTGAGGCCGGTGAGCGGGCCGTTGGCGTCGAAGAAGTCGGGATTGTAATTCGGGCCGCCTTCCTTGTGCGGGCCGTTGTCGCTGGTGAAAATCACGAGGGTGTTTTCCGCGAGGCCGAGCTGCCGGAGCTTGCCGAGCAAATCGCCGATGCCCTTGTCCATGCGCGTGACCATCGCGGCCTGGCCCTTGAGCGAGCTGTGCCAGTCCCTGTCCGCGTAGAGGCCGTAGTCGGGAACCTCCTGGCCGTCGCCGAGTTCCTTGCTACGCTCGTTGTTCGCGTGCGGGACGGTGAGCGCGAGGTAGAGGAAGAAGGGCTTCGCCTTGTTCTGCTCGACGAACTGGTGCGCCTCCTCGAAGAAAAAGTCGCCGGCATACTTTACCTTCTTCGTCGCGTAGCCGCCGCCGGCGGTGCCGACGGGCACGCATTCGTTGGGCAGCGGCACCTTGGTGTCGTTGCGCCAGAGGAAATCGGGGTAGTGATTGTGCGCGTGGTGCTGGCTCAAGAAGCCGAAGAAATAATCGAAGCCGTGCTGGTTCGGCACGCCTTCATCGCCGGGCATGCCGAGACCCCACTTGCCGACGAGCGCGGTGGCGTAGCCGGCCTGATGCAGCACCTTCGCCACGGTCACGTCGCCGGGGTAGAGTTTCTGCGCGCCGGAGTCTTCGGGGCTGGCGTTGCCGCGCACGCGGGTGTGGCCGAGGTGCAGGCCGGTCATCAACACGCTGCGCGAGGGAGCGCACACGGTCGAGCCGGCGTAGAACTGCGTAAAGCGCATCCCTTCGGCGGCCATGCGATCCAAGTGCGGCGTCTGGATGATTTTCTGCCCGTAACAGCCGAGGTCGCCGTAGCCGAGGTCGTCGGCAAGGATGAAGACGATGTTCGGCTTGGGCGCGGCGCTGGTGGTGGAACCGCCAAGGGCGCAAAGGAACGCCAAGAGGGAATGCAGGAGAAGATTTTGAAAGCGTGGCATGGCGGCGAAGCTATCGTTGCGCCCGGCGGCTGCCAACTTTGATTTTTCAGCCACGGATGAAACACGGATGAAACACGGCGGGTGGGGCGCGCAGTCCCCTGCGCGCAGCGAACGTGGCAGGACACGACTTGGCTCCCCGACGGCGCGCACGGAGTGACGCGCCCCACCTCCCAAAGCGCCAGAGGGCTGCCGCAGTCCAAGACGCATCCGCGATGCCAAACGCTGGGTTTGCCGCGTGAGCGTCTTGGACTGCGGCGGCCCTCCGCCGCTTTTATTTCTTCTCCACTTTCGCCGGGCCGCGTTTCTTCTTCTGCGCGCCGCCGCCGGGGCTTTCAAAGATGGGCGCGACGAGTTCCTTGTCCCACGCGGCGAGGGCGGACTGGAGCTGCGTGGCAAGGTCGGGCTTTTCGGGCGCGAGATTCTTCGACTCGCCGATGTCGCTGGCGAGGTTGTAAAGCTCGGCGGGATTGTCCTTCAACTTCACGAGCTTCCAGTCGCCCTGCCGCACGGCGTGCGCTGCGCCACCGCCGGTGCGCCAGAAGAGACGGTCGTGCGGCGCACCTTTTTTCTCGCCGGTCAGGAACGGGAAGAGGTTCACGCCGTCGAAGTTTGATGTGCCCCTCACCCTGGCCCTCTCCCCATCCGATGGGGCGAGGGGAACGCCCGCGAGCGCGGCGGCGGTGGGGAAGACATCGAGCGAAATCACGGGCTGCGCGTAATCCTTTCCCGCCGCGAGTTTGCCGGGCCACGAGACGAGGAACGGCACGCGCATCCCGCCCTCATACACCGCGCCCTTCGCGCCGCGCAACGGCGTGTTGTCGCTGTGCGTGACGCTGATTGGCCCGCCGTTGTCGCTGAAGAAGAAGACGAGCGTGTTCTCCGTCTGGCCGGAATCCTTGAGCGCCTTCGTCACCACGCCCACCGCGTCGTCGAGGCCGAGCACAAGGCCGGCGTAGCCGCGGCGCGTCTCGTCGGCGATGTGCGCGGCGCGTTTGGCGAGCGCGTCGGTGATTTGCAGCGGCGTGTGCGGCGCGTTGAAGGCGAGATAGAGAAACCACGGCTTGCCCTTGTGCTGGTTGATGTAGCCCGCCGCCTCGCGTCCGAGGAATTCCGTGAGGTAGCCGGCGAGTTCCTCCTTCGCGCCGTTGCGGTCAATGGGGATTTGATATTCCGCGCCGCCCTTCGCGCCGGGCAGATAGATGTGCCCGCCGCCGAGCATCCCCACGTAGTCGTCGAAGCCGCGCCGGTTCGGATGAAACTGCGGGTGCGCGCCGAGATGCCACTTGCCAATCGCGGCGGTCGCGTAGCCGGCGGTCTTGAGCACTTGCGGCAGCGTGGTCTGCGAGAGCGGCAGGCCGGCAACGGTGCTTTCGGGCAGCCACGCGGGATTGTTCTCGTGGCCGAAGCGCTGCTGGTAGCGGCCCGTGAGCAGGCCCGCGCGTGTCGGGCTGCAAAACGGATGCGAAACATAGCCGCTCGTGCAGCGCAGGCTCTGCTTGGCGAGCGCGTCAAGGTTCGGCGTGGGAATGTCCTTGCAGCCGTTGAAGCCCACGTCGGCGTAGCCCAGGTCGTCGGCGACGATGACGAGGATGTTCGGCTTCGCGGCGGCGGAGGAATGGCCGCAAAGAACGCAAAGAAACGCAAAGAGGGGAAGGAGAAGGGAGGATTTCATTCGTGACATGGCGGCGAAGCTACCGCCGCAAGGTGCGACTGCCAACTTTGATTTTCAGCCACGGATGAAACACGGAAGGTGGGGACACGCGGCAGCGTGTCCCTACCGGGTTACGGCGTGCGGACGCGGTAGAGGCGGGCGGGGCTGGTGATGGCGTTGGTGAAGGTGAGGTTGGTGGCGGCGGGCTGCGCGGGGAGGTTCGTGAGCGTCACCCAGTTGGTGGTGCTCGCCGCGTCGCGGAACTCGACGGCGTAGGTGAGGTTGGCATCCGCGTTGAACTGGAACCGATACTGCCCCTCGTCCGCCGCCGCCTGCGTCAGCGTGAGCATCGCGGCGTATTTGATCGTCACGATGATCTTAACATTGGTCTCGCTGCTAGCCGATGATCCCGTGACAAACACATTTCCAATCTGATCTATTGCCATGGCAGTTGCACTGTCACCGTTGCTTGTTAACTCATTGTAACGATTGGTCCAAAGTGGCACGCCCGCACTCGAATACGCAACAGTTGCAAAATCTGGACCGCTGCCGCTCCCAACGGATGTGCCCGTTACGAAGACATTCCCGTATCCGTCAACTGCCATGGCGGGAAGCCAGTCAATGCTGTTCCCCGGCCCGTTGTAACGGTTTGTCCACAGCGGCACGCCTGCACTCGAATACGCCACCGTCACATAGTCTAAAGTGCCAAAAACAATACCGGAAAAACCTGTCACGAAGACGTTCCCGTTCTTATCCACAGCCACGGCAGTGGCGCTATTATCATCATTGTCTTCCGGCCCGTTGAAATAATTGGTCCACAACGGCACACCCGCTTCCGAATACGCCACCGTCACGTAGTCAGTATGGCCATTGGTAGCGTATGAATACCCTGTCACGAACACGTTTCCACCTCTATCCACAGTGATGGCGCGACCGCCGTCGGAACCATTTCCGAGTCCGCTGAATCGGTTAGTCCACAACGGCACACCCACTCCTGAATATGCCACGGTCGCACACTCACTGCTCCCAAACCCTGTCACAAACGCGTTCCCATTCGCATCCACTGCGATAGCGTGGGCGATGTCGTTGTTATTTCCATCGTATAAGTTGGTCCACAACGGCACACCCGCACCCGAATACTTGATCGTCGCATAGTCGTTGTTATAGGCCGTGCTGGCAGTTCCACCCGACTGCCCGGTGACGAACACATCGCCACTTCCGTCCACCGCTACGGCATAGGCCAGATCATCACGGTTTCTTGGCCCGTTGTAATAATTGGTCCACAACGGTGCGCCCTCGCTCGAATACGCCACCGTCGCGTAATCGTTATTCGTGCCGTTCCGCGAATAGCCCGTCACAAACACATTCCCGATCCCGTCCACCGCGATGGCGCTGGGAACGTCGTCGCTGTTTCCCGGCCCATTGAAACGGTTGGTCCAGAGCGGCACGCCTGCACCCGAATACTTGATCGTCACGTAGTCATTTCCACTCCCGCTGTTAGTGGAATATCCCGTTACAATCGCATTTCCGTTCTGATCCACCGCGATGGCATTGGCTTGGCTGCGGGAGATTGGTGGCTCGTCGAAGAGATTGGTCCACACCGGCGCGCCATTGGCGGCGGCGCGGGCGTTGGGCGCCAGCGCGGCCAGCAGGAGGAAAAGCGGAATCCAAATCCGAGGGAACATGGCCGTGATGGCAGCACATTCCCCGCCCCCTTGCACGCCCTTTTTTCACACGGGCGGAGCGCGGCGTTCACGTCGCAGACGGCCCGGCAGGCATGAGGCACCCGAAAGCACCGCAGCTTTTGACCACGTCTGCGGCCTGAAGGCCGCGCTCCTTGTCACCGCCGCGCCCGCCCAAAGCGCCAGGGGCTGGCGCAGTCCAAGACGCTGCGCGAAGGCCGGGCGTCGTCGGCCCGCGCGCCAGCGTCGTGGACTGCGGCGGCCCTCCGCCGCTTTTCCCCCAAGGTGGGGCGCGCACAGGAGTGCGCGTCCTACCTTGCCATGCGTCGCCGCCTGAACCGCCCGGTTCCCGCCGCCGGGAGGGTCATTCCACTCGGCGGCAGGGCCGTTCCCGGTCAAAACGGCGGTTTTCGGCCTTTCGGGGGTCGTTTTCGAGGTCAGAACGGCGTTTTTCCGCCTTGGAGCGCTTCCCCCATTCCCGGCGGGGGCTTCCCCGAACGCGGCGGGGGCACCGTTCCTCGTCCCGGCGGCACCGCTGGCCGACGCAACGGTAGAGTTCCAGCGGGCAACGGTGCCGTTCCCGCGCGCAGCGGCACCGTTGCGCCGCGCGACGGTGCCGCTGGCGCATTTGGGGGCGGCCCCCATTTTGTCCAGCGGTGCCGCCGGGGCGTCCGGCG
>JACRJY010000143.1 GCA_016235585.1 Verrucomicrobiota bacterium | reverse complement strand
TCGGCCAGCCGCAAGCGGTAGATGCTCTGCTTCACGTCGCCGACGAGGAAGCGGTTCGCCGCCGCGCCCGTGCGGCCCAGCGCGGCGATGATTTTGTCCTGCGCGGCGTTGATGTCCTGGTATTCGTCCACCAGCACGAGGTCGAAACGCGCGCGCCAGTGCTCCGCGAGCGGCGTCGGGCGGCCCGCGTCGTCGCACAGCAGGCGCAGCGCGACCTGTTCGAGATCGGCGAAGTCCAGCGCGCCCAGCTCGCGCTTGGCGGCGGCGAACTCGGCGGCGAACTCGCGCGCCAGTTCGAGCAGCGTCCGCAGATGCCCGCGCGTCCACTCCCAGTCCTCGGCCAGCGGGTCGCGGCCTTCGCGCACCTCGGCGAGCGAGAGCAGGAAGCGCGCGTCGTCGAACATCCGCTTGTTTTCCTTGCGAAAGGCTTTTCCCGCGCGGTCGGCGGCGAACTCGCCGTCGAACAATTCCAAAAGCTGCTTCAGCGCGGTGGCGGACTGCTCGCGGCCCGGGGAGGGTCGTCGCATGACGCAACCGTCAAACTCCCTCTCCCCGCGCTTCGCTGCGGGGAGAGATTCCACGGCCCGCGAAAAGCCGCGATTTGAGCCCCTGAACCGGGAATCCGGAGCGGTCGGAACGGCGGCATCCGTGCCGCCGCAGGCACCCGGCGGCAGGGATGCCGCCGCTCCCGGTTCATGGGTAGGGAGCCGGACATTGTGGCATCCAGTGACGTCGGGCGGTTCGACCCCAAGTTGAAGTAGAATTTCCCGGCAACAGTGAGCGGGCGGTGTGTCCCCGCCATCCGAATCCAAAACGGTTTTCCAATGCTCCCGCCACTCGTTCACGCCCGCGAGCAGCCACGCCCGCCAGTGCTCCGGTTCGCTCTGCTCGCTCTGGCGGAGTTGCTCCGCGAACCAGCTCTCCGGCGCAGGCAGCGTCTGCGCGTAGCGGTGCAGCCGCAGCACGAGCCGGCGGATGGGCAGATCCGCGCCGCGCCCCAGCGCGAGGATGAGCTGCTGCACGGCGGGCGACGATGGTTCCGCACCCGCGTAGTGGCGGTTGAAAACCGCGTCGAGCGACTCGGCGGCCAGCGTCTCCGCATTCGCCTCGTCGAGCACGGCGAGCTGCGGGTCGAGGCCGAGCGTGTGGAAATTTTCCCGCACCAGCCGCAGGCAGAAACTGTGCAGCGTGGAAATCGGCGCGGCATCGAGCAGGGCCAGTTGCTGGTCAATCCAGTCGCGTTGTTCTTGCGGCGCGCCCTCGGCGGAAGGTTCCTTCGCCCGCTGCTCCAGTTCGCGCGCAATCCGCTGGCGCATCTCGGCGGCGGCGGCCTCGGTGAACGTCACCATCAGAATCCGATCCAGCGCCACGGGCGGCTCCGCGTCGAGCGCGTGCGCGAGGCAGCGGGCGACGAGCGTGCGCGTCTTGCCCGCGCCCGCGCCGGCCATCACGAGCGTGTCGCCGGCGGCCTCAACCGCGAGCAACTGCTGGGGTGTGAGTTCAGCCATCGCGCGCCTCCGGTTTTTTCAGCACGCGCCACGAGTGCGTCCACGGGTCAATCCGGCAGACGGACTGGAAATCGCAGTGTTCACACGCGGTGAACTGGCCCTTGCGGAACGGGTCCACTTGCGCGTCGCCGGCAAAAATCTTCCGCCCCATTTCGCGAATCACCGTCTCGACCTCGTCGAGGAGCGCGTGAAATTCATCGGCGGCCATCATGTCCTTGACGACACGGCTGGAGGAGCCGTCCTTGTTGAACTTGAAGTTGAACTGCCCGCTGCCGCCCTGCGCCCACGCCGCGTCGAGCTGCGGCAGCGCGTCGCGGTTGAAGCGGCCTGTGTGGCGGTAGGCGGCGGCGGACTCGGTGTCGCCGAGAACCTCGTCGCGGATTTCGCCGCGCTCAAAGTCACCGCGCAGGTTGAGATAAAAAAATCCGGCGGGCTGGAGCGGCGCTTCGCCCGCCGCCATGGAGCCGTGCGGCATCGCGCGCAGCGCCGCGAGGTAGGCGGGCAGTTGCATCTGGATGCCGTGCCGGAGCAGCAGCGCGTCCACCTTGCGCGCGCCGGATTTGTAATCCATCACGACGCACCACGCCGCGCCACCGTCGCCGGGGGCGAGGTCAACACGGTCAATCTGGCCGCGAAAAACAAGGCGATGCCCGCCGCCCAAGTCCAGCTCCCACGCCGGCAGCGGCGCGTCCGCGCGGCCAAACGCCAGCTCGACCGCGCGCGGGTCGAAGCGGTAGTGCGCCATCCAGCCGATGATCGCGCCGATGAAATCCTGCAACACGGTGGCGAGGCTTTTCGCGGTGAACAGATTACGATCCTCGGAGCGGAACAGCCCGTCGCGGAAGCCGGCGGAAAGTTCCTCTGCAATCCGGCCCACGCGTGCCCGCGCCTCGGCCACGGAGACGTCGCGCCAGAGTTTTCTCTCCGTGACGAGTTCTTGATGGAACTTCGCAAGCACCTCGTGCTGGAAGCTGCCGCGCTCGCGGGTGCCCAGCTCGAATTGTTTGCGCTGCTCGGCTCTCATGCCGGCGTGGACGAAAAACTTGAACGGACACGCGGCGAACTGCTCCAACTGGCTCACGGAAGTCCGCAGCGCGCCCGGGCCGTGGAGCTGTTCGGCCAGCGCGGGGGAAAGGCTGCTCTCCGCCGTTAGACCGCGCAGACGCGCAAGGGCACTGGCTGAAAATTGAAGACTCTCCGCTGCTTTTCGTGGAATGGGCCAGAGCGCGGAGCCATCTGGAACGGCAGACTCCCTCTCCCCCATCGGATGGGGGAGAGGGCCGGGGTGAGGGGGCGCGTGATTCATCCCATCCGCGCCCGTGAAATCCCGCTGCCGCTCACCCCTCACCCTGACCCTCTCCCGTTCCGAAGGGGAGAGGGAATCCACCCCGGACTTTTCCACAGCCGTTGTTTCCGCCGAAAGCAGCGGGGAACCAAATTGAGCCGCCGCAAATTGCCGCAACGCATCCGGCATCGTGGCGACATCGAGCTGAAGCAGCGGCGCGATGAGGTCGCGCGGATGTTCGGCGTCGAGCCAGCTTGACGGCCCGGCCGCGTTTTCAATTTCGAGCTTTGGAAACAGTTGCCGCACCTGGCCGATGAACGTCGAGGGATTCAGCGGCTTGTCGGCGGTGTCGCGCTGGGCATAGGTGAGAACGAGATTTTCGCGAGCCCGCGTGCAGGCGATGTAGCCGAGGTAACGTTCGCGGGCGATCTGGTCGAAACGATCCGGGCCGAGCCGCAGGCCGTGCGCGGCGAGCGCCTCGCGGTCGAATTCGGTGAGCGGCACGGGCGGCGCGGGCGGCGCGGGGAAGACGGATTCGTTCACGCCGAGAATGAACGCGAGCCGCAGCTCCGGGTTGCGCGAACGGTCAATCGCACCGATCAAGACCTGATCGAGCGACGGTGGAATTACGCCGACGGTCAGTCCGCCCAGGCCCGCGTCGAGGATTGGCAGCCACTCGCGCAGCGGCTTGCGGTCGCCGGTGAAGGCGAGGACGAGGTTGTCGAGCCACTCCTGCATCTGCCGCCAGACAGTTTGATGCACGGCAGGGGACGGGCCGCCGGACGCGGCATCCGGCACGGCGGCGCTCCAGTCTTCGAGAGTTTCGGCGACGCGCAGGGTTTTCCAAAACACGCGGATGGCTTCGGCCAGTTGCACGCCGTCGGGATTTTCTCCACCGGTCGCGACGCGCGCGGCGAGCGCTTCAAACGGCGGCACGAGATGACGGCGAAGTTTTTCGAGCCGGTCGGTCAGCGCATCGTCATCGGGAATGGAAAGCGGCGAGAGCCACGCGCCGCCTTTCCAGCCGAATTCGAGCGCGGCATTTTCGAGCCAGTCAATTTCGTCCTCGCCCGCGCCGGCGAAGCCGCTCTTCAGTGCGCCAAACCAGTCTTCCGGCTGCCAGTGAAACGCCGCGACGCGCAGTGCGCAGCGGGTCAGCTCCGCGAGCGGATGGTGCGCGACCGGCTCGCGCTGATCGAGGAAGCATGGGATTTCGTGGCGGGCAAAGGCGCGGCGCAGCGGCGCGGCATAGTCGGCGAGCGAGCGCACCAGCACGGCCACGTCGCGGAATCGCCGTGCGGGATCGGCGCGGACGAAGCGGCGGATTTCCCGCGCGGCAAAGTGCGCCTCGGCCTCGGGATTGGCACAGGTGACGACGCGCAGTGCGGGCGCGGTGTCGCCGGGGAAAACCTCCAGGCGGCCCCAGTTTTTTTCCAGATGACCGAGGGCGGGGTTCGCGGTGAAACGGAGCGGTGCCGCGCCGCGCGGGAGTTCGGTGACGGTGATTTCGCAGCCGGGCAGTTGGGCGAGGCGCTCGCGGCAGTTCTGCACCACACGCCGCACCGGTGACCACGGGGAGAATTTCGACGTGGACGAATCAGCCGACGTGTCGAGGCAGAAGGCCAGCGTGGCGTGCTCGCAGAACGGGATGATGGCCGCCAGCAAGTCCTCCTCCTGCGGCGTCATTTCCGCGAAGCCGTCGAGCCACAGGCCGGCAAACGCGAGAGAAGGTTTCGCGCCCGGCTCCTTCGCCGAGGCGCGCACCAGATTGGTCGCGAGGTCGAGCAGGCAGTCCGCGTCGTGCAGGTTGTTTTTCGTGAGCCAGTCGAGATAGGCGCGGAGCAAGAGGGCGGCATCGTGCAGTTTTCCCGCAAGGCCCGGCGTGGATTTTTCCCGGCCCGCCACGGCGAGGAGTTTTTCCGGCGAGAGCTGGTGGCGCTGGATTTCGCGCAGGAGCTGGTTGAGCTGCCGCGCAAAACCCGGCAGGCGCGCCGAGGCGTGGAAGAGCTGTAGTTTGTCTTGATGGCGCGCAAGCAGCGCGCGGAGAACCATCAGCCGGCCCTCCTCGGCGAGCAGGCGTGGCTCGGCACCGGCGGACTCGGACACGATGAACTGCGCGAGGCGGTCGAAGGAAAGGATTTGCAGACGCGTGAAGCCGGGCAGGCCGGGCGCGAGCAACTGGCGCTCAAGCTGGAACGTGGCCTGTTTGGGGGCGAGCAGGAGCAACGGCAGCGTCTCGCCGGGGCGCGACAGCTCGGCGCGGATGTCCTCCAGACAGCGGCGGGTCTTGCCGCTGCCAGCGGGGCCAAGGAGGAATTGCGCGCGCACGGAGAAGTATTAGCGGCACCGCGCCGCCGGGGGAATTGAAAATGGTCGGAGCGACAGGATTTGAACCTGCGACGTCTTGGTCCCAAACCAAGTGCTCTACCAGGCTGAGCTACGCTCCGATTCGCCGCCGCATTAACTCACGCGCCGCACGGGTTTCGCAATGACTATTTCTTCCCGTCCGCAGCAGGTTTGAACAGCGACTGAAACGTGCGGCTCTGCCGGACGGCGGCGGCCACGACGGCGTGACCCGCGCTGTTCCAGTGCGCGTCGTTCGGATACTCGAAGCGCTGTCTGCTCTTGTTGAATTCCCCGACGAACAGCGGCTGAAGATCAATCACCTCGTGGCCGCGCCGGCGGGCCTGTTCGATGAAGTATTGCCGCAGCACATCGAAGAACGAGCCTTCCGCCTGCTTGAGTGTTTGCGCGTCGTAAAGGTGCGGCCTCATGCCGTCCACGGTGAAGATGATTTTCTCCGGCGGCAGGCCGGTCTTCGCGGGCAGGTCGCGGAAGAAGGCGTCCACGGCGCGCTTGGAGTCGGCGAGCACCTGCTCGCCTTTTTTTGCGGAGACGTTGCCGACAAATTTTTCCCGGCGGTGCGTGAAGCGGTGGAGCACGCCTTCAATATGGCAGTTCCAGTCGAGGTAACGGATCAGCGCCGACTGCCGGCCCAGCGAACGCAGCAGGCTGGGATGGTAGTCGAACCGCTTGAGTTCCAGTTCTCCGCCCGGCCCTTCGACGTAGTAGTGGCCAGCGTAGGTCGTCTTGTATTTGTTGAGCGACTCGTCGAAGTCGTTGCCGACGACGGAAATCATCAA
Source organism: Verrucomicrobiota bacterium (assembly GCA_016235585.1). Taxonomy (GTDB): domain Bacteria; phylum Verrucomicrobiota; class Verrucomicrobiia; order Limisphaerales; family JACRJY01; genus JACRJY01. The sequence goes on along the minus strand of JACRJY010000143.1, from coordinate 6,916 downwards.
CGCGTCGGCCCAGTAAGCCTTGCGCGCGTGCTCGGCCCATATGAGATATGCCGTGAGCGGCTGGCCGGATTTGCCGAAGCTGTAGACACGTCCACGCCCGTCCACCGCCGCCGCGAGCCGGCCCTGCACGGTTTCGGCATACGGAATCATCGCGGCCTCAATGTAGCTGTCGCCGACCACGGCGAAGAGCGGCGAGTCATAGCGGGCCTCATAATCCTGGTCGTTGACGAAGCCGTCGTTGTTGATGCGGAGCTGGTTGACGAGCTCAAAGTTCCAGCCCTTGGACCAGGTGATCTTCTGGTTCGGCGTGAAGCGGAGGATGGGATTGGTGTCGTTGAGCGGCATCAGTTTCATGCCGCTGTAGACCGGCAGAAAGCGGAGGACGATTTCCGCGAGCAGCAGCGGCGCGAGGAGGCCGAGGGAAATCGCCAGCAGCGCGAAAATGATTTTCTTCTTCATCCGGCGGCGGCGCTTCGGGCGCGGGTCAGAACAGCGTGTAGATGAACGGCGCCGCCGCGCTGCCGCCGAGGATGATGAGCAGGCCGAACAGGAGCAGCACGACGATGATGGGGATCATCCAGAACTTTTTGTTCTGCTTGAGCATCTGGAAAAATTCCCGCACCAGGCTGGTCTGGCTCTCTTTGCCGGCCTCCTCGAAGGATTTTTTATCGTCGTCGCTCATGGCGTCAGTGTTGGCTGTAGTAGCGCTTCGGGTCGGTCACGCGTTCGGCGTCGAGCCAGTAGCTTTTTGCGTTACGGCTGAACTTCCGCCGCAACGCATCGCGGCCCCGCCAGCGCATGACGACCGCAAACAGGGTGATGACAATCCAGTAAAAGCCTGTCAGGAGAACATTGCTGACCACGATGCCGATGCAGCAGCCGAGGCCATACCAAAGCAGGTAAAACGGCCTGGCGATCTGCGGCACCGCCAGCAACAGCAACCCAACCGCGCCACCCACGCCGCCAATCCACAGGGACGGTTCGGGATGCCACGCGCCGGAGGCGAACCTGCGGATCAGCAGCACCACCAGCGCCAGCACGGGAAAGCCGATGACCAAGCTCCACGCGAACTTGCGTTTCTCGGCGGGGCCGGGCTGCCAGTTGACTTCTTTGAACGGGTTGATCACGGCGGCAGGATGTTAATCCAGTTGGAAGCTGTCTATGTATTTCTTGCGCTCCTCGCCGCTCTGCTGCGGCTGCTCCTCGCGGCGCAGCACGCAGTTTTCCAGCACCAGCACGTCCATGTCCGACGCCATGAAGCAGCGGTAGGCGTCCGGCGGCGTGCCGACAATCGGCTCGCCGCGGATGTTGAAGCTGGTGTTGATGATGACGCCGCAGCCGGTCTGGCGCTTGAATTCCTTCATCAGCCGCCAGTAGCGCCCGTGCCGCCGCTCGTCCACGGTCTGCACGCGCGCGCTCATGTCCACGTGCGTGATGGCCGGCAGGCGCGAGCGCGGCACGTTCACGCGCTTGCGCAGGTCGGGATCCTTCATCAGCTTCACCTGTTCCGGCGTGAGCGTGTGGCGCAGTTCCTTTTTCACGTCCGCCACGAGCAGCATGTAGGGCGACTCGCGATCCAGCTCGAAGTAATTCTCCACGTCCTCGATCAGCACGCATGGCGCGAACGGGCGGAACGACTCGCGGAACTTGATCCGCAGGTTCATTTGCGACTGCATCGCCTCGCTGCGCGCGTCGCCGATGATGCTGCGTGAACCGAGCGCGCGCGGGCCGAACTCCATCCGCCCCTGGAACCAGCCGACGACCTTCTCGCTGGCCATCGCCTTCGCCGTCTCGGCGAGCAACTGCGCCTCGTCGGCGTAAAACGTGTGGGGAATTTTCTTCTCATCGAGGAACGCGCGGATTTCCTCGTTGCTGAACTTCGGGCCGAGCAGCGAGCCTTGCATGGAATCCTGGCCGTTCGGCGAACGCGGGCCATCGAGCAACTGGTGCTGCACGAACAACGCCGCGCCCAGCGCGCCGCCGGCATCGCCCGCCGCCGCCTGAATCCAGAGGTCGTCGAAAATTCCCGCGCGCAGCAGCTTGCCGTTGGCGACGCAGTTCAGCGCCACGCCGCCGGCAAGGCAGAGATGTTTTGCGCCGGTGAGCTGCTTCGCCGCCCGCGCCATGTGCAGCATGATTTTTTCCGTGACGGCCTGGATGGACGCCGCGAGATCCATCTCGCGCTGCGTGATGACGGACTCCGATTTGCGCGGCGGGCCGCCGAAAAGTTTGTCAAACTCCGGGCTGGTCATCGTCAACCCTTCGCAATAGTTGAAATACCTCATGTCCATCGCGAACGAGCCGTCCTCCTTGAGATCAATCAGCTTGTCGAGGATGACGTCCGCGTATTTCGGCTCGCCGTAGGGCGCGAGGCCCATGAGCTTGTATTCGCCGGAGTTGACCTTGAAGCCCGTGAAATAGGTGAACGCGCTGTAGAGCAGCCCCAGCGAGTGCGGGAAATGCATCGTCTTGAGCATCTCGATCTTGTTCCCCTTGCCGTGGCCGATGGTCGCCGTGTCCCACTCGCCCACGCCGTCGAGCGTGAGGATGGCCGCCTCGTCATACGGCGACGGGAAGAACGCGCTCGCCGCGTGCGACTCGTGGTGGCCGGTGAAGGCGATGCGCTTCTTGAACTTCCCGTCGAGCGAGGCGCGGATTTCGCGCGGCAGGTGCAGCTTGGTTTTCAGCCACAGCGGCATCGCCATGAGGAAGGACTGCAAGCCCGCCGGCGCGTAGGCGAGATACGTTTCGAGCAGGCGGTCGAACTTCAGCAGCGGCTTGTCGTAGAAGACCACGTAGTCCACCTGTTCCGGCGCGAGCTTCGCCTCGCGCAGGCAGCAGGCGACGGCGTTTTTCGGGAAGTGGTAGTCGTGCTTGATGCGCGTGAAGCGCTCCTCCTGCGCGGCGGCGACAATGCGCCCGTCCACCACCAGCGCCGCCGCGCTGTCGTGGTAGTAGGCCGAGATGCCGAGGATGTTCGCCATAAATCACAAACCGCCCCGGCGCGGTTTCACAGGAACTGCCCGCGCCGGTTTGAAACAAGTGCCGGATATAAGGCTGGGGGCCGCGCTTCAAATCAAGTTGAAAAGGCGGCGGCGAACCGGTGGGGCGCATCCGGGCACAGCCCCCGCTCCGTCAAGGCCGGGCGGAACGCCGATCTCCGAATCGGCGCGGGGGGGGAGTTTTTCCACCCCTGCCGGATCGGAGTCCGGCGCTCCGAGGGGTAGTGCTATAGTTTGGAGCGCCGAGCATCCGCTCGGCCCGGTTTGCAACTGATTTCCCCCTGCCGAGCAATGTTCGGCGCTCCGACCAGCCTCAAACTATACCACTACTGGAAATTGCGATCAGGGGAAGCGAAGGGCATGATTCCCGCCGGCTTCATTGGGCCGGTTTCGGCGGCCATAAGGAAGGCAGGGAAAATTCATCCTTCGGAAACACGTCTGTGTTGATGTCGCGCAGGCTGGAGCGGTCGAAATCCGGCCCCAGCAAGGCGGGACGCGCTTCGCGACCCAAGTAGGGCAGCATCAGTTCCGGCAAATCAATTCCCGCCCGTTCATAATGGGCGCGCAGGGCGGGGTCAGTCACACGCGCCTCCAGTGCCTGGGGATTGAGGGACAACGGCTCGTTGCTGCCAATGGCGACGTGACCGTAAGTCAGCACATGGGGAAAGACCCGCAGAAACGTGTTATGCACCCGCGAGGTGGGACACCAGGTGACGGCCAGACCGCCGGGTTTCAAGCGGCTGGCCAGCAGGCGGAAGTATTCCTCCGAGTAAAGATTGCCGGAGTGCGCGCTGGTCGGACGCAAGGCGTCCGCCTCGATGATGTCAAAACGCTGGCGCGTGCTCATCAAGTGCAGCCGGGCGTCACCCGTGACGTGCTCAATCCGGTTGTCCTCCATGAGATGGCGGAGCGCCGGATAGGGCAGTTCACCGGCGAGCGCGCGCAGCGTGGCGTGTTGCGCTCCGATGATCTCGAAGCACACCAGCCGGCGGGTTTCCCGGCGTCCGCCCGCACAATAAAGCGTGTCCCCCGATCCCAAGCCAATGATGGCGACATCCTCGGGCGACGGATGAAGCAGCGCAGGCAGCGCCCCAAGCGCACTGTGAATGCCGCCGTAGGGAATCCAGCTCTGCCCGATGCCATTGACAAATACGGTCACGGCACCGTGTTCGTTGAAATGTTTCTCCAGCAGCGACACCCCCGTTCCATCCTCGGCGAAAATCACCCGCGCATTGACGGTGCCGTGGGCGCGCGCCCACAGGGTTTTCGCGTCCGGCATCAGCCAGACCCCCGCCCCGATGACCGCCACCAGTGCCACGCGCAGGACATTCCGGCGTCCGTCTGTGGGCGCGCAAGTGCGGTCAATCCCCAGCCAGCCAAAGACGCCGCCGAGAACGGCCAGTCCCTTGAGTGTCAAAGCCGTGCCCAATGTGGGCAGTGCGACGACGCTGACGGCCAGCGTGCCGAGCATGCTTCCGGCGATGTTGGCGGACTGAATCCATCCCACGCGGCGGCCAATCCGCGCGGCATCCGTCTGCGCCGCCTTTTGCAGAAACGGGAAGCTCAATCCCATCAAAAAAGTGGGCGGGCCGATGAGCGCCAGCGGCACCGCGACATAGAGGATGACAAACACCCGGATCAACGAAGACTCCGCCGGCACCGAGGCCCCGCCCAGCGCCTGGCGGATTTGTCCGACCGCCGCGTCCACGGAAATCGGCTCATATCCGTCCAGATAATTCCGCAACCCGTGGAAAAGCGGCCACTGATTGGCGGCCGCCAGCATCAGCGCCACCGCCAGTCCCGCACACATGGCAATGCCGGCTTGCATGAAGAGAAACGCCGTGGCGGGCCGCTGGCCGCGCCGCGCCATCCCGGAGCCGACCAATGCACCCGCTCCCAGCCCGGCCAGATAAACCGCCAGCAATGTCCCAAAGGTGAACGCGGTGGGTTTCAGCATGACGCCGATCAGCCGGAACCAGACAATCTCCAGCGCAAGCGCGATGAAACCGGATGCGCCATAAACCACCAGCCACCGGCGGAAATTCCCGTCCGGGTCGGCGATTGAGGGAGCGGAGGTGGGCGATGGCGTCTTCTTTTTGGGCCGGCGCGCTTCACCGCGCCGCCCATCCGCCCCGATGCTCGCACTGGCTGCATCACCGGGTTTTACCTCCGCCGCCGCCGCTGTTTGCCGTCGGGCCGCAAGCACCAGCGGAAAGACCGCCAGGGCACAAAACGCGTTCAACGCCGCCGCGCGGTGCAGGCTGCCCTCCAGGCCGTATTGCGGCAGCAGCACCCAGGTGGCGGCCAGCGCGCCAAGCGCCGCCCCAAAAGTGTTCACCCCGTAAAGTTGTCCAATCCGGGTTGGGGCGTCGGCCAGGCTGCCGATGAGCGCGCGGGCCAGCAGCGGCAGCGACAATCCCATCAGGAACGTCGGCACCATCAGGCTGACGGTGACGGCCAGCGCCGTCAGGCTGCGGGAACCGGACAATGCCCCCAGGTTCAGGTAAAGCACGTCGTAATACAGATATTTGCTGGCGAACCCGAAAGCCGCAATCAGAGCCTCCGCCGCGCCGAACAACAGGAGGTTGTTCACGCGCGAAGCGCGGTCCGCCACCACGCCGCCGGCGAGGTTCCCGAATCCCAGGCCGGCCATGAACGCGGTGACGATGATCGTGATGGAATAAACGTCCCCGCCGGCAAAAACGACCAGCAGCCGCTGCCAGGCCACCTGGTAAATGAGCGCGGCCACGCCGGAGAAAAGAAACAGCAGCGTTGCAACCAGACGGATGACGGATGAATTCATGCCGGTCAATTCGAGGCGGCCCGAAGGCGGGCCGACCGGCTTACGGCTGGCAACCTGTCCCACGGCAAAAAACGTGACAAGATGCCTGCAAAACAACACCAACCGGGCCGGACGGAATGATTATTCACACGGGCCAGCCTTGGAACACAATTATTTGCGCTGGCGCGGACTTTCAAATCTTTCGCGCCTCTCCCGACCCATGCGGGGCGGCGTTTGCCGTTTGGGAGTTCGTGGTTAGAACCCCAGCTTTGCCAGCTCCTTCTGCAACTCCATCTGGAAGGTCTGCACGTCCTCGGCGGGCGGACGGTAGCCCTGCACCTTGGCCGCGAGGCCGAGCCGGCCCATCTGGTCGAGATACCAGTCCGCCGTGTTGCCGTCGCTGAAGGTCACGCTGCCGCTGACCATCGCGTTCGCGCGGGCCAGAGCGTCCACCGTCACTGAAACCTTGCCACCGGCAGCGGGTTGGTTTGGTGCGGGTGCCGCCGGGGCGGCGCCCGGGATCGGCGGCTCCGGTTCCGGCACGGCGGCAGGCGGCTTCGGCAGCTCGACGGGCTTGGGCGGCTCGACGTCCTTGGGCAGCACCTTGAGGTCATCCACAAGGAAGCGCACCTCCATGTAGGTCAGGCTCGCGCCGAACTGCGCCACGATGCGCTTCTGGATTTCCGCGAGCTTCACGCCTTCGCCGAGCCAGGCGATGATCTGTTGTTTTTGAGGTTCGGATAATTTCATTTCAACCCGCCTATTCGGCGGGAAGGGCGGGTGGGATTCAACTGAAAATTTACTCTTTCGCAGTCAGCATCCTGCCGCTGGTGAAGCGGAGGAAGGAACTGGCGAAGAAGCGCGCAGTGCGCCGATTCAGTTCGCGTTAGAGGCCCACTGATTTCAGCCCCCGTTCGACAAAAACCTTTAGCGCACCGGAGCGCGTCCAGTCTTTCTGGCTGCTCGCATGGTTATGCGACTCGATGCGGTCTTCTAGTCTAGTGTCCAACAAGTCATTTACATTATAGAGTTGTGGGACATAATGGGGGCGATGCCACGCCATGCCCAGCCACTGACCTTGAGCGATTCGGAGGCGAAACAACTGGACGCTCGCGTTCAAGATCGTCGTTCC
>JACRJY010000141.1 GCA_016235585.1 Verrucomicrobiota bacterium | reverse complement strand
TGCCGCACTTTGAGAAGATGCTTTATGACAACGCACAGCTCGCGCAGCTCTATCTCGACGCGCATCTCGTGAGCGGCGAGCGGAAGTTTGCCGACGTGGTGCGAGACATCCTCGGCTACGTGCTGCGCGACATGACGCACCCGGAGGGCGGCTTCTACTCCGCCGAGGACGCGGACAGCGAGGGGCAGGAGGGAAAGTTCTACTGCTGGACGCAGATGGAACTCGCGCGGATGCTGACGGCGGAGGAATTTTCCGCTGCTGCGAAATACTTCGGCATCACCCTGGAAGGAAACTTCGTGGACCACAGCCATCCGAGTCCGCTGCCCAATTTGAACGTGTTGAGCATCGTGGAGGAAAAAATTTCCTTCGCCGAGCGGGACGCGCTCGGTTCAGCCAAAAGGAAAATGTTCGCCGCGCGCGCCAAGCGCATCCGCCCACATCTCGATGACAAGGTGCTCGCATCGTGGAACGGCCTGATGCTCGGCGCATTTGCGCGGGCCTACGCCGTGCTGGGCGACGAGGCGCATCGCGCCGCCGCCGAACGAAACCTGGCGTTCATCCAAAACAAGCTGTGGGACGCGAAGACGAAGACGCTCTACCACCGCTGGCGGGACGGCGAGCGCGACAGCGCGCAACTGCTCGACGATTACGCCTTCCTGCTGTCGGGCGTGATTGAACTCTACGAGGCCACGCTGGAGCCGCGGCACCTGGATTTCGCGCTCGCGCTGGCCGAGACGATGCAGGCGAAGTTTTACGACGCGAAGGAGGGCGGTTTTTTCCAGAGCGTGGCCGCCGCCGATTTGATTTTCCGCGTGAAGGAGGATTACGACGGCGCGGAGCCGTCGGGCAATTCCGTCGCGGCGCTCGCGCTGCTCAAGCTCGCGGCGATCACCGACCGGAGGGAGTTCAAGGAACAGGCGGAAAAAACTTTGCGCCTCTTTGCCGTCCGCCTGCAGCGGCTGCCGCAGGCGGTGCCGCTGTTCCTTCAAGCGCTGGACTATTTGCTTGAAGAGCCGAAGCGCGTGGTCCTCGCCGCCGAATTCACGGACGAGAAGACCCGCGCCCTGCTGCGCGCCGCGCACGCCGTTTACCAGCCGAACAAAGTGGTGCTCGGCGTCGCCGGCGCGGTGGAGCCGTTTGCCAAGACGCTGCCCGTCCGGGCTGGCGCGACGGTGTATCTCTGCACCGGCACGGCGTGCCAGCCGCCGACGAGCGACGCGGCGAAGGTGAAGGAGATGTTGAAGTAAGCTGAACCGGGATTCTGAAGTTACAACCCCGGAAAACACGGAAGACACGGAATATAGACAGGCAGGAGAGCCATCTTCCGCCCCAACTGTTCCGAATTGTCCACCGTTCAAATCCCTTTTCCTTCCGTGTGATCCGTGTCTTCCGTGGTTATCAATTCCGACGTCGGAGTTGAATCCCGTTTGCAGGCGCGCGGGCTTTTCGGCAGGCTGCGCGCGTTGAAACGATTCGCACTGCAACGGGAACTGCTGCCGCGCTACGCCGTGGCGCTGCTGGCGGGCCTCGCGCTGGCGGCGGCCTTCCCGAAATTCAGCGTGGCCGGATTCGCGTGGGTCGCGCCGGGCATCCTCCTCTTCGCCGCCGCTGGATGCGCGGGCGGCGCGGCGTTCCGCGTCGGGTTCGTAGGCGGGCTGGCCTTCAACCTCGCGGCGCTGCACTGGCTGCTGTTCATCCCCGTCCGGTTTTTTCCGGTGCTCGGCTGGCTGGCGTTAAGTGCTTATCTCGCGCTGTATCCGGCGGTGTGGGCGTGGCTGTGCTGGAAAATGTTTCCCGGAAAAATACCTCAACGCCCTGGAGCGTTTTCCACCACCCTCGGCGTTTGGGCTTTCACAACATTTTGGCAGCGGCTGGCGTGGAGCTTGTTCTGTGCGGCGGCGTGGGTGGCGCTGGAAATGATCATGGGGCGGCTGCTCACCGGCTTCCCGTGGCTGCTCCTCGGCGTGTCGCAATACCAGCAGATCACACTCATTCCAATCGCCGCGTTCACCGGGCCTTACGGACTTTCCTTTGCCGCTGTTTGGTTTGCGGTTTCATTGGTGTTCGCAGGAGTCATCACAATCTCACCGCCTTACGACCACCGGGCGGCTCGCTGTGAAATCGCATTGCCGTTGCTGTTTGTCGCAGGCTTGATGTGGTTTGGGTTTGAGGGAGCCAGATCCTCGAAAGAGCGAGGTATAAAATCCAGATTAAAAATCACCCTCGTGCAGCCAAGCATTCCGCAGACGATGATCTGGGATGCGCGAGAGAGCACAAACCGGTTTCAAAAACTTCTGCAACTCTCCGAGGCAGCGCTGGCGGACAAGCCTGATCTGCTCGTCTGGCCCGAGGCCGGCGTGCCGAACCTGCTGCGCTACGACGAGCACGTGCTGGGTGCGGTGACGAATCTCGCCCGCGCGCACGGCGTGTGGATGGTGGTCGGCGCGGAGGACGCCGAGCCGGGGCGCGACGCGGACGGCAAAGGTGCGCCGACTTTTTTCAACAGCAGTTTTCTCATCACTCCCGAAGGACGGCTGCTGGAGAAATACGACAAGCGCCGGCTCGTGATTTTTGGCGAATACATCCCGTTCGCGCGCTGGCTGCCGTTTTTGAAATGGTTCACGCCGATTGAAGGCGGTTTCACGCCGGGCGGAAAGGCGGCTTCATTCGCGCTGCAAATCCCGCGCCTCAATTCTGCGGTCAGGATTTCGCCGATCATTTGTTTTGAGGACGCGTTTCCGCACGGCGCGCGGGATCACGCCGGGGACGGCACGGATTTTTTGCTCAACCTCACGAACGACGGCTGGTTCGGCGAGGGCGCGCAACAATGGCAGCACGCGGCGAACGCCGCCTTCCGCGCGGTGGAGAACGCCCGCCCGCTCGTGCGCTGCTGCAACAACGGCATCACCGGCTGGGTGGATGAGCACGGGCGGCAGCGCGAGATTTTTCGGGATCGCACGGGAAGCGCCCACGGCGCGGGCCACCTGACAATTTCAATTCCACTTCCGCCGGGAGGAGGCGGACGGACACCGACATTCTACCACCGGCACGGAGATTTGTTTGGATGGAGTTGCGTGGCAGTCGTGGCGGCGACGAGCCTGTGGAGTTTTTTCCGGCGCAGATGATTTCCGATTCAGAAAGATTGAGACCTCTGCAATAACCTTGTAGCGGCGGTCTGTGACCGCCGAAACCATCCGAATTATCGAGAGAATACGGCGGACACAGACCGCCGCTACAGCACATGGCAGAGTTTTGCAGAGGTCTCAGGGTATTTTCCAGTGCCCGCTTGAAAGCCT
>JACRJY010000142.1 GCA_016235585.1 Verrucomicrobiota bacterium | reverse complement strand
CGGCAGCGGCGAGCGCGGCGGCGCGGACGGGCCGAGCGATGATCCGTATTACCGCGCGCACTCCACGTCGAACTTCGTCAACGAAACCATCGGCTTCATCACGAAGAACAGGGACAAACCGTTTTACGCGCAGCTTTGGACGCTCGTGCCGCACGCGACGCTGAATCCGACGCCGGAGCAGTTGAAACTTTACAACAACCTGCGCGCGGGCGGGCCGGGCTTCCCGCACGCCAGCGCGGCGCAGATTTTCTCCGCCTCCGTCACCGACCTCGACACGCACGTCGGGCGGCTGCTCAAGGCGCTCGACGAGCTCGGCCTCGCGGACAACACGCTCGTTTTCTTCAGCAGCGACAACGGCCCGGAGGACATCCACATCAAGAACGCGGGCCACAGCGGCGCGGGCAGCGCGGGGCCGTTCCGCGGACGCAAGCGCAGCCTCTACGAGGGCGGCGTGCGCGTGCCAGGCATCATCCGCTGGCCGGGCAAGGTGCCGGCGGGCGTGATTGACGACGCGTCGGTCGTCGCGGGTGTGGACTGGCTGCCGACGGTGTGCAAGTTCGCCGGCGTGGTAATCCCCGCCGCCCACAAGCTCGACGGCGAGGCGATGATGGATGTGTTTTCCGGCAAACCGCGCGCGCGCGCGAACCCGCTGATGTGGGAATGGCGCTTCCGCATCGCGGGCGAGCCGTTTCACCACAGCCCGCAGCTCGCCATCCGCGACGGCGACTGGAAGTTGTTGATGAACCCCGACCGCAGCCGCGTGGAGCTTTACGAAATCAAGAAGGACGCCACGCAGCTCAACAACGTCGCCGAGAAACACCCCGGCCTCGTTGCCAGCATGAGCGAGAAAGTTCTGGCGTGGGCAAAGGAGCTTCCGCCCGGCCCGCGCGACGCGGGCGCGGGCCAGATGAACGCGCCATGGCCCGGCAAAGGCCCCGGCGAAACTTCGCGCATCATTCAGGACGCGGGCAGGAAGGGCGCGAGGAAGAAAAAATCGGGGCAGAATGAGTGACTTGGGCGCCCGGATGACTTCCGTGGGCAATTGCCTGGCCACAGATTGAACCCTGGCAAAACACGGATTTTTCAAATCTGTGTTTCATCTGTGTTTCATCCGTGGCAAAATCTGTCGAGTCAAATGCAAGACCTCATCGCCAACGCCGCCACGCTGCTCGAAGCGCCGCCTTGCATCAAAAAGTTCAACCGCGTCGCGCCGGAGGTGAGCCTCCGCAAAGGCGAGAGGGAAAAGCCATGCCCGGCGTGAAACCTCTCCTGCGCCAGCTCACGCGCCGGCTGCGCGTCCGCATCCGTTCCGGGCCGTGCCAGGGTATGTGGTGGAGCCTGCCCACCCGGTCCCGGTTTCTCCGCGGCGTGTATGAGGCGCGTCTCGCCGGCTTTGTCGCCGCCGCGCTGCGGCTCGACGACACGTTCTGGGACGTGGGCGCGCATTTTGGCTACTACTCTCTGCTGGCCTCGCGCACGTTGTCCGCGGGGCGTTGCATCGCCTTCGAGCCGGATGCCAACAACCGCTGGTATCTCGAACATCACGTCCAGTGGAACAAATTAAGCAACGTCACCACCCTGCCCTTCGCCCTCGCCGCAGCGGATGCCACCCGCCCGTTTGGCGGCAGCGGCACCGGCGGTGCCCGGCTCAACGGAGGCAGCCTTCAGGTGCCGACGCGCACGATTGATTCGCTCGTGCAGTCGGGCACCTGTCCCGCCCCGACGTTCATGAAGATTGACACGGAGGGAGCCGAGGCTGAGGTAGTCGGTGGACAGGTGTTTGCCGGGAGAATTGGCGTGGTGTGCATCGCCACGCACGGTCTGGAACTGCACGCCGAATGCAAACAGAAGGCCACCGCCGCCGGTTATGATGTCCACGACTCCCTGGCGGACGGCCTGATTGTCGCCACGGCTCCGGGCCGCTCCATTCCCGAATCCGCCTGGAAGCTGCTTTCGCTTCCCTCCGCAACCTGACCATGCAAGACCTCATCGCCAAAGCCGCGACGCTGCTCGAAGCGCTGCCCTACATCCAGAAGTTCAGCCACGCCACGTTCGTCGTGAAATACGGCGGCAGCTTCATGGACTCGCCCGATGCCGCCGTGCGCCACGGCGTCGCGCGCGACATCGTTTTCCTCGAAGCCGTCGAAATCAACCCCGTGGTCGTCCACGGCGGCGGCAAGGCCATCACGCGCGCGATGGACGCCGCCGGGCTGAAAGCGAACTTCATCCAGGGAATGCGCGTCACCGGCGAAACCGCGGTGAAAGTGGTGGATCAAGTTCTCTCCCGCGAAATCAACCCGGAGATTGTCGCCGCCATCAACTCGCTCGGCGGCGCGGCCAGGGGCTTTTCCGGCACGGAGATTTTCACCTGCCGCAAGCTCTGGCTCGACGACAAGGACAAGCCCGGCGCGAAGGTTGACATCGGTTTCGTCGGCGAAGTCACGGCGGTCAACACCGCCCCGCTGCTGGAGTGCATTGCGAAGGGCATCACGCCGGTCATCAGTCCCACCGCGCGCGGCGAGGACGGGAAAATTTACAACTGCAACGCCGACGTGGCCGCCGCGATGGTCGCCGTCGCGCTCAAGGCCCGCCGCCTCGTCTTCATGTCCGACGTGCCCGGCCTCCTGCGCGACCCGAAAAACCCGGCCACGGTCATCCCGCACCTGCAAACCAGCGAAGTCCCCGCCCTCAAACAGGCCGGCATCGTGGGCAAGGGCATGATTCCGAAAGTGGACAGCGCCGTCGCCGCCATCCAGTCCGGCGTGGAAAAAGTCTCCTTCGTGGACGGGCGGATGCCGCACGCGGTGCTGCTGGAAATCTTCACGGACGAGGGCGTCGGCACGGAAGTTGTGCTCTGACATTTACGATTTGCGATTTGCAATTTACGATTCGCCCGTGAAAGACATTATTCCGCCGCCGCCCTCCATCGTGCGCAACGACCAACAGTCCATCCAGGAGCTGTTCCAAAAATACGTCGTGCCCAGCTACGCGCGCTTCGACCTCGCGTTCAGCCACGGCAGCGGCAGTCACGTGTGGGACGTGAACGGCAAGCGCTACCTCGACCTCGGCGGCGGCATCGCCGTCTGCGCGCTCGGCCATGCGAACCCGGAAATCACCGACGCGCTCGTCAAGCAGTCGCAGCGGCTCGTCCACGTCTCGAATCTCTACTATCACGAGCCGCAGGGCCGGCTGGCGCAGCAAATCGTCCGACACCTCGCGCCGGGGAAAGTTTTCTTCTGCAACAGCGGCGCGGAGGCCAACGAAGGCTTGTTCAAGCTCGCCCGCAAATTCGGCCACGACGAGGGCCGTTTCGAAGTCATCACCGCCATCCACTCGTTCCACGGTCGCACGCTCGCCGGCATCGCCGCCACGGGTCAGGACAAGGTGAAAAAAGGTTTCGAGCCGGCAGTCGCGGGCTTTCGTCATGTCCCGTTCAACGATCTGCCAGCGATGCGCGACGCCCTCTCGCCCGCCACGGCGGCCATCCTCATCGAAGGCATCCAGGGTGAAGGCGGCATCACGCCCGCGACGACGGAATATCTGCTCGGCCTGCGCGCCTTGTGCGACGAGAAGAAAATGCTGCTGCTCATGGACGGCGTGCAGTGCGGGCATTTCCGCACGGGGCGCTTCCAGAGCTTTCAGCGGATTCTCGAAAACTTCGAACCCCGAACTCCGAACTCCAAACCCTTCCTCCCCGACGGCATCGCGATGGCGAAGTCGCTCGGTGGCGGCTTTCCCATCGGCGCGTTTTGGGTGCGCGAGGAGCACGCCGACCTGCTCGGCGCGGGCGCGCACGGCACGACTTACGGCGGCACGCCGCTCGGCTGCGCGGTCGCCCTGAAGATCATGGAGGTCATCGAGCGCGAGCAACTGGCGGACAACGCCCGCGCGCTCGGCGACTGGCTGAAGGGCGAGTTGCAGCGTCTCGCGAACACGTATCCGCACATCATCAAAAGCGCGCGCGGTCTCGGCTTCATGCTCGGCTTCGAGTTGGCGGACAAAGAGCAAATCCCCGCCTTCGCCGGCGCGGACAAGGCCGCCTCGATTCAATTCGTGAACCGGCTGCACGAGGCCGGCGTGCTCACGATTCCGTCGGGCGCGCAGATTGTGCGGCTGCTGCCGGCGTTGAACCTGACTTTCCAGCAGGCCGAGGAAGGCGTCACCGCGATTGAATCCGTGGCGAAGTCGCTTGCCTGATTTCGCACGATGACCAAGGAAGCCCTTCAACATCTCTCCGCCAGCGACGCCGTGATGGCGCGGCTCATCCGTGAAGTCGGCGTGTGCGGATTGCAGCCGGAAACTCGGCGTTCACCATTCCAGTCACTCGTGCAGGCCGTCGCGCACCAGCAGCTCAACGGCACGGCGGCGAACACCATCCTCACGCGGTTCAGAAAATTGTTTCCCGGCAGGAAGTTTCCGCGCCCGGAAGACTTGGCGGGCGTGACGGACGCGCAGATTCGCGCGTGCGGCTTTTCCTTCGCGAAAATCGCCGCCATCCGCGACATCACGGCGAAATCTTTGGATGGCACCGTGCCGGCGTCGCGGCTGATTGCGAAGCTGGGCGATGATGAAATCGTGGCGCGGCTCACCGAGGTGCGCGGCGTCGGGCGCTGGACGGTGGAGATGCTGCTGATTTTCCAGCTTGGCCGGGAGGACGTGCTGCCCGCCGATGATTTCGGGGTGCGGAATGGTTTTCGCCTCGCCTACAAGAAGCGCGAAATGCCGAAGCCAAAGGAACTGCTCGCCCACGGCGAACGCTGGCGTCCGCACCGCACCACGGCGGCGTGGTATCTCTGGCGCGCGGCGGATCGGGCGAAGAAGTAACGGGAATCACCCCTCACCTTAAATCCTCTCCCCTCCAAGGGGAGAGGAAATAGCTTGCTCGACGCCTGCTCTTATTTCCCCGCCGTCTTCACTTCCCATTTCTCACCGAAGAAGTCGGCGGCGACGACGCCTTTGCCGGCGACACGCTCGGCCAGCGGCACGCTCATGTCGAGGAT
Organism: Verrucomicrobiota bacterium; assembly: GCA_016235585.1. Lineage (GTDB taxonomy): Bacteria > Verrucomicrobiota > Verrucomicrobiia > Limisphaerales > JACRJY01 > JACRJY01. The sequence continues at coordinate 30,606 of JACRJY010000142.1, read as the reverse complement.
GGCCCAGTCGGGGAGCTTGGGCGTCTGGAGCGAATTCGACGCGGCGGCGAACTGCGGGAAGGTGAAGCCGGAGTTGATGACCACGTAGCGCGACGGGTTCAGCGGGTTCGGGAAGATGAACGCGGGCACATTCTTCGCCGCGTCGTAGGTCTTGCCACCGACTTTGATTTCCTTCGCGCTCCATTGGATGGGCAGCTTGTCGGCGATGCGGGCGAGGAGCTTGTTGCTCGACGGGTCGCCCCAGAGGACGAGGTTGCTGTTCTTGATGTCGGCGTCGGTGATGGCCGAGTCGTCCTTCACGCGGGCTTCGCCGCGGAAGTAGCGCCGCCAGTGGAACGCGGCCTCGGCCAGCTCGGTCTTCGCCCACTGCCCGACGGCGGCGTTCAACGGCTGGCCGGTGGGCCGCACCATCACGAACGAGTCCATGAAGGCGTCGTCAATCGGGCCTTGGAGATTGTGAATTTTTAAGTTTCCTTTTGCATTACCGTAAATACTGCCTCCGGATGTCCACTCTCCATTTATTTTTGAGAAATGGTAAAGCGGATAACTGGACATAGGGGGACTAATAAATTCCTTCCCATCGATTACAACTGATTGGAAATCATTACGAGGTCTTTTCCGTATCGACAAAGAAGTAATTCCCGCTGTCTTGATTATTGCACTTTTCTCATTTGTTTCAGCTTCCACCGTTGCTTTTTCCCAATGCTTCTCCAGTGCATCAATCATGACCCAGTGCGTTTGATTCCACTTGAGTGAGTAAGTTGTGAAGTGAATTTTCTTTGGAAACTTGTCTTGTCCCCTCTCCGCCGCGTCGTCCACGAGCTTCGCCACGACTTTCTTCGCGTTCGGCTCGTAAGCATGGCCGGTCTTGGGGCCGATGATGTGGGTCATCTTCACGCCGTCTTTGAGCAGCGCGGCTTCCATGAGGTCGGCGGCGGCTTTCTGCGCGTCGTCCTCGCCGCTGTAGGCCACGAGAGTCGAGTTGGCGAGGTTGATGGGGCACGCGAGCGGGTCGTAGAGGTTCCAGAGCTTCTGCTCCCACCACGGGATGGTGGCGAGCTTGTCGCCGAGTTTCTGGTAGTTTTTCACGTCCACAAAGCCCGCGCCGGGATTGACCGAGGCAAACTTGTCCGGGTGATGCGCGCCGAGATGCCACGCGCCCGCGCCACCCATCGAGAAGCCGCGCATGGCGAGCTTGTTGTGGTCAATCGGGTAGTGCTTCGCCGCGTGGCCCAGCCCTTCCCACACGTCCGTCTCGCCCGCGAACTTGAAGGCGTTCATGAAGCGCCCGTAGGGATGCAACACGAATGTGTCATCGGGCTGGAACGCGCTGTTTCCCTTTTGCTGGCCTTCAATGAAGGCGACTTCGTTGAGCGTGTCGCCGCGCCCGTGCAGCCAGAAATCCAGGCGGCGCGGATGATTGTCGCCGGTCAGATAACTCACCGGCACGTGCAATCCGTAAGGCTGCACCGAGCCGTCAATCTTCGACACGTAGCCGCGCACGACGGGGATGTGCGTGAGTGGCGCGGGCGCGGGCTGCTTCTTTTTCGCCGCAGCGGCTGCGGCGTCGGCTTCCATCTGGCGTTTGATTTCGAGCAGGCCGGGCTTGGTGTTCCACGGTGCGCTGCCTGACTTCAACGCGGCGGCGCGCGCCATCCCTTGCTTGAGCAGCGCGCGGGCGGAGTTGAACTGGTTCGTGCTGGTGAAGATGTTGTCCTCCAGCGCGTAGCGGACGGCGTTGTGGAAAATCAGCACATCCGGCAGGAGCGTGAGCCGTTCCGGATTCGACTTCAGCGACACGCGCAAGGCCTCAATTTCCTGGCCCAGCGCGGCGGCACCGGCGGACAGCTCGGCCTTCACGGCGGCGGGCACGACGACGCCAGGCGGCGGGTTGAGCTTCTTGGGATTGGGCTGGAGGCCCGGCGGGGCTTTCTTCGCGGCGGCGGACGCCGTGACAACCGCCAGCAGCAGCGCGGACAAAATGGCGAGTGGTTTCATGGGCTGTGTATCGCAAACGGAACGAACCTTGGCGAGCGGAAGATTTATTGGCCACGGATGGAACACGGACTAAACACGGAAAATCTGTGTTCCATCTGTGTTTCATCTGTGGCTAAAAAATCATTTCCCGCGCAGCCAGTCCACGCCCACGCGTCGGATGCGCAGGCGGTTCAGCCCGCCTACCTTGGAATCTCCCGCGCAGTAGCCGAGCAGCACCGCGCCGTCCACGATATGAATCGCCGTGTAGCAATACCAGCCGTCGGGATCGCCCTCGATCAGCTTGTGTGACTGCCACGTCTTGCCGCCGTCGGAGGAAATCGCCGACACCAGCGGCGTGCGCTTGCCCTTGGGAAACGGAAACTCCCCGCTGTGATCATTGTAAATGGCCAGCAAGTCAGTCGTGCCCGGCAGGCGCTTGATGCTCGCGGGCGATTGCGGTGATTGCAGCGCCACCGGCACCGGCGCGGACCACGTCTTGCCATTGTCGGCGGAGGCGAAGCCGTATTGCGAGCCCTGATCCGTGCGCGTCCAACTCAAGATTTTCTTGTTTGCCAGTTCCACCACGCCCGGCTCCTGCAAACCGGAGCGGCTCACGGCGGGAATGGCCCACCAGTTGTCCGCCTCCTTCCACGTCGCGCCCTCGTCGTCCGAGTAAAACCACATGGCGATGGCGCGCGCGTCGAAGGTTCTGCCGCTCGCCGGATCCGCCGCGCGCGCGCGATGGAAGGCCACCGGCACGAGGAGCCGGCCGGTGCTCGTCTGAATCACGCGGTCATTGTTCAGCACAAAATAACCCGGCGCCTCGATGACCTGCTTCGGTTCCGACCACGTCGCGCCCTCGTCGGAGGAAATCCGCAGCCACGGGCGGCAGTCGAGCCAACTGTTTTTGATGATGTGGAAGAAGGCGAGCCTGCCGCTCTTGAGCCGCAGCAGCGAGACGCTCATCACGTTGTTGCCCGCGGCATTCTCAACCACCGTCATGGGCGTGCTCCACGTGCGGCCCTGATCGTCGGAGTGGACTTCCGCAATGCGCGCCGGGCTGTTGTCGGCGCGCCCGCCGTAGAACTGCGAGTAGTAAAACAGAATGCGCCCTGACTTGAGCGTGACGAAGGAACCCTCCGAGTTGCGCGGGTTTTCCGCCGAGGGTTCGAGATTGAGAACGACCTGGTTTTCCGCCGCGATGGACGCGGCGGCCAGGCCGAGCCACAGGGCGAAGAAGGCGGCAATTGGTTTCATGGGCCAAAGGTATCGCAAGCGCGGGCGAACTTGGCGAGCGAAAGTGTCGTGGAGTGCGAAACCACCAACTCCATCAACGCGAGCTTGCCTCGCACCGTTCACCGCCGGTAAAACTGCGCCGTGATTTCCGCGTTCTTCTTTCCTTCCGCCGGGCGGCGGTTTGTGCTGTCGCTGCTCGTGGCCGCCAGCGCGGCTTGCGTTCACGCCGAGTTTCGCGCGGACAAGCTCGTGGCGATGGATGCCGCCGTCCACCTCGCCATCGCGCAGAGCAACCTGCCCGGCGGCGTGCTGTGGCTGGAGCGGGGCGGCGAAGTGTATCGGAAAACTTTCGGCCAGCGCGTGCTGCTCCCGGTGCGCGAAGCGATGACCGAGGAAACAATCTTCGATGCTGCGTCGCTGACAAAAGTCATCGCGACGACGACGTGCGTGATGAAGCTGTTCGAGCGCGGCAAACTCGACCTCAACGCGCCCGCTCAAAAATATCTCGCGGAGTTCAAGGGCGACGGCAAGGAGGCCATCACGCTGCGGCAACTGCTCACGCACACGTCCGGCCTGCGGCCCGGCTTCGGCAGCCTCACCAACTGGAGCGGCACCACCGGGGCCATCAAACAACTGTGCGCCGAAAAACCCGCCATGCCGCCCGGCATTGCGTTTCGCTACAGCGATCTCAATTTCATTTCACTCGGCGAAATCGTGCGGCGCGTCAGCGGCGAACCGCTCGACAAGTTTGCCGCGAAGGAAATCTTCCAGCCGCTGAAGATGAACGACACCGGTTTCCTGCCGACGGCGGATAAGCGATCCCGCATCGCGCCGACGGAACTGGCCGGCGGCGAGTGGCTGCGCGGCGGGGTGCATGACCCGACCTCGCGGCGCATGGGCGGCGTGGCGGGCCACGCGGGGCTGTTCTTCACGGCGGCGGACCTCGCGCGGTTCGCGCGGATGCTGCTCAACGGCGGCGAACTCGATGGCGTCCGCATTTTGAAAACTGAAACGGTGAAGCTGATGACGAGCGTGCAGACGCCGCCGAACCTCAAGGACAAGCGCGGCCTCGGCTGGGACATTGACACGAGCTACAGCAAGCCGCGCGGTGAAATTTTCCCAAACGGGACTTCGTTCGGCCACACGGGCTGGACGGGCACGAGCTTGTGGGTTGATCCGAATTCGCAAACTTTCCTCATCTTTCTCTCCAACCGCAACCATCCCGACGGCAAAGGCTCGGTGACGGATCTGCGCCACACGCTCGGCACGCTCGCGGCGGAGGCGGCGGGCGTGAAAGGTTCAGAGTTCAAGGTTCAGAGTTCGGGGTTGGAAACGAACGCAGCAAGTATGGCAAAAAAAACTCGAACTCCAAACCCTGAACCCCGAACCCCGAACCCTTCCGTCTTGAACGGCATTGACGTGCTCGCCCGGAAAAACTTCGCGCCGCTCAAGAAGCTCCGCCTCGGCCTCATCACGAACCACACGGGCCGTGACCGTGCGCGCAACGCCACGATTGATCTGCTCCACCGCGCGCCGGACGTGCAGTTGAAGGCGCTCTTCAGCCCGGAGCACGGCATTCGCGGCGCGCTCGACCAGAGCAAGATTGCCGACGACACGGACGCCGCGACCGGCCTGCCGGTTTACAGCCTCTACGGCGAGACGCGCGCGCCCAGGCCGGAGCAGCTCCGTGACCTTGACGCGCTGGTGTTCGACATTCAGGACATCGGCTGCCGCTTCTACACCTACGTTTCCACCATGGGCAACTGCCTCGAAGCGGCGGGCAAGGCGGGAATCAAATTCTTCGTGCTCGACCGCGTGAACCCCATCACCGGCGTCACCGTGGACGGCCCGGTGCTCGCGGCGAAGACGAGCTTCACCGCGTTTCATCCCATTCCCGTGCGGCACGGCATGACGGCGGGCGAGCTGGCGCGGATGTTCAACGCCGAGCGCGGCTTCAAGGCCGACCTCACGGTGATTCCCGTCGAGGGCTGGAACCGCGCGCAATGGTTCGACGAGACCGGCCTGCCGTGGACGAATCCCTCGCCCAACATGAGAAGCCTCGCCGAAGCCACGCTCTATCCCGGCATCGGCCTGCTGGAAACCACCGCCGTCTCCGTCGGGCGCGGCACGGACACGCCGTTCGAGGTCGTCGGCGCGCCCTACATCCATGACGTGGAGCTGGCGGCGGAGCTGAACCGCGCCGGGCTGCCGGGGGTGCGCTTCGTGCCGGTGCAGTTCACGCCCACGGCGAGCGTGTTCAAGGACAAGCTCTGCTCCGGCGTGAACATCTTCGTGACCGATCGCGAGCGGTTTGCGGCGGTGGACACCGGCCTCGTCATGGCGCAGACGCTGCACCGGCTTTACGCAGGCAAAGGGAAGTTTGAAGTGGACAAGTTCGACCGCCTGCTCGGCCACCCGCCGACCATCGCGGCCATCAAGGCCGGGAAAACGCTCGTGGAAATCAGGGCGCTGTGGCGCGAGGAACAGGAGAAGTTCCGGCAGCGACGCGAGAAGTTTTTGCTGTATTGAATCCCGTCTCCTTGTTCACCACGGACGCGGAATGGCAGCGGGCCTTTCTGGAGATCAACGACTTCGAGGAGCAGCTTACCGAGGGCGGCAATGTCGTGGTGAAATTCTGGGTGCACATCAGCAAGGACGAGCAATTGCGCCGCTTTAAGCAGTGCCAACAGATCGCCATCAAGCAATACAAGATCACCGACGAAGACTGGCGCAACCGCGAGCGGTGGGACGCCTACAAGGCCGCCGTGAACGACATGGTCGCGCGGACGAGCACGGAGTTCGCGCGCATCCAAATCCTCAAGACGATCTGCAAGCGGCTCGAAGCGGCGCTGTGAGGTTTCCTCCCGTCCGCCGAAAGATGCGTCCCACGGGACATCCACCGCACGAGGGAGCCAGTATGCCACGCGGCCAGCCCATCCTGCCACGCGGCCAGCCAATTCTACCGTGCGGTAAACTCATTCTGCCATTGGTTGAACCGGTCTGCCGCATGGTCGGTGCCTTCTGCCGCACGGTCAGCACCTGCTGCCGCACGGTCAGCGGGTTCGACCATGCGGCAGGGCCGTCCTGCCGTGCGGTTGGCGGGGTTTACCATGCGGTCAGCCACTTCTGCCGCACGGCAGAGTCGGGCTACCGCACGGCAGACTCATTCTACCGTGCGGCAATTTCATTCTACCGTGCCGGAAACCCCGGTTTTTGGTCAAAAACAGGGTTTCGAGCGTGTTTTCGAGGGGGGTGTGGTCAAAAAGAGACAGTTCCCCGGCGTTATCGGGCCGCAGCGGGTGCTGGCTCAAAAACCGGGCTGGGGCCGGGTGGGAGCGGGGAAACGATGGAAAAGGAGCCGGAGTTGTCTCCACAAAGCCGTTGCGAATAGCCTAGCCTTTCAAGGCTGGGTAAAGTGTCACGCAAGGTAAAAGCCCCGTCAGGGACGGCAGACGGCTCTTTCGTCCCGCTGGGACTCCTCCGCCGTTGCACCGTTGAACCCAGCGCTGAAGCGTTGGGCTATTTTCAGCCGCGCCAAGCGCCGTGGGCGCGGAATGTTTGTAGCTGCGCCCGGAAAACAAATTCAAGCTCCGGCAGGAGCGGCATCAAGATTTTGGCCCGCCGGGGCTGGGGATTTTATGGGAATCGGCGGGCTACAAAGATTCCGTTGCTGACGGAGCTGGAAACGTGGCAAAGCCGAGGGCGCTGGGTTTCAAACTGTGTTGCCCGAATATTTGGCTTGTGGAAATCAACCGATAAACTTCTCAATTATTTCAATCTGTGGCGGCCAAGTTTTATTAAATGGCACCGGAAAAACCTTTATCCGAGCATCCATGACGGGGCGAATTTTATGTGCGACAGGTTGAGGCATTGCGGTCACACGAACTTTGGTGTCTTGCATGACATGGTCAAAGAATCCAGCAGATGATGCCGCAATAAGAAAACCATAGGCGTAGTCATACGAAATTGATTGATCCATTGTTGTCCATTCTTTCAGATCAAATTCCTTCTGTTTTTCACAGGCAAGACAGCAGAGATACATCACTTTTAAGCCATTCCAAGACGAAACATTCAAGAAACGGTCAACGACATTATTTGCAAACTCCTCGACAGAAACATCTGGTTTTTGAACAGTTATTTGAGATTTTGGTTGTTGTGATGACGCTTCCACGAGGGCATGCGTTTTTGATACTTGGCCCTCCAATGAAAGTAATTTATCGGGGATGTCTTTTAATTGCAGTTCGAGACCATGAACTGCCCTTTCCAAATCACCAGTCTCGTCCTTAATTGTTGTGGCCGCTGATTCCAATTTTGAAACGGTTACATTGAAAGAATTATTTGCGAAAAAGGCGTAAACAATGGCGACAACTGCCAAAACAAGTGAAGTAATGCCCAATGCAAAGTTAAGGTGCTCTGCTAGAGCGGGAATATCGCTCCACTTTACAGTCAGAAGCGCAATAATAATCACCACGAGAATAGAGATTATGTAGCCAAAATGAATCTTCGCCGTGCAACACGCTGTTCTATTTTTGTCGGAACTCTCGTTTTGGCTCATAATCGTTAATTCATCACGCGTTCACCATTTCCGCCTCCACCCACTTGTTGTGTTCCTTGATGAGGTCCACGAGGCGGTCCACGGCCTCGGCTTCGGGGATGTTGAACTTCACCGGCTTCTTGCCGACGTAGAGGTTGATCTTGTTCGGCGCGCCGCCCACGTAGCCGAAGTCGGCGTCGGCCATCTCGCCGGGGCCGTTCACGATGCAGCCCATGATCGCGATCTTCACGCCCTTGAGATGCTCGGTGCGCGCCTTGATGCGCGCGGTGACGGTCTGGAGGTTGAAGAGCGTGCGGCCGCAGCTCGGGCACGCCACGTAGTCGGTCTTGAACGAGCGGCAGCCGGCGGCCTGCAAAATGTTGTAAGCCAGCCGCAGGCTCTGGCCGGCACCCGATTCGCCGCGGACGAGGATCGCGTCGCCAATGCCGTCGGCGAGGAGCGAGCCGATGTTCACGGCGGCGCGGAGCAAAGCGACTTCGGGCGAGAGCGGCCAGGCCGGAGCGCCGCGCAGTGCTCGGCCAAGGGACGCCTCCTCGCCCTTCGTGCCGAGCGATGCTCGGCGCTCCGCCTCTGATGAATCGCCGAAGTTCAGGCAGTCCTTCAGCAGAATCGGATTGCTGCGGCCGAGCCGCTTGAGTTTCGCCGCGAGAATGCGGAATGCGGTGATGGGCGGGAGCGCGACGCCGTCCTTCACGGTCACGAGTTGCGTGTCGCAGTTGATGTCCTCGATGCGCAACTCCTGCGTCGGATCGAGTTCGAGAAGATTGAGATCCTCGTAAACGGCCTCGGGCTTCACATCGGCCTTCGGTGAAATCTTGGGCGCAACCTTGTCGAAGGTCGCGCGCGTCACTACGACGCGGACGGTCTGTTCGCCGCCGCACTTCACCGAGTCGCCGAGCTCAATCTCCGGCGTCTCGCGTCGCTCGTAGTGGAAGGGATCGTAACTGAGATCGTCCTGCGATTTGAATTTGGGGATTTGAAATTTGAGATTCGCCAGCACCGGAATCTGCTCCAGCAAATCATTGCACACCGCAATCTCGCGCGGGCTGTCCTCGGTGAGCGAGACACGGATCGTGTCGCCAAGGCCGTCGCACAGCAGCGAGCCGATGCCGATGGCGGACTTGATGCGCCCATCCTCGCCCTCGCCCGCCTCGGTGACGCCGAGGTGGATCGGATAATTCCAGTCCGGCCCCTCCTGCTCCAGCCGCGCGACGAGCAGGCGGTAGCACTCGATCATCACCGTGGGGTTGGATGACTTCATCGAGAACTTGAAGTTGTGGAAACCGTTCGCGCGGGCGATGCGGGCGAACTCCAGCGCGCTCTCGACCATGCCGAGCGGCGAATCGCCGTAGCGGTTCATGATGCGGTCGGAGAGCGAGCCGTGGTTGGTGCCGATGCGCATCGCGCGGCCGAGCTTTTTGCAAAGCTGAACAAGCGGCGTGAAGCGTTCCTCGATGCGCTTGATCTCCTCGGCATACGCGGCGTCGGTGTATTCCTTCACCGCAAATTTCTTCGAATCGGCGAAGTTGCCGGGATTGATGCGCACCATCTCGACCCACTTGGCGGCCTCCATCGCGGCGTCGGGCTTGAAGTGGATGTCCGCGACGATGGGCACATGGCAGCCGCGCGTGTGGAGTTCGCGGACGATGTTCTCCAGATTCGCCGCGTCCTTCACCGTCGGCGCGGTGATGCGGACGATCTGGCAGCCGACGGCGACGAGTTCGAGCGTCTGCTTCACGGACTCGGCGGTGTCCATCGTGTCGCACGTGAGCATGGACTGCTTCACGACGGGATGCGCGCCGCCGATGATGACGCCGCCGTGCGCGGGATCGCCGACGATGACTTCGCGGGTGAGGCGGCGGTGGAAGGCGAAAGGGTTCTCGCAGTAACGCATCGGGGGAATGGGAAAGGTCACTTCGCCGGCGCAAAGACAATCGGCTCCTCGCGGTCTTTGCGGGCGCTGCGAACCCAGTCGCCGGTGTCGAAGAACGCGATGAAGACCATGAACGTGATCAGCGCCACGGCGCACGCGGTCTGGAGGTATTGCAGAATCACCGAGCTGACGGGCCGGCGGCGGATGGCCTCGATGACTGCGAGGGTGATGTGCCCGCCGTCGAGCACGGGGAAAGGAAGCAGGTTCAGCAGCGCGAGGTTGACGTTCATGATGACGCTGAACCACAGCACGAGCCGCCAGCCGTGCTCGCTCTCGAAGAGATTTTTATAGACGCGGATGATCATCACCGCGCCGCCGAGCTGCTGCACGCCGATGTCCGAGTTGCGCGCGAACACCGCGCCCAGCGTGGCGGTGATCTGGCCGACGCTGATCTCGATCTGCTCCCAAGGGCTCGGATGGGCCATCACGACATTGGTGACGCCCTGCCACGAGAGGATGCCGAAGGAAGGCTTGCTGTTGGCCGGCTTGACGGGAGCGACAGGCGTGAGCGCCTTCTCGAATCGCTCCGTGCCCCGGCGAATGGTGAAACTCACGGATGCCGGACTGTTCGTCATGCTCTCGGCAAGACGATAGACCGGCTCGGCGCTGTAGATTTTTTCCGCGTTGAGCGCGAGCACTTCGTCGCCGGGCTGGAGGCCGGCCAGGGCGGCGGGGCTGTTGGTCGCCACTTCGTAGATGATGGCCGGGTGGGCCGAGGAGATGCGAATCTGCCGCAGCGATTTGCGCTCATACCATTGCGTCGGGCGCTTGGCGGGCACGGCGAGGGCGAGATGCTCCTTTCCGTCGCGGAGATACTTGATGGCGATGTTCGTGCCGGTGCTGGTGATGATCCGCCACGTCACGCTGTCCTGCGAAGGCGGCGCAAAGGCCGTGACCTTGCGGCCGTCCACCTCGGTGATAATGTCGCCGGGGCGCAGGCCGGCCTTCCACGCCGGGCCGTTCGGCTCGACCCAGCCAATCTGCGTGGAGCGGTCCGAGTCGGTGGCGGGCTTGCCAACCTGCCAGACCACGACGGCGAAAGCCACCGCGAGCAGGAAACTAAACAACGGCCCGGCGAAGGCGACGATGATTTTATCGAGCGCCGAAACGGGCGGGAGCGGTTCGGCTTTTTCCTCGGTCTTGCCCTCGATGGCTTCCATCGAGGCCATTTGCGGCAGCGAGACGTAGCCGCCGGCGGGAATCCAGCCGAGGACGTATTCCACGCCGTCGCGCTGCATCTTCCAGATCGGATGGCCGAACCAGATGGCGAAGCGCTCGACCTTGAGGCCGCGCCAGCGCGCCGCCAGAAAGTGCCCCAGCTCATGCACAAAGATAAGCAGGTTGAAGAGCACGAGCACTTCAAGAACGATAAAAATCACTTTCAATGTCTGCATAAAAATCAGCGCCAGCGGCCAACCGGCCTGCCGCGCTGTTCACGACGCCGGGACTGTAGTTCCATGTCCGATGACTGGCAACCGTGGAAAAGACAGGCGGCGGACGCCGGTGTTCAATTGAATCACGAGCCTGTGGCTTTCAGCGCCGGAAGACCCGCAGGTAAAAGTTCGAGTTAAGGAGAAATTCAAAATCCGTCCGCACCTCCTCGAAGCCGAGGTGAGCCAGCGCGGGATCGTTCTTGAGCCGGTCAAGATGGCTGCACCGTTTCGCCTCAAACGTGACCAAGGGATACAGCCTCGCTTCGCCCCGCGTCACGCGCATGATTTCCAGCAGCGACTGCCGGTGAAACTCGTAGTCCAGTTGATCTTCATAGACAAACAGCAGATACGACACGAGCGCGAGGTCGAACTGGCCGTCGGCGAAAGGCAGTTCCGGCAGCCGGCCCGGCACGTAGCGTTTGCCCTGCTGCTCGCGGTAATCTTCCAGAAATGTCTGATAGGCTCGTTCACGAAACCCGCGCAGATGTTCAGGCGACTGGTAAAAACCCCAGCGATACGTCTTCAAATCCTTGATTGCATCCGTCACGTGATCCAAATCCGGCCCGCAGCGGCGGCTGATTTCCTCGCCCGGCAGTCCGTAGATGGCGTCGAACGCCGTGACTCGCATCCCGCGCTGGTTCGCCTCGGCGCAAAACGAACTCACGCCGGACGCCACGTCCAGAATCGCCCTGCCGCGACACGCTTCGAGGTCGAGCGCGAAATACCGGCGATATTCATCCAATGTGCGTCCCAGCAGAACGACCTTGTCCAGCACGAGGCCTTGTTTCATCGGGGCAAGTTTTGCCAAAAGCTTTTTAAGCGGCGAGCCTCAAATGGCTGACAGAGCAGGGAGATGTGGCGATGCGGATCCATTGCTGAAAATAGTTTCAAACCGCCGCCTGCAAGCATATCCTTACCCAACCATGAAAAACCGACGACGTGAGTTCACACGATTGATCTGCTTGAGCGCGACATTGCTCGCCTCGTCCAGTTCACAAGTGTCAGAAGCCGCGCTCCAGCCTGAAGCCAAAACCGTCCGTCCGCGCTATTTCCCGCCCGCCAGCGGCGAATGGGAACGCGTGCAACCTGTGCAGGCCGACTGGAACGCGGACAAGCTGAATGCCGCTCTGCAACTCGCAGGCAAAACGCGCGCCTCCGGCGTGGTCATTCTCCATCGCGGAAAAATTCTGGCCGAAAAATACTGGGAACTCGACGAGGACGCGCGCGCCGGAGCCAAGGCGCGGGATTACGGCGCGCTGGTTCGCGGCCGGGACGCAGCCGGCCATGTGATCGAGGACGTGGCGTCGGTGCAGAAAAGCGTGAGCGCCATCCTCGTCGGCATCGCACAGCACAAGGGCTTGTTGAAATTGGAGGATCGCGTGAGCAAACACCTTGGCCCCGGCTGGTCGAAGGCATCGCCCGAACAGGAGCAGGCCATCACCGTGCGGCATCTCGTGACGATGACAAGCGGACTCAAGGATGACCTGACCTTCGAGGCCGACGCCGGCACGCGCTGGCGCTACAACTCCGCCGCCTACGCGCACACCATCAAGGTCGTGGCCGCCGCGACGAAAAAAACTCCGAATGACCTCACGCGCGAATGGCTCACCGGCCCCATCGGGATGAAGGATTCAAGCTGGGCCGACCGGCCGGGCACGGGGCGCAACGCGGTGCCCAATGCCCTCGGTTTCGCCACCACCGCCCGCGACCTCGCGCGCTTCGGCCTGCTCATCCTCGCGGACGGACAATGGAACGGCGAAACCGTGATTGCGGATCGCGACTATCTGCACGCCGCGTTGAAGCCCTCGCAGAAACTGAATCCCTCCTACGGCTATTTGTGGTGGCTCAATGGCCAGCCCGAAGTCGCGCGCGGCGCGGGCGAGCGCGTGAAAGGCCCGCTGATCCCGACGGCCCCGCCCGACCTCGTCGCCGCGCTGGGCGCGGTGGATCGCAAGCTCTACGTTGTCCCCAGCCTCGAACTGGTGGTCACGCGCCTGGGCAACAGCACCGGCCCCGCCTTCCAAAACGACTTCTGGAAACTGCTCATGGAAGCCGCGCCGAAGAAGTCAGCTGCACGGCGGCGGGCGGATTGAATTGCTGCATTTTTGATGGAGGTGGAGGGGCAATCACGCAGCGATTTTGCGCGCCCAGCGCAGCTTGGCGGAGGACGAGCGCGGATTGGAGCGGCGCTCCTCCGGCGACGGGCGGATGATCTCCGGCGCGATTTCCGCATAAACCCCGGCACGCAGTCCGGCCTCGAACGCCTTCTTCACTCGCCGGTCTTCGCCGGAATGAAACGTGAGAATCGCTGCGCGCCCGCCGGGGTTCAGGCACGCGGGCAGATGGCGCAGCAGCGTGTCGAGCGCGGAGAACTCATCGTTCACCGCGATGCGGAGCGCCTGAAACACCCGCCGCACCGTCAGATCGGCCTGCTCCTTTTGCACCAGCGGCAGCGCCTCGCGGATGGCGGTGGCCAGCCGGGCGGTCGTGGAGAAGTTTTTCCCCGCGAGGGCCAACGACAGTTTTTCCGCGCGCGGCTCGTCGGCGTTTTCCTGAAACAGCTTCGTCAGCGCCGCGGGCGAACTTTTCTCCAGCAACGCCGAGGCGGGAAAGCCGCGCTGCGGATTCATCCTCATGTCCAGCGGGCCGTCGAGCTTCACCGAGAAGCCGCGCGCCGGATCGTCCAGTTGCATCGAGGAGACGCCGAGATCGGCGAGGAGGCAATCCACGCCCGTCAGGTTTTGCGCAGAGAGCGCCTGCGGCAGCCCAGCAAAATTGCTGCGGACGACGGTGAAAGCTTCCGGCCCGAAGCCTGCCTCGCGCAACCGCATCTCCGTCTTCGGCAATTCAATCGTGTCCGCGTCCAAACCCAGCAGCCGCCCGCCGGGCAGCAGGTGCGCGAGGATTTCCCGCGCGTGGCCGCCGTAGCCGAGCGTGCAATCCACCGCGAGTTCGCCGGGCCGGGGCGCGAGCACCGCCAGGATTTCCGCGACCATGATGGGCCGGTGCGTGCCGGCGGGCGTTTTGCCGGACGCGAGAACCTTCGCAACGGTGGCGGCGTAGCGCTGCGGATTGTGCTCCTTGTATTTCTCCTCAAAGCGGCGCGGATTCTTGCCGGCATAGCGCGGACGCCGCCGGTGCGGAATCGCGGGCGGAAGGCAGGCGTCTGCGGCTGGGAGGTCGTCGCTCACGTGCAGACAGATAGCAGGGCCAGCCGGGGAGCGCGGTGGAAATGGATTCCAGAACCCTCGCACCGCCCGCCAATAATGCTCACCACGGCCGCTTGAGATCGGGGCGCTTCTTCGGCGGCTGTTTCGCCTTCCGGCTGGGGACGGGCAGGCCGGCGCGCTCCGCCGCCTCGCGTTCCTGCGCCGCCAGCACCGCCAGCGATTCGCCGATCACTCCGAGCAGTTCGCTCCGCCCGCGCCCCGTCGCGGCAGAGGAGATGAAAAACTCCGGCAGTTGCTCGAACCAGCCGGCGATGGCCGCCGTGAACGCGGCGATGTTCGCCTGCACCTCCCCGGGCGTGGAGCGGTCGCTCTTCGTGAAGACCAGCACGAACGGAGTGGCGTTGCCCGCGAGCCACTGCACGAACTCCAGATCGATTTTCTGCGGCGGCAGCCCCGAATCAATCAGCAGGAAGACGCAGTTCAAGTTTGCGCGCCGCGACAGGTAGTCCGCCACCGCCTCGTTGAACGCCGAGCGATCCGCGCGCGCCACCTGCGCGAAGCCGTAGCCCGGCAGATCCACCAGCCGCCACGTGCGGTTCATCGTAAAGAAGTTGATGAGCTTGGTGAACCCCGGCGTCGGCGAGACACGCGCCAGCCCATCCTTGCCCGCCAGCATGTTCAGCAGCGACGACTTGCCGACGTTCGAGCGGCCGATAAAGGCGAACTCCGGCAGCGACTCGTCGGGGCACGAATCGAGATCCGGCGCGCTGCGGTCAAAAATGGCGGATGAGATGTTCACAATTAGAAACGAGCGGCGAGTGTCGCAGCAAATGTGCAGCACGGAAACATCTATTCCGCGAAGCCTCCGGGCGCGGGCCTCGCCCCTTTCAAGGGTGCCAGGGATGCCGGCTTGCAGGAACCCCGGCCATCGGCTAACTTCCGCCGTTCTTTGATTTTTGATTTTGGGAGGGCGGAGGATCGCTTCCGGCGCAAGCCGGGGGAGGAAAGTCCGAACACCACAGGGCGCGATGCCGCGTAACCCGGGCGACCGGGATACACGCGGGCGGCGGGGCCGCGAGGCCTCCCGACGGACAGTGCCACAGAAAACAAACCGCCCCGGCGCAAGCCGGAGCAAGGGTGAAAAGGTGCGGTAAGAGCGCACCGCGCCGCGCGCAAGCACGGCGGCACGGAAAACCCCATCGGGTGCAAGGCCAAATAGGGAGCCTCGGAGCGGCCCGCTCCACGGCGCAAGCCGGGCTCCGGGTAAGGCTGCACAGACAAATGATTCTCTCCGTCCCGCAAGGGGCGCAGACAAAATTCGGCTTACAGCCCTTCCAAAATCATCTTTCAATTTGTGAACCATCGGCAGTCAAAACGAATGAATTCCAAAACATTTTTCTTGATGCTTTGTCTCGGTTTTCTCGCCGCGACGCCGGGCCGGGCGCAGACTTTTCAAGCCCAGGCCAAGCCCGGTGACAAGGAGAAGGAGCTTCGCGAATACCAGCGCCTGGCCGCTGAATTGGAGGCGATTATCCCTGAAACCACGGCACCGAAGAAAATCGAAGTGGCGTTAGATAAAGTGCTCTACTCTCAACTGTTGAGAAAGGCCGGGCAGGCCGATTGGCCTGCGCTGCGAAATGAGATGGCGCAAACCGTGTTCACCAATCTGGCCCTGCTGGAAACCGGGCACCGGCGGACTTGGCGAGGCGAATTTGTTGAAGTCAAATGGCCCAGCGTCAATCTTATGCATGGCAGATCAACGCCACCAGACTCCATTTCCGATCCCAAGGAGCGTGAAATATACTTGGCTTACCGTTCCGCGCTTAAAGCTTCCGGCGAACTGTCAAATCTACGTCAAGCGATTGTCGTCAAGCAGCGCTATTATCCAAGCAAGGCGATCAAGCTGGTCGTCGAGGCTTATTCGCGTCCGCCAGCCGCCGACAAGGAATTGAGGGATCTATTTGCGGCCTATCAAGCCTACGACTTCGCATTTGAAATATCGTCACGGCTGGGAAAGCTGAACATCGCCCACCCCGGCGAATTCACTTCCCACTCCGCCACTCCACCACCACCGGCGCGCTCGCATTCCCGCAACGATCCACCGCCGTCACCGCGATGACCTCCGGCGGCGCGGCGGAAAATTTCTGGTTCAGCGCGCCGCTGGTCTGCGCGCCGGGAAAAATGTCCGTCGTCCAGCGCCCGTTGAAACGCGTCTGCACCACCCACCACGAAACTTTTTCCGCCCCGCCCGCGCGCCACGCGAGTTTCACGTCGCCGCCTTTGCCCTCGGCCTGCAACGCCGGTTTGGCCGGCGGCTTTGCGTCCAGCCACGGCGAGGCGGGGATCAGCGCGGGCGGGGCATACGGCCCCTTCGCCAGCGCGTCGGCGATGCCGCCGCGATTTTGCATCAGCGCCTTCGCGCTGTAGTGGATGACCCCGCCCGCGCCGCGCGGCTGCCGCGTGACGGAGATTTGGTTGAGGATTTCCTTCGCCTCCCATTTGCCGCCGGATTCGATGGTGTTGCAGCCGGGCCAGAGATGGCGGCCCGTCGTGTTCTGCGCGGCCCACCAGTTCAGCAGTGTGGTGAAGCTCTGCGCCTTCGCGTCAATGCTCCAGTAAAGCTGCGGCGCGAAATAATCGAGCCAGCCCTTCGCCAGCCACAGACGCGAGTCGGAGTAAGTCTCGGCAAACGTGTCCATGCCCTTGATGTCTTTTGGAAAGCCAGGCCGCCAGATGCCGAACGGGCTGACGCCGAACTTCACCCACGGCTTCTCCGCCTTGAGCGCGGTGTAGAGCCGCTTCACGAGGCGGTTCACATTTTCGCGCCGCCAGTCGTCGCGGTTCAACTTCCCGCCCGCGCGCTGGTAAAAACGGAAGGTCGTGTCGTCGGGGAACTCCAGAAATTTCCCGTCCGTATCCTTCTCGCGATACGGATAGAAATGGTCGTCCATGTGCAGCCCGTCAATGTCATAGCGCCGCGCCACATCGAGGAACACCTTCACGCAGTAATCCTCAACGCGCTGATCGCCGGGATCGAGCCAGAGGTGGCGTCCGTATTTCCGCACGAGCGACGGCTGCGTCTTGCTGATGTGGCTGGCGGCGGCGGGCGACCTGGCCCCGGCGGTGCGGGCGCGGTAGGGGTTCAGCCACGCGTGCAGTTCCAGCCCGCGCGCGTGCGCCTCCGCCACGGCGAACGTCAGCGGATCGTAAAACGGCGACGGCGCGCGGCCCATCTGGCCGGTGAGAAACTCCGACCACGGCTCGAAGGGCGAGGCATACAGTGCGTCGCCCGCCGGGCGGATTTGGAGGATGACCGCGTTGAGCTTCAACTGCGCGGCGCGGTCGAGGAGGGCGCGCAGCTCGCGCTTCTGCCCGTCCGTGCTCAAGCCCGGCTTCGAGGGCCAGTCAATGTTCGAGACGGACGCGACCCACACGCCGCGAAACTCCCGCGCGGGGGCGGGCGGCAGGAGTGCGGACGGAAGATACGCCGCCGGCGAGATCATCACCACGCTCAGCCACAACACGACGCTCAACCAAGCTTTCTTCCATGGAAGCACGCGCGGCATTGAACACGAGCGCCGCCGGATTGGGGAGGGAATTTTGCCGGACTCCTTCCGTGTTCTCCATGTCTTCCGGGGATGAAAAAGAAAAACGCGAGGCCTGGCGAACCAAGCCTCGCGCTTTTTGAATACCGTTCGGATTAGTAACGGCGCTCGCGGTTGTAACCGCCGCCGCCACCACCGCCGCCGCCGCTGCGGCCACGACCACCGCCGCCGCCGAAGCCGCCGCCGGGAGGACGCTCTTCGCGCGGGCGGGCTTCATTGACGGTGAGGGGGCGGCCATCCACGCTCTGGCCGTTGAGGGCCTGGGTCGCCGCCTGGGCGGCTTCCGGCGTGGCCATGGTGACGAATGCGAAACCGCGGGGACGACCCGTGGCCCGATCCATCATCAGGTTGACTTCGCTGACGGGTCCGTGGGCGGCAAACAGATCCTGCAGATCGTTTTCCGTGGTGTTGAAGGAAAGGTTTCCAACAAACAGTTTTGTGCTCATGATGACTTTACTTTCTTCCGTAGACTGACTGCGCTTTCCAGACTGTTCCCGACCGCCGGGTTTCAAATCATCACTCACTGAACTGTGTTCAACCGTGTGATCCACCATGCCTTGAAATTGACAAGTAATCTAACTGGCGCGCGCAATATGCCCGCCTGCCGCCGGAATGCAAATACTTTTTGGCCGTATTTTCGTCCGCGCGCCACGCCCTGCCTCCCTCACTCCGCCGTCAAGCGGTGAACCGTGTTCGAGATTTCCTGGTTCACCGGCCTTCCATCCGCCGTCGCCAGCCGGTATTTGATCTGCATCTGCATGACGGGCCCGATGTCCGGGATTTCCAGAAACACCGTCCGGCCGTCGGCGGAAAGGCTCGCGGACTTGATGGCCATGTCGTCATGCACGCGCTGCTGCTTCTGATCCTTGCTCCACTCCTTGCCGTCTTCGCCGGGCGTGGGTGGCGCGGCCTTGGTGGAAATCTCCGGCGAGCCATACGACGCGGACCACAGGTAGTTCCACTGCGCGACGGAATAATTCTCCACGTCCGCCGCCGCCTTCGCATCGAGCGGTTCGGTGAAAGTGATGCGGATTCCTTTCGTGGTTGCGCGCAGTTCGAGCGGCAGGCACACCGGCTGCCCGGTGAAGCGCACGCGTTGCAGGCAGCCCGGCTGGATGGCGCTCGTCTGCCAGCCTTTCATGCCCGCGACGTAGAGCTGGTGGTCGCGCGGGTTGAAGCGCGCGCGCATCACGCCGCTGCTGAAGTTGAGTGGAAACCGCACCACGCCGCCCTGCGCCTGGCCGCCCACCTCCTCCTTCAACACGTGGAACAGCGAGCAGGTGCCGTAGGAAAGATGCAGCAGACGCCCGGTGAACGGCCCCCACTTGTCCGTCGTCACCCAGACCTGTGAGCCGGGCGAATTGTCCACGCTCTTGGGCAGCCAGCAGAGCGGACGGTCATAATCCGTCGGTAGCGGCGTGCGGTGCGCGAGATCCACGACGCCGTAGAAGCCGCCGGGCCTGACCCAGTTCAGGCGGCACGTGGGCGTCCACGTGCCCTCGTTGTCGCCGGCGGTCAGTTCGCCATTCGGCCCGACGCCCATTCCATTCGGCGCGCGAAAGCCGGTGGCGATGACTTCAAACTTCTTCCCGCCCGGCGACACCTTGAACATCGCGCCGTGATGCTCGGCAATCGTCTCAAAGCCCCGCCCGCCGTTTTTCACCGGGCCGGCCTTGGCGAAATAAAAATTCCCCGCCGCGTCCGTCTGCAAATCCAGCGCGAACTCGTGGAAGTTCTTCGTGACCTGGCAGTCGTTGTTGAAGTTCTCGTAGAAGTCCGCCTCGCCGTCGTTGTTCAAATCGTGCAGCCGCGTGATTTGATCGCGGCCCAGCACGTAAATCTGATCGTTCACAATCCGCAGGCCGAGCGCGTGATACAGCCCGGCGGCGAAGCGCTTCCACGTCAGTTTCTCCAGTTTCTCGTCAATGCCCGACACCATCCACACGTCGCCGTGGAACGTGCAGACCGCCGCGCGCCGGCCGTCGGTGAAGAAGTCGAACCCGCCCAGCAGCATTTCGGAGCCGTAGGGATTTTTCAGCGGCAGTGTGAGCGTGTCCACGACGTAGGCCGCCTTGTCCGGCGCGACTTCGCCCTTGGTGGTGACGGTTTCCGGCCAGCGGAGCGCACCGCCGGTGGTGAAGAGTTTCGGATTCGCGAACGGCGGCCCTTTGAAGAACCACTCGACAAAGCGGTCCAGGCCGTCCTCGCGGTCGCCCTTCCACAGCGCGACGCGGAACTTCACCGGCTGCGGGAACGGCGGGAGCTTGAGATAAAGATGGTTGTCCTTGATCTCCCACGACGCCTCCTTGGGTGCGCCCTGCACGCCCGCCGCGATGACGTCGGACGCGCTTTCGAGGACGATGTGGCCGAGCTTGCCGTCGCCGACGCGCTCGGTGAACTCCTTCTTCCCTTTGCGCGCGGGCAGTTCGCACACGAGCAGCGCCAGAGGCTCGGCGGATTTGCCCAGGTTGAAGCTCCGCGAGAAAACTTTTTCGGCGGGATCATATTCCGGCGTCTCCAGCACGTCGCAATTCCCCACCGTGTAGGAAATCGCCACCGCATCGTCCCACGCGTAAAGCCCGCGATACTTCGCCCACCCGGCAGGCAGCGGGCCAAAGGGCTGCGGACGCGGGCTGCCGAGCGCGCCGCCCTTTTCCCAGCCGGGCCGGTTGCGCGTGAGGAAGGTGAGCGGCCCCTGATTGGTCGGATACTCGCCGCGCGACATCAGGTTCACGGGCGAGACGAAGCCGTGCGTCCACCCGGCGGACATCCGCAGCAGCTCGGTGTCGAAGCAGACGGTGGCCTCCTTTGCCGGGCCGGTGCGGAGGGCGACGCCCTTGAACGTCGTCTCGCCGCCCGTGCCGATGGTGGCGGAGAGGAAGAGGCGGCCGGGGTCATCGGCGGCAACCAGGCCAGTGCCAAAACCAAACACCTCCAGCGCGAAAAGCGCGGGCAGGCACCGGAAAAAATTATGCGCGGCGGCGGTCATGGCGGAATCACATTGGTGAATGACGATGCCGAAGGGGCACCGCGCCGTCGAACCAATTCCTTTGCGCCCGCCGCCCCGGGGCGCATCCA
This sequence comes from Verrucomicrobiota bacterium, assembly GCA_016235585.1. Classification (GTDB taxonomy): domain Bacteria; phylum Verrucomicrobiota; class Verrucomicrobiia; order Limisphaerales; family JACRJY01; genus JACRJY01. The sequence goes on along the minus strand of JACRJY010000142.1, from coordinate 9,619 downwards.
AGCTGCCCCCACTCCGTCAGGCCGGGCGGAACGCCGATCTCCGAATCGGCGCAGGTCGGGAGTTTTCCCACCCCTGCCGGATCGGAGTCCGGCGCTCCGGGGTGCCCGGATGCGCCCGCCGCCCCGCCGCCGGGACGGTTTCGCTATTTGCTCCCGAGGATTTTTTCCAGCTCGGCGTTCTGCCGGTGCCCGCCGGTCAGGGCCTTTTGATAGTGCCAGCGGGCCAGTTCGAGATACGGCGGATTCTGCGTGGCATAGACCACGGCGAGGTTATTGTGCGCGACGGGATTGCCGGGCTGCAGCTCCACCGCGCGGCGCAACGCCGTCTCCGCCGGGGCGCGGTGGCCCTTCTGGCTCAAGGCGACGCCGAGGAAGTTCTGCGTGCTGGGATTTCGCGGATCCAGCTTGCTGGCACGGCTCAACACTTCCAGGGCCTCGTCGAACCGCTTCTGGTGCAGCCGCACGATGCCCAGCGTGGCGAGGCTGGCGGGATCGTCGCGATCAAGGGACAGGGCGCGCTGGAGGTTTTGCTCCGCCTCGTCCAGCCGGCCCTGCTCGACCTGCGCGCCGGCCACGCTGGCGAGCAGGAAGACGCTCTTTTCGTCGCGGGCGAGCGCAAACTTGTATTTCCGCTCCGCGTCGGCGAAACGGCCCTCGTTGAAGGCGCGCTCGGCATCGCTGACTTCGGGCCAGTCCAAAATGGAATAATCCCTGGCGGACTTGCGGGCGGTCTGGACACCCTTCAACGCCTCGCGCGGGGTCGGCTCGCTCATGAGCTTGAGCTCGTCGGCGGTGAAGGGCACCGGCGCGGCCTCCAGCGTGGCGACGCGCGCCCGCAGGGCGTCCACGTCCTCCCGGCCCGGGGCGGCGGCGGCGACGGGCTTGGCGGGCTTGGGCGGCTGCCGGTAGCTCTCCTCCAGCTTGCGCTTCAATTCCGCCGCGTTCTGCTCGAGCGACTTGACGCGCTCGCCGAGCGACTTGCTGGTGTCCTTTGCCGCCATCGCGGCCTTGTCGGACTTGAACAATTCCTCGGCCATCGAGTTCCGTTCGGCGAGCAGGCGGCGGTTTTCGCCTTCGAGCGACTGCACGCGCGCCGCCACCTTGGCGAACTCCTGTTTCGCGCCGGCGTCGGGCGTCCGGCTGGCGGCAGGAGCGGCATCCACCGTCCGGCGGGTGGGCGCGTTGTTGCGCATCCCAACCAGGTTGCGGTTGGCCTTCTCCAGTTCCCCGGCCAGCGACTCCTTCTCGGAGCGCAACTGCCGGATGAGCCGCTCTTGACTGGCAATCTCGGAACCGGCGGCCTGCAAATCGGAACTCGATCCACCGCCCGAGACTTCCGTCCGGGAACGCCCGTCACGATTGCGGGCCATGTCGGACAACTGGCGGCGCAGGTTGTCGTTGGCGGCCTGCAGCGAGCCAAGCTGGGCGAGGCTCTTGTTCTGTTCCGCCAGCTGGCGGTTGGCGGCGGCGAGGGAGTTTTGCGCCGCCTCCAGCCGGGCCACGTCCACCATCCGGCTTGCGCGAAGCTGCTGCTGGGCGATCTCGGCGCGCAGAGAATCATTCTCCGCCTTCAGGCTGGCGGCGCGCTGCTCCAGCTTCACCACCTCCCCGGCGTCGGGGAAGACGCCCGGGCGCAGTTCGCGCAGGCGCGCCTCCATGCTGGCCCGCTCCTTGTTGAGCTTCTCAATCTCCTTCGCGTTGTCCTTCAGCTTCTCCGCCTGCCGCCGGCGCTCGCTCTCCTGGTTCGCGGCGAGGGACTGCTGGCTGGCGAGGTCAACCCTGGCTTTTTCCAGCTCTTTGGAAAGGCTCTCCATCCGGCTCTCCGCCTGGGTGCGGGCCGCGTCCGCTTTTTTGAGTTCCGCCGTCTGGAGCCGCAGCGTCTGCGTGGCGGAATCGAGCGCGGCCTGGGATTTTTCCTGCGCGGCGATGGTTTTGTTCGCCTCGGCCAGCGCCTTCTGCGCGGCTTCCAGCTCGCTGCGGCTGGCGAGCGAAGTCATCTGCGTCTGCTGGGATTTCAAGGTCTGCTTGAGCTGGTCGTTCTCGGTTTGCAGGGAACGGAGCTTCGCCTCGTTCTTCGCCAGCTCCTCGCGGGCCACCATGCCGCTGTCCTTGGCCGCCGCCGCCTTGAGGCGCTGCTGCAAATCCGCGTTGTCCGCCTTGAGCTGGGCCAGCTCCTTTTGCGCCTGGGCGACCAGCCCCGCCTGCTGCGTCTGGCCGGATTCGAGCGACTTCACGCGGGCCTGCTGGGCTTCGTAATCCTTCCGCACCTGCGCCGCGTCCTTTTGCGCCTGCTCCAGCGTTTTTTCCTGCGCCGCCAAATCCTTCCGCGCGGTCGCGAGCGCCTTCTCCTGCGCCGCGCGGGACTTCTCGGCGTCGGCGAGCTGTTTTTTGAGCTGGTCATTCGCAGCTTGCACGGACGCGGTGCCCGCCGTCATCTGCTTCTGAAGTTCCTCCAACTGCTTTTGCGCCGCCGCCGCCTTGCGGGCCTCCTCGGCCTGCTTGCCCTCAAGTGATGCCACCAATTTCTTCTGCGCGTCCACTTCGGCCTGCGCCTGCGTCAACGACTGCGCCTGCGCCGCGCGCTTGGCTTCGGCGTCGGCGAGCTGCTTTTTGAGCTGGTCATTCGCGGCTTGCACGGACGTGGTGCCCGCCGTCATCTGCTTCTGGAGTTCCTCCAACTGCTTCTGCGCCGCCGCCGCCTTGCGGGCTTCCTCGGCCTGCTTGCCCTCGAGTGATGCCACGAGCTTCTTCTGCGCTTCCAAATCAGCCTGCGCGCCCGTCAATGTCTGCTCCTGCGCCGTCCGCTTCTTCTCGGCGTCGGCCAGTTGTCTCTTGAGCTGCTCATTCACAGCCTGCACGGACGCGGTGCCCGCCGTCATCTGCTGCTGAAGTTCCTCCAACTGCTTTTGCGCCGCCGCCGCCTTGCGCGCCTCGTCGGCCTGCTTGGTTTCGAGCGTTTGAACCAGCTTTTTCTGCGCGTCCACTTCGGCCTGCGCCTGCGTCAACGCCTGCGCCTGCGTCGCGCGCTTCTCTGCGGCGTCGGCGAGTTGCCTTTGGAGCTGCTCGTTGGCGGACTTGAGCGGCGAAAGTGAGAGCAGCTGCTTCTCCAGCTCCGCCACTTTTTGCTGCTCCTGTTTCAACAGCGCGGCCCGGCTGGTGTCGGTCTGCGCCTGCTTCAACTGCTTGTCCAGCGCCGTGAGGTCGGCCTTGAGCTTTTCCACCTGCTGCTGTGCCTGTTTGCCCTTCTCGCTCTCGGCGTTTTTCTGTTCGGCGGCATCGGCCAGTTGCTTGCGAAGCTGCTCGTTGACCGTGGCGAGCGAGCCGAGCGCGGCGTTGGTCTTGGACTGTTCCTCCAGCTTGCGCGTCGCCTCGGCGAGCGACTTCTGCGCCTCCTCCAGTTTCGCCGGCTCCACCATCCCGGTGATGCGCTTCTGCTGCTGCTCGATGTCGGCCTTGAGCAGATCATTCTCCCGCTGGATGCTGCGGACTTTTTCCTCGGCCTTGGCGAGGTCGCGGACGGCGGCGGTGCTGGCGGTGAGCTGGGCCTCGCGCAGGCGCGTCTCCAGTTCCGTCTTTTCCGCGCGCAGCTTGGTCATCTCGGCGACCAGCGTGGCAAGCTGCTGCTCCGTCTCGGTCGAGCGGCCGCCGGGCGGGGTGATGAGCGGCACGGCGGAAGGCTTCACACCCTCGGCGGCGGCGGCCATCTGCTTGAGGCGGTCGTTGACGTAGTTCAGCCGGAACTGGACGACCTTGGAATACCAGTCGGGGTTTTCGAGCTGGAGTTTTTCGAGGGCGCTCTTGGACTCGTTGAATTTTTCCAGCGCCGGTTTTTCCTGCCGGCTCTGGCGCAGCAGGTCGGCCTCCTGAATGAGCCGGTAGATGCGGACATATTCCTTGTCCGGCTCTTCCACGGCGCGGCCCGCGAGCGTCGCCGCCAGCAGCAGGCCGCACACAATTGTCGTCAAACGATGCACAGCGTGAGTGTATAAAGGGCAGCCCGCCCTTTGGCAATGCCAGACTTGGGCGGAAAAACCCGCTTGGCTGTTGGAACAAAAGACGCGACCGCCCTACTTGAAAATCCCGTTCAACAACTCCGCCAGCCGATTTGAACCCGAATTGACACGCTTCATTTTCCTGCCACACTCGCCGCAGCCATGGCTGTGGAAAAAATCCAGCTCGGAAGTCAACCGCCTCAAATGACGATCCTTTCGGATCGCCCCTCGCAGACCCTTCCCGAAGACCTGCTGGGACTGGAGAGCCGCCTCTCCGCCGTGCTGGACATCCTGCGCCACCACCTCACCAAGTGCCCCATCACCGTCGCCCTTTACGGCGACTGGGGCACGGGCAAGACCTCCGCCCTGCACTGGCTGGAATGCCAGTTGAAACTCTGGAACGCGCTGCCCAATGAACAGCGCATCTATAAAAGACCAAAAGAAAAAGACGAAATCCATCCCCGCGTTTTTCCCGTGTGGTTCGATCCGTGGAAGTATCATTCGCGCGAGGATGTCTGGCGCGGCATCATCTCCGAAGTCATCCTCTCGCTCTTCGCCGCCGAAAACCTGGACCAGCAGAACTTCGTCCCCCGGATGAAGGAGGCCGCGCGGAAGTTCGGCGCGTTCCTCGGCAAAGGCTTCCTGCACGCGCTCGCCGGCACCGAGCTGAAGTTGAAGGCCGACGGCGTTGCCGCCGGGGCCGAGGTCTCCATCAAGGGCGAGATGTTCCGCGAGATTTACGAGGAGTTCGACAAGGCCGGCCACCCGGAGAAGGCCTATCTTAACCAGTTCGAGGACACCCTCAAGACTTGGGTGGCGGAGTTCCTCAAGGACGGCGACCGCCTCGCACTGTTCATTGACGACCTCGACCGCTGCCTGCCCGTGGTCACGCTCGAAGTGCTCGAAGCCCTCAAGCTCTACCTCAACATCCCGCAAATCGTCTTCGTCGTCGGGCTGGACCGTGCGGTGGTGGATAAGGTGGTCGTCAAACATTACGAGGTGCATGGGCTGGGCGCGGACAAGGCGGAGAAATACCTCGACAAGATTTTTCAAGTCGAAGTCCAAGTCTCGCCCAGCCAGTCGCAGATGGAGGAGTTTTACAAATATCAAATAATAAACCTGCATTTCTCCACCGGCGGCTACTGGAATAGCAATCTGGCTGACGAACACCGAACAATTCTGGAGGAGGGCATCAGCGAACTGGCCAAGGGCAACCCGCGCGAACTCAAGCGCCTGCTCAACAGCGCGCTCCTGCGCGGCCGCGCGGCGGCAGACAACGCCAGTTTGAAGGCGAAGAACAACAGTGCCCCGCTCTTTGCCCAAGGCGTGCAGTTCTTCCTCGTGCAAAAAATTGTCGAGTGGCGGTTTGGCCGCAGCTCAAACCTGCTGCTCAAGAAGGCCGTGCTGAAGTGGTTTGAGCAGTGGTCTGGATTGGTTCAAAAAGAACCAAAATTCCGCCCCGCGATTCTGACCAGAGCGAGTGCGGGGGAAGCGATGTCGGGACTGCTCGAAGAAGTGAAGAAAAAGGTCAACCGCCCCGAAACCACGCGAGAGCAGGGAATTGAACTGGTGCAAAGGCTGCTGGATTCGGAACATGAAGACGGAAAATTGGAGCAAGAATATGAAGCGCTGAAAAATGAAAAGCTCGCGGGTGACGACGGCAAACCCGTGGACAAGCAATTGCTCTTCGCCGAGGAACTGCTCTGGCAGTTGCTGCAGATTCCCTTCTCGGCCGAGGTCGCACAATCCACGCCGAATCTGGAACTACCCAAGCCGGTGGCAACGGAACCGGGGGTTGCTCACGCCGCACCCAGCGTCAGTTCACCCGACATTTTGAGCGCCCTGCCTGACCTGATTCGTGGACGGGTCGCAAAGGCGCTGGACAAAGCCGTGGATCAACTGACGGCCGCGGACTTGGCAACGGTCCAGAAGCTGGACTTTTCACATTCTGATATCACCGACGCGGACTTGAACTGTTTGGCAAAGCTCCCCGCCCTCCAATCGCTCAACTTGATGGGCACGAACATCACGGACGCGGGACTCACGGCGTTGGCAAAGCTCCCCGCCCTCCAATCGCTCGACTTGTGGGGCACGAATATCACGGACACGGGATTGGCATCGCTGGAAAAGCTCCCCGCCCTCCAATCTCTCGACTTAGGCGGCACGAAGATCACGGGCGCGGGACTCACGGCGTTGGGCAAGCTCACCGCCCTCAAATCGCTCGGCTTGATCGGCACGAAGATCACGGACGCGGGACTCACGGCGTTGGCCAAGCTCCGGGCTCTCAAATCGCTCGTATTGAGCTTCACGAAGATCACGGACGCGGAACTCACGGCGTTGGCAAAGCTCCCCGCCCTCCAATCGCTCAACTTGATGGGCACGAACATCACGGACGCGGAACTCAGGGCGTTGGCAAAGCTCCCCGCCCTCCAATCGCTCGGCTTGATGCACACGAAGATCACGGACGCGGGACTCACGGCGTTGGCCAAGCTCCCCGCCCTCCAATCGCTCAACTTGGGCGGCACGAACATCACGGACACGGGACTCACGGCGTTGGCCAAGCTCCCCGCTCTCAAATCGCTCAACTTGAGGGGCGCGAAGATCACAGACAATGGACTGCACTCCTTGGAAAAGCTCACCGCCCTCCTATTGCTCGACTTGACGGACACGCAGATCACGGACAAGGGATTCGAGAAGCTTAAGCGGGCGCTGCCAAACACAAAAATCCGCCGCTAGATTTTCGACCGCTCCCGCCAAATCCGCCGCCCGCGTTACTGTCACTTCGGTTTTTAAGAGCACCCGCCCTCATTTTTGCCGCCCAAGGTGCCGGCACGCGATTTCAGACAGGGGGGTGGGGGGATCGGTATTCACGTATAGACGGTTTTCCGCAATTGGGGTCAAAGTAGGCGCGTTCAATGGAAAAATAATGAACTGCAAACGCTGCGAAAGGTGAACCATGAAAACAAACTGCTTCCTCATTCTGGCGCTGCCGCTGGCGCTCGCGCTCGCCGGCTGCGGCACGCCGGGCTTCCCCCGCCAGTCCTACGACGAGAAAAAACAAATCAAGGCGCTGGAGGAGGAGTTCGAGCCGCCCAAGCTGATCAGCAACTATTACACGCTCACCCGCAACGCCACCGAGGAGGAGAAGAAATCCGGGCGCAACAACATCATCGGCGGGCGGCTGGCGTTGATCAACCTGAACTACAACCAGTTTGTGGCGCGCTTCTCCGTGACCAAGCAGAGCCTGGACTTTGGCACGGAGGTCACCGAACTGGGGCTGAACCTCGCCACCACCGCCGTGGGCGGGGCCGCCACCAAGACGATCCTGGGCGCGGTCTCCTCCGGGGTGACCGGCAGCAAGCTGGCGGTGGACAAGAACTTTTTCTTCGAGAAGACCGTGCCGGTGCTGGTCACGAGCATGAACGCGCAGCGAAAGGAGGCGCTGGCCCCGATCCTGACGGGCATGAAGCAGGGCACGGACGATTATCCGCTGGCCCAGGCACTGGCCGATCTGGACAACTATTATTTCGCGGGGACGTTCCTCGGCGCGCTGCAGGCCATCCAGACCGACGCCGGGGCGAAGGAAAAGGACGCGCAGCTGAAAATTGACTCCATCCGCTTTGAGGAGGACGAGGCGGCCCTGCAACTCCGCGCCTGGCTCTGGCCGCAAGGCCCGGACAAGCCGATCAACGAGGACAACCTGAAGGCGTTGCGGAAGAAATTCGAGGAGTTCAAGTTTGAGAAGCGCGTGCTCATCGAGCGGTTTTTGGAGGATGCCAAATACAAGCAGCAGCGGCAGCGCGCCGTGCGTGAGTTGAATGTCCCGGCGGTCAAATAATAAACCAAACCGAAAGGAGAGTTATGCCCGAAAAAGAAACCACCTACGAAACCTACGAAACCACCGATGTTCCGCCGGCGCGGTTGAGCGCCGTCGTCGCCGGCTACATGGCGGACGATCCCATCCGCGTGGAAAAGATCAAACAGGACGACGGCAACTGGACGGTGCGGGCGACCTACCAGAAGGGGTAGGTCGTCGTCGCTTCAGTTCCTGACCGCCACCACAACCATCAACCACAAGGAGGAACCATCATGTTCGGCTTCACTTCGTCAGCCAATCGCAGCGAGAAGGATCAGGAGGCGTTCAAGACGCTTTTTGCCGTCATTATTGTCGGCTTGTTCGGAATCATTTTCTACGCGGCAGTTCCCGATCCCTCGTATTCGCGGTTGAGCGTGGGGTTGTTGGTGGCGGCGGCCTCGATGGCTTCCGGCGGCTTTTTGGGGTTTCTTTTCGGCATGCCGCGCGCCACGGCACGGAATCAGGCCAGTCATAACGGCGGCGGCAACAACGACGGTGCGAACAGCAAACCGAGCGTTGAGCCGAGCACCAACCTGGAGCAAATCTCGGACTGGCTGACCAAGATTCTGGTCGGGGCCGGACTTACCCAGATCAACAAGATTCCCGGAAAAATGAAGGAACTGGGCGACTTCATTGCCTGCGGGATGGGGGGCACGGACGCCGACCGGGCGTTTGCCGTGTCGCTGATTGTGTTTTTCGGCGTGTGCGGCTTTCTCGCGGTGTTCCTCTGGACGCGGCTCTACATGGCGGCACTGCTGGAACCGGAGGCCGTGAAAAACCTGCGGAAGGAATTCTCCGAAGCGGACGAGCGCACCACGGCCATCGTGAAAAAACTGGCCCAATCCGGTGCCGAGCGGGCCATGGAAGATCCGCTCCTCTCCGAGCAGCAGGCCCCGGCCGACAAGGCTCAATTAGAAATTGCGGCTCAATTGGTAAAAAATGAGAGCGCCAGCCAGCGCAGCGCGACGGATCTGATGATTCTCGCCTTTCATGAGTTCCAAGCCCAGAACTACAAAGCCGCGGTGGAGAATGCGGAAAAAGCCCTGGCCGCGTCACCACGCCCGGAAATGCTTTGGAAAATCCACAACCTCCTGGGGCTTTGCTACCATTGGCAACAGCCGCCAAACTGGAAACCCGGCGACGATTTAAGCTGGTTCAACAACGCCAAAAAACACTACGAAGAGGCCGCCCGGAATAAAAACAGCTCCAGTGAGGAATTGCTTTCCCAGGCCAACCTTTGCTTCGTTTATCTGGACGCGCAAAAATATTCCGAATGTGAAGCGCTGGCCCAGAAGGTCATTCAAAATGCGAAGGCTGGCGGCGGCCAGACTGACTCACTCTGCGACCTTGCCCGAATCGCCCTGGCGACAGCCAAAGTCCTTTCTGGGGACAACACCACAGCGGTTGAGGCGTTAAATCAAACCAAGAACATTTCCGCCTTTGAATATTTGTTCAATCCGGATGACCTCCCGCCAAGAGCGATTAAAGGCTTCTCCACCTTAGCTGGCTTGTCTCCCGAAGTTGAAGCTTTTGTAAAACGAATCGGATAAGTCTGACACGAAACCGCAGCAACACCCCCCTCACCCCATGCCAAAATACTGGATGATCACCAACCGCAACGTGGAGACGGACGGCCTCGGCATCAAACTCGCCAAAGACCTGGCCTTCTTCACCAGCGACAACCCCGCAACGGATCAACTCGCCCACTGGACCAAGCGCACCGCCAAGCAGTTCAAGGATGAACTGCTCGCGGCGGCGGAGAAATTCCCGG
>JACRJY010000140.1 GCA_016235585.1 Verrucomicrobiota bacterium | reverse complement strand
GCGCGGCCAGCGGGCCGTCGCTCGACAAGGCGCTCGACCTGGTGATGGAAACCATCGAGGCCATCTCCAGCGAACGGGGCGGGGATGACGACATCTGGGGTTCGATGATCAAGCAGACCATCAAGCGGCGGCATCCCGGCTTCAACGAGCGCGCCCACGGCTTCCGCTCGTTCAACGACCTGCTGCTCGAGGCGCAGAAGCGCGGCCTGCTGAAGCTGGAGCCGGACGAGAAATCCGGCGGCTACACCGTGCGCGCGGTGGAGTGAGCGGGGAAATTGCGCCGGTGCGCCTGACGACCTCCAGCCCGGTTCCGAATGCAGGATCCCGTGAAGCCGCTACCTGCCCGGCGGGTGTTCCGGGGCGCGCGGCGGGGCGTGCTTCACGTATTTGTCGAACCACGCAATCATCTCGGCCAGCACGTGCTCGACGGATTCGCGGGCGTCGTAGCTGTGTGACTCGCCCGGCAGCAGGACGAGCCGCGCAATGCCGCCGTTGCCGCGGATGGCCTGGAACATCCGCTCGCTTTGCAGCGTGAAGGTGCCGGGGTTGTTGTCGTCCTCGCCGTGGATGAGCAGCAGCGGCTCCTTGATTTTGTCCGCCGCGAGAAACGGGGAGATTTTCAAATACATGTCCTGCGCCTCCCAGAGCGAGCGGCGTTCGCTCTGGAAACCGAACGGCGTGAGCGTGCGGTTATACGCGCCGCTGCGGGCGACGCCGGCGCGGAAGAGATCGGAGTGCGCAAGAAGGTTCACCGTCATGAACGCGCCGTAGCTGTGCCCGGCCACGCCGACGCGCTGCGGGTCGGTGACACCGAGTTCCACCGCCTTGTCAATCGCGGCGCGCGCGCTGGCGGTGATTTGCTCGAGGAAGGTGTCATTGGCCGTCTTCACGTCGCCCACCACCGGCATCGTCGCACCGTCGAGGATGGCGTAGCCCTGCGTGAGCAGGAAAAGGTGCGACGCCGCAAAGGGCGTCGTGAAGCGGTTCGCCGAGCCGGCGACCTGCCCGGCGGTGTCCGCGTCGTTGTATTCGCGCGGGTAGGCCCAGACGATGGTCGGCAGCCGCTGGCCGGGCCGGTGATCCGGCGGCAGGAAGAGCGTGGCCGAGAGCGGCACGCCATCGTCGCGCGGGTAGGTGATGAGCTGTCGCGTGAGGCCGCGCAGTTGCGGCGCGGGGTCGGGAAAGCGGGTGAGCGCGCGGCGCGCGCCGTCCTTGAGCGAGCGGAGGAAATAATTCGGCGGGTTCGTGGGCGATTCGTGCCGGGTGATGACTTGCGCCGCCTCGGTCGAGACGAACGCGATGACGCTCTCGTAGCTGTGCTCGTCGGACTGGAACAGCCGCTCGGTCTGGAAGGTTTCAAGGTTCAGGCGGTCGAGGAACGGGCGGTCGCCCTCGGCGGACGCGCCGGAGCCGTTGAGGTAAAGATAGTTTCCGTTCACGCGCATCGCGCGCTGGCCGGTGGCGAGCGTCCGCATCATCGGCGCGCCGGGGTCGTTGTAGCGATCCTGCGCGGACAAGTCCCAGAGCAGGCGCGGGGCACCGGCGGGCGCGTCGGGATTGACGAGAAACGTGCGGTTCCAGCGCTTGCTGCTCTGGTATTCCTTCACGAGCGCGACCCAGCTTTTCTCGCCCCAGCTGATCGCGGAGAAGCGGTGCTGGGTGCGGATCAATTCCTCCGGCGATCCGCGAAAGGGCGCCTCGTGCATGACGATTTTGTCGCGGTGCGGCACCTTCCTTTTTGGATCGCCGCCGTCAAGCGCCTCGACCCAGACGAGCGTGGCCGGCGCGGTGGGCCGCCAGTGGTAGCGGCGCGGACCGGGCATCACCGCGCCCGGCGGCAGATCGTCGGCGAGCGGGATGCTGGCGAGCTTGAACTCCACTTTGCCCGTGAAGTCCCACACCTCGACTTCGCGCGGGAAAAACGACGCGGGCAGCAGATACGAATACGGCCGGTGAAGCCGCGAGACGAGCAGGTGCGCGCCGTCCGGCGACGGTTCGACGACGCTGAAGATGCCCGGCTTGCCGACGGGCGCGGCCGCGCCGGTGCGGGCGTTGACCCGCATCAGTTGCGCGGTGAAATAGTAGTCGAACGCCAGTTCGTCGTGCGCGTCCTCCAGCAAGTCCTGATACGTGCGCGCGGGCGCGGCCACGCCCTTGCTCTCCTGAATCACCGGCCCGGCGGGCGCGCGCAGGGACATCGGAGCCTTGCCGCGGTTGGCGGGGATCGTGTGGCAGACGAGCGACTGGCCGTCGGGCAGCCATTGGACCGGGTCGCCCGGCGCGGCGTTGACGAGCACGCCCCGGAGGCGGCGCAGCGTGGCCGTCTGCGCGTCGCCGATCCACAGCTCGACGGTGGAGACGTTGTATTTCAGCACGGCGAAGAGTTTTCCGTCCGGCGACCACACGGGGAAGCCGAACCGCGCGCCCGGCGGGGTGGCGATGGTTTTTCCCGGCGCACCGTCGAGCGCGGCCAGCGTGAAGCCCGAGTAGCGCGCGGCCCGGAGCGGCGCGTTGTTGAGCGTGTTGAGGCGGTAGCCCGCGAGCCGCGCCGCCGGGCCGGTCAGTTCGGTGATGGGCGGCAGCTTCACCCCCTGCACCAGCAGCATCCGGTCGCGCGCGGGGCTCAAGGAGACAACAGGCGTGGCGGGCGCGTCGAGGAGGGCGGGAATCGGCGCGGGGGCTTTCTGATAAACCTCCGCGCCACGCAGCGGGCCGACGCAGACCAGTGCCAGACCCAGCGCCACGCGGGCCAGCCAGCCCGCAAGATGGTTTGCGGTTCGCACGTTTAGTGAAGGCAAGACGATGGCATCGGTTGAACGACGCGCAGTCTGGCAAATGGTTTCATCCTTCGCAAGCGGGTTGAAGGGCTGGCCGTGGCTCATTTTGACTTTCTACGTAGCGCCGAGCATTGCTCGGCTGGGGTGACCCACGGTCTCCACCCGTGCCGAGCCAGACTCGGCGCTCCCAATTGAGCCGCCATCGAAGAATCGGCTGGCGGTTCTGATTTGTCCCTCTGCGTTCCTCTGCGAAAACCTCTGCGTCCTAGGCGCTAAAAAATAAACGCAAAGGACGCAGAGGATTACGCAGAGGGCGCAAAAGCCGCTTCACTTCGGCGGCTGATACCAGTCGCTCCGCAGCCAGTCGGCGATCAGTTCGCGCTCGCGGGCGGAGAGGATCTGGCTCGCGCCGAAGGCGGGCATCCGGTCGTTTTTCTTCCCGTAGTAGTTCGGGTGCGTGGGATCCTGGATGATGCCCAGCAGCCAGCGGCGCGAGGCGTAGCCCGTCAGGTCGGGCGCGCTCGCGTCGGGATCGGGCTTGCGGTAGGCGTGGCAGTCCGTGCAGCCCAGCTCGGTGATCCACCGCCGCCCGGCGCGCACGTCGGCGATTTCCTTCTGCTCGACGGCGAGCTGGGACTTGAGCTGCGCCTCGGCGGAGAGGGCGATGATGATCTGCTTGAGCTTCGCCTGCTGCGCCAGCGTGTAGCCCGCGATGTCCTTCTTCACGAAGCGCGACATTTTCCCGTCCTTGAACTTCGTGCCGCCGAAATAGTTGGTCGTGTCAATCCGCACCGGATCGAGGAAGCCCTCGATCCAGTCGCGCGTGGCAAAGCCGTCCAGGTCGGACGCGGTCTGCGGGTCTTTGGGAATCTTCCCCGTGCCGTCGTGGCCGTCGTAGCGGTGGCAGCTCGCGCAGTGCTTGGCAAAAAGCTTCGGCCCCTGCGTGAGCGGGTCGTTGCGGAGCAGCGTGAGCGCGCCGCTGTTGGGCACGCCCGCCGGGGAGCGCGCGAGCACCTTGATGCGCCCCGCTTCCCACTCGGCGTCCTCCACGCCCTGCTGATAGACCGCGTCGCGCCGATCCTCCGAGACGGCCAGATACGTGAGCGCGCCCCAGCCGGCGGCGAGCGCGAGGAGGAACGCGACGTTGAACTTCTGCCCCGCCCGCGTCTTCGCCAGGAACGGCATCAGCGCGAAGAACATTCCAATGACGGTCGGGATGATCATCGCGCCCCAGATTTCCGTGCCGCCGGGGAAGTATTTGAGAAATTGAAACAGGAAGAGCATGAACCACTCGGGCCGCGCCGCGCTGTAAGGCTCCGAGGGATCCGCCGGCGCGCCCAGATGCACGCCGAACGCGGACTGCAACCCCGCCAGCTTCGGGACGAGGATGAGCGCGAGCACCACCAGCATCACGCCGAGGCACAGCGCCGCGTCGCGCAGCGCCTGATCCGGCCAGTAAGTTGTTTTTTGTGCTTCCGATGTCGCGTCGGTCGCCGCCTTTCCGCCGCGGCGGAGCAGATACAAGTGCAGCAGCAGCACCGTCGCGAGCATCGGCGGCAGCCAGCCGGCGTGGAACGCAAAGAACCGCGTGAGCGTGTGGTGGCCGAACTCGTTGCCGCCAATCGCGAGCTTCTGAATCTCCGGCCCGATGACCGGCGTGATGCCCGCGATGTTGATCGGCACGCGCGACGCCCAGAAGCCCCGCTGGTCATACGGCAGCAGCCAGCCCGTCGCGGACATCCCGATGGCCAGCGGCGGCAGCGCCAGCAGCAGCCAGAAGCACACCTCGCGCGGCGCGCGGTAAAGCCCGTAGAGCACCATCTGGAAAAGATGCGCCGCCAGCAGCACCACGAACGCCTGCGCCGTGTAGTGATGAATGCCCCGCAGCAGCCAGCCGCCGGTCATTTCGTCCTGAATGTAGTGGACGCTCTCCCACGCCGTCTGCGCGCTGGGGCTGTAGCTCGTCCAGAGGAAAAATCCCGTGATGACCTGCACCACGAAGGCGAACAGCAGCGCCGTGCCCCAGGCGTGCCGCCACTTCGCGCCGCCGGGAATGCTGTGGTAAAGAAACTTGTTGCCCAGGCCGCGCCAGCCCGTGCGCTCGTCCAGCCACGCGAGCAGCGCCTTCATGCCACGGGCACCTTGTCCGCCTGGCCGGGGAGGAAATTCTGGAACTTCACCCAGACCTCCTTCTTGTTGCGGATTTCCACCACGAGCGTGTCCAGCCCGCGCGGGCTGGGGCTGTGCGGGTCGTTCACCCGCCCGTTCACCGCGAAGGTGCTGTTGTGGCACGGGCAAAGGAAGTGCTCCTGCTCCGGCATGAAGTCCACGTAGCAGCCGGCGTGCGGGCAGGCGACGTTGAAGGCGTCAATCTTGCCACCCGCCACCCGGCGCAGGAACACCGCGCCGATGGGCACCTGCGTGAACTTGTTCCAGGCGTCGGTGCGGTTGGCGAGCACGGGGAACTTGCGCGGCACGCCGTCGTCGGGCAGCGCGTCGAGCGTGGTGACGCGGATGGCACGGAGAGCCTCGGCCTTGCGGCGCAGTGGATCGAGGAAGACGGCGACGCCCGCGCCCACCGGGGCGAGCACCGCCGCGCCGCCGCAACAGACGGCCAGCGTCTTCTTCAAAAAGGAGCGCCGCTCGTGGTTTTGCGGTTCAGGTTGCATGGCGGTAAGGCACCAGTTTTTGAGCGGCGTGGCAAAGCATAATTGTCTGACGTGCGCGCCACCCCGGATAATTCGCGCAAAAACTAGCGGCCCTCAACACGCGGGACAATGGAGCAAACTGCCAAACGCCATGTAAAATCCTCCGCGCGGTGGTCAGCAGCCATTTCGTTGCGGCATAGTTTGAACAATTTTTATGTCGCGCGAAGAACGCGAAGAAGAAACGAAGGAAAAGGCTTCATTTCCTTCGCCACCTTCGCGGTCTTCGCGCGAAACCATGCCGCCTCCAACCATTTCCCCTTGCCGCTCCCCGGCGCTTTCCGCATTCTCGCGCGCATGGCCGAGCGGACGATTTCCGAAGTGTTGACCCAGCCCGACGCCGCGCTCGAAATGACGCTGCGGCCCTCCCTCTTTTCCGAGTTCACCGGCCAGGCCAAGGTCAAGGAGCGCCTCGAAATCTCCGTGCAGGCCGCCCGGCAGCGCGGCGAGGCGCTCGACCACATCCTCCTCTCCGGCCCGCCCGGCCTCGGCAAGACCACGCTCGCCAGCATCCTTGCGAAGGCGATGGGCGCGAATTTCAAAACCACCAGCGGCCCGACGATTGAAAAGGCCGGCGACCTCGCGGGCCTGCTCACGAACCTCGAAGCCGGCGACGTGCTCTTCATTGACGAGATTCATCGCCTCCAAAAAACCATCGAAGAATATCTCTACCCGGCGATGGAGGACTTCAAACTCGACATCATCATTGACCAGGGGCCGAACGCCCGCAGCGTGCGGCTGAACCTCCCGCGCTTCACGCTCATCGGCGCGACCACGCGCAGCGGCCTGCTCACCGCGCCGCTGCTCACGCGCTTCGGGATGCGCGAGCGGCTCGACTACTATCACACCGAGCAGTTGCAGCAGATCGTCACCCGCTCCGCGCGCCTGCTCAACGTGGAGACCGAGGCCGAGGGCGCGTATGAAATCGCGCGGCGCAGCCGCGGCACGCCGCGCATCGCGAACAACCTCCTCCGCCGCGTGCGCGACTACGCGCAGGTGCGGCACGACGGCCGCATCACCGCCGCCGTGGCCGACCGCGCGCTGGCGATGCTGGAGATTGACCGCAACGGCCTCGACGAAATGGACAAGCGCATCCTCGAAACCATCATCGTGAAGTTCGCCGGCGGCCCCGTGGGCGTCGGCTCGCTCGCCGTGGCCGTGGGCGAGGAACCGGACACCATCGAGGAAGTCTATGAGCCGTATCTCATCATGGAAGGCTACCTCAACCGCACGCCGCAGGGCCGCGTGGCGACGGAGTTGAGCTACAAGAAACTCGGCTTGAAACCCGCGCCCGGCAAACAGACGAGCCTGCTTTGAAGGCGGCGGCGTTAGGCTGCACCCACACTTATGGCCACCATCGCTGTTCTCGGCACCATGGACACCAAGGGCGAGGAGCACGGCTTTGTCGCCGGCCTCCTCCGCCAGCGCGGGCATCGCGTGCTGGTCATTGACACCGGCACGCTCGACGCGCCGCAGCTTGCCCCCGACATCTCGCGGCAGGAAGTCGCGGCGGCGGCGGGCATTGACCTCGCCGCCGTGACGGCGCGGCGCGACCGGGGCGAAGCGGTCGCCGCGGTGTCGAAGGGTGCGCCCGCGCTGCTCGCGCGATTGCACGCGGAAGGAAAGATTGACGGCGTGATTTCCCTCGGCGGCGGCGGCGGCACGGCCATCGGCACGGCGGCGATGCGCGCGCTGCCGATTGGCTTTCCCAAGCTGATGGTCTCCACGCTGGCGAGCGGCAACACGGCGGCCTACGTGGGCGTGAAGGACATCGTGATGATGCCATCCATCGTGGACGTAGCGGGGCTGAACCGCATCTCGCGGCAGATTCTCACGCGCGCCGCCGGGGCGATTTGCGGGATGGTGGAAATTTCACCGGCGGTCACAGACCGCCGCGACAACGAAGACAAGCCCGTCATCGTCGCCTCGATGTTCGGCAACACGACAGAGTGCGTGCAGGCGGCGAAGAAAATTCTCGAAGCGGAGGGCTACGAAGTGCTGGTGTTCCACGCCACCGGCACGGGCGGGCGCACGATGGAGTCGCTCATCGAAGCCGGCCTTGTCGCGGGCGTGCTGGACATCACAACGACCGAGTGGGCGGACGAACTGGTCGGCGGCGTTTTGTCGGCGGGGCCAACGCGGTGCGAAGCTGCCGCCCGCGCGGGCGTGCCGGCCATCGTCGCGCCGGGCTGCTTGGACATGGTGAACTTCGGCGCGCCGGAGACGGTGCCGGCGAAATTCGCGGGCCGGAATTTCTACCGGCACAACCCGCAGGTGACGCTCATGCGCACGACGCCGGAGGAGTGCGCGCAGCTCGGCAAAATTCTCGCCGGGAAGCTGAACCTCTCGCGCGGGCCGGTGAGCGTGCTGATTCCGCGGCGGGCCATCAGTGTCATCAGCGCGCCGGGCCAGCCCTTTCACGACGCGGCGGCGGACATCGCGCTGTTCGATGCGCTCAAGGCGGATTTGCGGAAGGACATTGAGGTGATTGAGATGGATTGCGCGATCAATGACGCCGCCTTCGCCGGGGCGTGCGCGGAGACGCTGTTGAAGAACATCCGCCAGGCGCAGGCGCGCTGACGCGGCCCGGTTTGCCATTGCAGCGCGCCCGTTTTTGTGGATTATCTGCCCGTATTGCACGTCCTTCAACCCGGCCGCCCTGCGCGGTGATTTTATGAAACATCAAATTTTGAGAAACGCCCTGCGCGCCGGGGCCGCCGCCGCCGCGCGCGGATTCTCCCGGCTTTTCGCCGCGCTGGCGGCGGTGCTCCTGCTGCTTGGCAGCGTGTCCGGCGGCGCGGCGGAAGGCCCGGACGCCACGAAGACCAACCTGATGAACCTGACCATCGAGCAGCTCATGGAGATCAAGGTGGACTCGGTCGTGGGCGCATCGCGCTATCCGCAGAAGGTGTCGCTGGCGCCCGCCTCGGTGACGATCCTCACGGACGACGACATCAAGAAACACGGTTATCGCACCCTGGCCGACGCGCTGCGGAGCGTGCGCGGGTTTTACGCCACGAGCGACCGCAACTACACCTACCTCGGCCTGCGCGGGTTCAACCGCCCGAGCGACTACAACAGCCGCTTCCTCCTGCTCGTGAACGGCCACCGGCTCAACGACAACATCTACGACAGCGCACTCATCGGGAACGAGTTCCCGCTCGACCTCGATCTCGTGGATCGCGTGGAAGTCATCCGCGGGCCCAGCTCCTCGGTCTATGGGAACAACGCCTTCTTCGGCGTCATCAACGTCATCACCAAGCAGGGCCGCGACTTCAACGGCTCGGAAGTCTCCGGCAGCGTGGGGGCATACGAAAGTTATCAGGGGCGGTTCACCTATGGGCAGAAGTTTTCCGACGAGGCCGAGCTGCTCTTCTCCGGCACGTTTCTCGACAGCGCCGGGCCGGATCGGCTGTTCTTCCCGGAATACAATTTCCCGGCCTCGAACGACGGCTTCGCGGAAAAGGCCGACTACGAGACGGCCTACAAGCTCTTTGGCAGCTTCCGCCTCGGTTTGTGGACGCTGGAGGGCGCCTACAGTTATCGCAAGAAGGGCGTGCCCACCGGCTCCTACGGCACGGACTTCGGCGACCCGCGCGCCAGCACGATTGACAGGCCGGCCTACCTGCACCTGACCTGGCGCGACTGCCTAAACGCGAACTGGGACGCCACCGCGCGCGCCTACTTCGACTACTACAGCTACCAGGGGATTTATCCCTACGCGCCGGTGCTGAACAAGGACACAAGCAGCGGCAACCGCGTGGGCGTGGACGCGCAGTTCACCGGCAAACTGTTCGACCTCCACACCGTCACCTTCGGCGTCGAGCTGCGCGACAACCTCCAGCAGGATCAGGGCAACTCCGACCTCCCCACCGGCCTCGTGAAGCTGGATGACCGCCGCTCCAGCCTCAATGCGGGCGTTCACGGGCAGGCGGAGATCGCGCTCCTGACCAACCTCGTCTTCAACGCCGGGATGCGTTACGACTATTATGAATGGTTCGGCCACCGGGCGAACCCCCGCCTCGGCCTCATCTACGCCCCGGTCGAGCCGACCACGATCAAGCTGCTTTACGGCACCGCCTTCCGCGCGCCGAACGTCTATGAATCCTTCTACGGCGATTCCGGCGCGACACAGAAAGGCAATCCCGGCCTGCGCCCGGAGACGATTGACACCTACGAAATCGCGTTTGAACAAAAGCTCCCCGCCGGCCTCCAGTTCAACGCCTCCGTGTATCGCTATTGCATCGAAGACCTCATCAGCCAGATGACCGACCCGGCGGACGGCCTGCTGGTCTTTGGCAACGTCGGCCAGGTCGAGGCGCGCGGCGTGGAAGTCGAGCTGCTCGGCCAGACCGAGCACGGCCTGCGCGGGCGCGTGAGCTACGCCTTTCAGGAGACCGAGGACAAGACGACCGGTGGGCCGTTGAGCAATTCCCCGAAGCACCTCGCCAAGCTCAACGTCACCGCGCCCTTGTGGCGGGACCGGCTCTTCGCCGGCTTCGAGCTGCAATACCACAACCGCGTGAAGACGCTCGCGGGCAACACGGCGGGCAGCTTCTGGCTCGCCAACCTCACCCTCTTCAGCCACAAGCTCGTCGAGGGCGTCGAGCTTTCCGCCAGCCTCTACAACCTCTTCGGCACCCGCTACGGCTATCCCGGCGCGAACGAGCATTTGCAGGACGTGATCCAGCAGGACGGGCGCAGCTTCCGCGTGAAGCTCACGTATCGCTTCTGAATACGATGACTGGACAAATGCAACTCAACACGATGCGCGCTCACCACCCCTGTCCCTGCCCTCTCCCCTCCGAGGAGGGGAGAGGATCAAGGAGAGGGGTGGCCGGGCATTCTGCGGTGAAACCATCCCCGGCACGGCGCGTGGAAGGCTCTCCACGACTTGTGGAAGGCGATCTTTGTCTCCATGAACGCATTCTTTCTCCCAAAGATCGCTTCCCCGGTCTCCGGGAGAGCTATCCCGTCCTTCGAGAGAGCTGTCCCGGTCTCCGGGGGAGCTGTCCCGGCGGCCAAGAACACGCCCCCGGCCTCCGGGAACGCGTTCTTTTGGCCGTGGGAAGCGATCTTTTTCCCGTGGCACCCGTTCCAACACGCTTAAAATGAGGTTTTTAGGTGAAAAATGGCTTGCGAAGGCGGTGAGCCGGCTAGAGCGGTTTCAAAAAACCTTCCGCCGCCGTTTCTTCGGATGGGGAGGTTCGAGCGGCGCGCCAGCGTCTTGGACTGCGGCAGTCCTCTGCCGCGTTCGGGGGTCGCACGGCGGGCAAAAGCGGCAGAGGACTGCCGCAGTCCAAGACCTCGCGGAACCTCGGAGTCTGCATACAAATAACAACCACAAGTTTTTTGAAACCGCTCTAAAAAAAGCCAGTTTCCCCGCCGCAGTCCGTTCGGTGTCCACCCTTCAGGGTGTCCGGGTCGCCGGACACGCTGAAGCGTGGACACCAAACGCCCGCGCCCTGGCCGTGATCTTCTGCTGGCTCGCGCTCGCGCTCGCCGCGCCCGCCGCGCCCGCGCCCACGGCGGAGGAGCGCGAGTATCAGGTCAAGGGGGCGTTCCTCGCCAAGTTCGCCCTGTTCACCGAGTGGCCGGCGGGGGCGTTCACGAATGCCACCGCCCCCATCGTCCTCGGCGTCCTCGGGCCGGACCGCTTCGGGCCGGAGTTCGAGACGGCGCTGAAGGGGCAGGCCGCGAACGGGCGGCCGTTCATCCTGCGGCGCATCCGGGGCAAGGGCGGCCTCGCCGGCTGCCACATCCTGTTCGTCAGCGCCGCCGCCCGCGTCAAGGCGGCGGAAGTCACCGCCCTCACCGGGAGCGCGCCCATCCTCACCGTCGGCGAGACCGGCGAGTTCGCCGCGCGGGGCGGCATGATCAACTTCTTCAAGGACGAGGGCCGCGTGCGCTTCGAGATCAACGTGGACGCCGCCGCGCGCGCCCACCTGAAGATCAGCGCCAAGCTGCTCCAGCTCGCCCGCATCGTGCGCGACGCGCCGGAGGGAACCCCCGCGCCGGGAAAGAAGTAGGATGATGACCTTGATGATTCACCGGGACACGCGATGGCCTAGGGAAAGGCGGCGGAGGGCCGCCGCAGTCCAAGACTGCTGGCGCGCGCGCCGGACGTTGGCATCACGCGAAGCGTCTTGGACTGCGCCAGTCCTCTGGCGCTTTGCCCGCGCCGAAGTGACGGCACCCATGTCCGTTTGAGCCACCCCATATGTTCCCGAACCTCTCCCTCCAGGGCAAGCTGACGGGCATCATCCTGCTCACGAGCTACGCCGTGCTGGTGACGGCGGGCGTGGCGTTCGTCTTCTACGAGCGCATCGCCTTCCGCGCCGTGATGCTGAACACGCTGACGACGCGCGCCGAGATCGTCGCCAACGCCAGCACCGCCGGGTTGAGCTTCAACGATCCCCGGCCCATCGTGGAAACCCTGGCGTCCTTGAGCGCGGACACGCACCTGATCGCCGCCATCGTGTTTGACGAATCCCGGCGCATCGTCGCCCAATACGTCCGCGCCGACCACCGGGAGAAGTATTCCGCCCCGCCGCCGGAGGAGCGCGGCCATCACATCGAGCGCAACGAGCTGATCCTCCACCAGCCCGTCACGCTCAACGGCCAGCGGCTCGGCACGGTCGTGCTCCACCGCGACTTCGCCGAGCAGGACGCGCGCCTCCGCCGCTACGTGCTCATCGTCACCGTCCTGCTGCTGGGCTCGCTGCCCTTCACCTACCTGCTGGCGAGCCGGCTCCAGCGCGTCATCTCCGGCCCGGTGAGCCACCTGGCGCAGACCGCCGCCGCCGTGGCGGCGGAGAAGAATTACTCGCTCCGCGCGGTGAAGCACGGCGAGGACGAGCTGGGCCGGCTGATTGACAACTTCAACGAGATGATCGCCCAGATCCAGGCGCGCGACACCGCGCTCCAAAGCGCGCACGACGACCTGGAAAAGCGCGTGGCCGACCGCACGGCGGAGCTTTCCCGCTCCATCAGCGAGCTGAAAAACGCCGAGACCGCGCTGCGCGAGAGCGAGACGCGCTTCCGCACCGTGTTTGAAGGCTCGCCCGACGCCTTCTTTGTCGAGGACGCCGCCGGCAACGTGGTGGACTGCAACCCCGCCGCCTGCCGCCTGCAAGGCATGGAGCAGGCCGAGCTGCTCGGCAAAAACGTCCGTGATCTTGTGCCGCCGGATCGCCGGGAGGAGACGGCGCGGAACTTCCAAAAGCTCGTCAGCGGCGAACTGCGGCTGACCGAAGGTTCCACCCTGACCAAGGACGGGAAGATCGTCCCCGTCGAAGTCCGCTCCGCCCCCGTGCTCTTCACCGGCCAGCCGTGCGTGCTGCTCCAGGTGCGCGACATCGCCGAGCGCCACAGCCTTGAGGCGCAGGTGCGCCACGCGCAGAAAATGGAGGCCGTCGGCCAGCTCGCCGCCGGCGTGGCGCACGACTTCAACAACATCCTCACCGTCATCCAGGGCCACACCAGCCTGCTCCTCGACGACCACGCGCTGGACGCGGAGAGCGAGGCTTCCCTGCGCGAAATCGCCGCCTCCGCCACGCGCGCCGCCAACCTCACCCGCCAGCTCCTCACCTTCAGCCGCAAGCAGGTGATGCAGCCCCGGCCGCTCGACCTCGGCGCGGTCGTCGCCGACGCCATGAAGATGCTCCGCCGCCTGCTCGGCGAAACCATCGCCGTCGAGCTGGAGCGCGCCCCGGCCCTGCCCGCCGTGCTGGCCGACACCAGCATGATGGAGCAGATCATCCTCAACCTCGTGATGAACTCCCGCGACGCCCTGCCCGGCGGCGGCAGGATCGTCGTCAGCACTGCCGCCGTGGAACTGGACGCCGCGCGCGCCGCGCAGAATCCCGACGCCCGCGCCGGCCGTTTCGTCTGCCTGCGCGTCACGGACAACGGCACGGGCATGGATGCCGCCACGCGCGCGCGCATCTTCGAGCCGTTCTTCACCACCAAGGACGTGGGCAAGGGCACGGGCCTCGGCCTCGCGACGGTCTACGGCATCGTGAAACAGCACCAGGGCTGGATCGAAGTGGCGAGCGAGCCGGGCCGGGGCGCGACGTTCCGCATCTTCCTCCCCGCCACCGCGCGCCCCTCGGAAGCCGCCGAAACCCCGCCGTCCCCCGACACACGGCGCGGCGCGGAGACCATCTTTGTCGTCGAGGACGAGCCGGCGCTGCGCGACCTCGTGGCCGGCCTGCTGCGAAACCACGGCTACCACGTGATCACGGCGGTCAGCGGGCGCGACGCCCTGCGCCTCTGGCGCGAGCAGTCTCCGCGCGTGGATCTGCTGCTGACGGACATGATGATGCCAGACGGCGTCTCCGGCTGGGAGCTGGCGAAGCAGTTGCGCGCGCAGGCACCCAAGTTGAAAATCATCTACACCAGCGGCTACAGCGCGGATTTGTTCGCGAACCAGGTGGAACTGGAGGAGGGCGTCAACTTTCTCTCCAAGCCCTACCAGCCGCGCCTCCTCGCCCAGACCGTCCGCAACTGCCTCGACCAGCCGGAAGTGTGAGCTTGGCGCCACGGCGGGCCGACGCGGGATTGGAAGCAGGAACCGCCGGAGGCGCTGAAGAAGGCAGCGGCGGGAAAATGACCGCGCCTCAAGCGGCCTTCGCGGCGGAACCTTTCACCGGCTCGACCAGCTTGATCTGCGGGGCATTGATGATTTTGAACTGCCCCTGCTTGTCGTAAAGCACGACCGTCTGCCGGTCGGGACTGACCATCAGATAATCCGTGTGCGCGACGACAAACGATTGCTGATTGCCGAGCACGATCCGAATCGGACGGAACGGTTCGGCGTGCATCAACTCTCTAATCTCGTCGGTAATCATGCCGGGAAACTAGCCGCCGTTTTGTGGGAAAGCAATTTCATTGTGGCGGGACGGGGGCGGGATTCCATCACGCCCGCGTTGGTGCAAAACTTTCCGCCAGCGCCACGGCCTTGAGCATCGCCTTGGACTTGTTGACCGTCTCCTGAAATTCCGCCTCCGGCACCGAGTCGTTCACCCAGCCGCCGCCGGCCTGCACGTAGGCGCGGCCATCCTTGATGAGCGCGGTGCGGATGGTGATGCAGGTGTCGAGGTTGCCGTTGAAGCTGAAGTAGCCCACGCAGCCGCCGTAGGGGCCGCGCGTGGTGCCTTCCAGCCCGGAGATGAGCTGCATCGCGCGAATTTTCGGCGCGCCGCTCACCGTGCCGGCGGGAAACGTTGCGCGCATCAAATCATAAGGCGTCTTGTCCGCCGAAAGTTTTCCCTCGACCTGCGAGACGATGTGCATCACATGGCTGTAACGCTCGACGATCATCAAGTCCTTCACCTGCACGCTGCCGAAGTCGCACACGCGGCCAATGTCGTTGCGCGCGAGGTCAACCAACATGACGTGCTCGGCGCGTTCCTTCGGGTCGGCGAGGAGTTCCTTTTCGAGCGCGAGGTCTTCCGCCGGGGTCTTGCCGCGACGGCGCGTGCCGGCGATGGGGCGTATCTCCACTTTGTTGTCCTCGCAGCGCACGTGAATCTCCGGCGACGCGCCGACGAGTGCGAAGCCGTCCAATTCGAGCAGGAACATATAGGGCGAGGGATTCACCGTGCGCGCGGCGCGGTAGATGTCCAGCGGCGCGGCCTGCACCGGCGTCGAGAACCGCTGCGAGCCGACGACCTGGATGATGTCGCCGGCGGTGATGTATTTCTTCGACTCGGCGACGTTCGCGAGGAACCGTTCCTTCGGCGTGTTCGACTCGAACGGCACGGACGGCACCTCGGCGGGCACGGTGACGGGCGCGTGCTCGATGGGCTGCTCCAGCAGCGAGACGAGCCGCTCGACTTCGGCCACGGCGTTTTCGTAGGCCTCCGCTGGCGTGGCGAAATCGTCCAGCACGGCGTTCACCAGAATCGTGATGGTCTGCGCCACGCGGTCGAAGATGAGCAGTTCATCGGCGATGAGAAAATAGAGCGTCGGCGTGCCCAGTTCATCCTTCGGCGGGCGCGGCACGACCGGCTCGACATCATGGATGAACTCGTAGCCGATGAAGCCCACCGCGCCGCCGGTGAAGCGCGGCAGGCCTGAAACCGGCACGGCGCGATACCGCGCGAGGAGGCGCTCGATCACTTCGAGGCCGTCGTGAACAGATTTCCCCTCACCCGGCTTCGCCACCCTCTCCCCATCGGATGGGGAGAGGGACGGAGTGAGGGGCTTCGGTTCAACCGAGAATGTTTCAACCACCTTCCCATTCTCGATGACCTCGATGCGCTCGCCCGTCTGCCTGATGACGGCGCGCGGATTGCAGCCGACAAACGAGTAGCGGCCCAGGTGTTCGCCGCCCTCCACCGACTCGAAGAGGAATGATTCGCCCTGCCCGCGGATTTTTTTGTAGGCCGAGAGCGGCGTCTCGAAGTCCGCGAGGATGCGGCGCGTGACGGGGATCAGGTTCCCCCGCGCCGCGAGTTTCAAAAAGTCATCAAGGGTCGGCGAATACATTTGCGGGGTTGTTTAACCGCAAAGCACCGTTTGAGCAAAGGTGAAATGCTCAAACGGGCGGAGGGAAAACTTTTGACACTGTCCCGCCATTCACTAGCCTGTCGGTGAAATCCAAACACAAGACAACACTATGAGAATCGGCCTGAACACCTTCCTCTACGCCTCGCCGTTCACCACGGCGAGCACCAAGCTTTTCCCCATGATCAAGAAGTGGGGCTTCGAGACGGTCGAAATCCCCGTCGAGTCGCCGGAGCACATTGACCCGGCGCAGGTTGCCGCCGCCGCAAAGGCCAACGGCCTCGCCATCGGCAGCATCTGCGCGTGCATGGGGCCGGGGCGCGATTTTCGCGGCACGTATGCCGAGCAGCGCACGGCGATGAAGTATTGCAAGAAGCTCGTGGATCAGGCCGCCGTGATGAAATGCCCGCGCGTCATCGGGCCGATTTACTCGGTCGTAGGCAAGGCCGACGCGGTGGAACCGAAGCAGCAGCGCGCCGAGTTCAAGCTCGTGGTGAAGAACCTCAAGGAGCTGGCGAAATACGCGGCGAAGAAAAACATCAAGCTCTGCATCGAGCCGCTCAACCGCTTCGAGACCGACTTCCTCAACACCTGCGACAAGGGCCTGCTGCTCCTCAAGGCTGTCAACGCCAAGAACGTGAAGCTGCACCTCGACACGTTCCACATGAACATCGAGGAGAAGGACCAGCACGACGCCATCGTGAAGGCCGGCAAGGCGCTCGGCCACTTCCACGCCTGCGGCAGCGACCGCGGCACGCCGGGCAACGACCACATTGACTGGAAGCCCATCGTCCGCGCGCTCAAGAAAATCGGCTACAAGGGCGACGTGGTGATCGAGAGCTTCACGACGGATGTGAAGGTCATCGCCCGCGCCGCCGCCATCTGGCGCAAGATCGAGCCGAACCGCGACGACATCGCGGTGAAGGGCATCCGCTTCCTGAAACGGGTGTTGAAGTAAGCGGCGAACTGGCCGAAGTTCACGCCATGCAAACGATACCCGTCGAAGTCAAAGAGGGAGTGCTGCATCTGCCGGAGCAATTCGTCACGCCGCCGAACGCGCGGCTCGCGGTGCTCCTGCTGGATGCCAGCGACACGGCGGCGCTGGCCGAGCAGGGCGGGGCGTTTGACTTTCTGCGCGACGAGCCGGAGCTGTATTCCGACGCCGACCTCCTGCCCGGACGAAGCAATCCACAGTTTGGGAAGCAATGAGCCATGAGTTTCGCACCGGGGGAGATTGTGCTCGCGACGTTTCCCTTTTCGTCTCTCGCCGGAGCCAAGCGCCGGCCTTGTGTGGTGCTGGCGGCGGGCGACTCGCCCGGCGAATTTGTGGTCGCCTTCGCCACCTCCAACATTGCGCGGCAAAAACTGCCTTCCGCCCTGCTCGTGGAACCGACGCATCCGCTCTGGCGGCAGACCGGCCTGAAGTCGCCGTCGGTTGTCCGCGTGGACAAACTGGTCACGTTGCACACCAGCGTCATCAGCGGAGTGATTGGCAGTTTGCCTGCCGATTTGCTCATGGAATTGAGGAGGAAGCTGAAAGCCCTGCTCCAAATCCCGTGAAGGTCAGTTCCCACAATCTTTTGCCTGTTCAATAAGCCCGTGTCATTTCCCGTCCATCTACCAACCATGAAAACCATTGCCCCGCTCGTCGCCTCGCTGGCGCTCATCCTCACTCTCGCCGCCGCTGATGCGGAGAAGGGGTTCAAATCCATCTTCAACGGCAAAGACCTCACCGGCTGGGAGGGCAACAAAGACCTCTGGTCCGTCGAGGACGGCTGCATCACCGGCCGGACGCCCGCCGATCCGGCCAACGAAAAGAAATCCATCCTCGCGCACAACACCTTCCTCGTCTGGAAGGCCGGCACGGTCGCCGACTTTGAACTGCGCTTCAGCTACCGCATCGTCGCGGGCAACTCCGGCGTGCAATACCGCAGCAAGACGCTGGAGCCAGGCAAGTTTGGCCCCATCATCAGCGGCTACCAGGCGGACTTCGAGGCGGGCAAGACCCACAGCGGCATTCTCTACGAGGAAAAGGGGCGCGGCATTCTTGCCAGGCGCGGCGAGAAGACTGTCATCCATCCCGGCGAAGGCAAGAAGCCCGAGATTGAGGTCACTGGCACCGTCGGCAAGTCCGAGGAGATTCAGGACAGCATCAAGCCCGAGGACTGGAACGACTACGTCATCATCGCCCAGGGCAATCACCTCCAGCATTTCATCAACGGCAGGCAGACCATTGACGTGACGGACAAGGACACCGCCAACGCCGCGAAGTCCGGCCTGCTCGCGCTGCAAATCCACCAAGGTCCGCCGATGCTGGTGCAGTTCAAAAACCTGCGGATCAAGGAACTCAAGGGCGAGACCAAGACGGTGAAATCGGACTTGAAGTCGCTCCAAGGCGATTGGAAGCCGGTGGAAGTGGTCGCCAACGGCGAGCCGGTCGAGGCGGAGGCGTTTGCGCGCATCAAATACAGCATCACCGGCAACGAATACACCTTGAACCTCAAGGACGGCGAGGACGGCGGCTCGTTCAAGCTAGTGGAGTCCCACTCGCCGAAGTGGATGGACATCACCACCAAGAAAGGCGACTTCGTTCCCGCGATTTATGAGTTCAAGGGCGGCGCGCTGCGCGTCTGCTACGCCCTCAACGGCGCGGCCCGCCCGGAGGACTTCACCACGACCGCCGGCTCCAACCGCATCCTCGCGGTCTATCAGCGCGCGCAGCAATAGTCATCAGCCATGCCTGGCGGTGAAATCAACATCCGCCCCATGCAGGCCTCTGACTACGACGCCGTCCTTGCGTTGTGGCAAGAGACCGAAGGCGTTGGCTTGAATGAATCCGACGCGCGCGAAAATGTCGCCGCGTATCTCACCCGGAACCCCGGCATGAGCCGCATCGCCACGGATCCGGAGGGCGGCGTCGTTGGCGCGGTGTTGTGCGGCCATGACGGGCGGCGTGGTTATTTGCACCATCTTGCCGTGGCTGCCCGCCGGCGGCGGAGCGGCGTGGGCCTCGCCCTGGTCGGGGCGTGTTTTGAATCGCTGCGCCAGGCCGGCATTCCCAAGTGCAACATCTTCGCCTATGCCGACAATGCTGCGGGCCAGTCCTTCTGGCGGCACACCGGCTGGAACGCGCGGACGGAGCTTCTCGTGATGCAGAAACAAGTTTGAAGCCACGCCCGCTTCCCGTAGTCTGAACCCGTTGGCACCACGTTGACACCATGAAAAAGACTTTGTTCGCCCTCGTCCTCTCCGCCGTTGCGCTCACCGGCCTTGCCGCCGAAAAGAAAATCATCTTCATCGCCGGCAAGCCCAGCCACGGGCCGCTCGCGCACGAGCATCGCGCCGGCGCGCTGCTGCTCGCGAAATGCCTGCAAGGCTTCCCCGGCGTAGTCACCGAGGTCCACACCAACGGCTGGGTCGCGGATGAAAAGGTGTTTGAAGGCGCGGCGGCGGTGATCATCTACAGCGACGGCGGTGGCGGCCATCCGCTGCTCAAGGAAAACCATCTCGAAACCATCGGCGCGCTGATGAAACGCGGCGTCGGCCTCGCGTGCCTGCACTACGCCACCGAGCCGACGCCGGACAAGGGCGAGAAGGAATTTCTCGCATGGCTCGGCGGCGCGTTCTCGCCGAACTGGTCGGTCAACCCGCATTGGGACGCGGACTTCACCACGCTGCCCAAGCACCCGATCACGCGCGGCGTGAAGCCGTTCAAAACGAATGACGAATGGTATTTCCACCTCCGCTGGGCCGACGGCATGAAGGGCGTCACGCCCATCCTCACCGCCATCGCGCCCGAGAGCACGATGAGCCGTCCCGACGGCCACCACAGCGGCAATCCCGCCGTGCGCGCGTCCGTGGCGAAGCAGGAGCCGCAGCACGTCGGCTGGGCGATGGAGCGCGCGGATGGCGGGCGCGGCTTCGGCTTCACCGGCGGCCACAATCACCTCGGCTGGAAAGACGAGAACCAGCGCCGCCTCGTCCTCAATGCCATCCTCTGGGTCGCCAAGGCCGAAGTGCCGAAGAACGGCGTGCCGTCGAAAGTCACCGACGAGGATTTGATGGCGAACCTCGACCCGAAAAACGCGCCCCGCCCCAAGGCTGCAAAAAAGTAGAACCGGCTTCCAGCCTGTCCACATCCGGCGGCAGCCGCACCCCAATCGTTACGGCCCCGCCACCTTCAACCCATCGTAGGCGAACTCCACGCCCGGCGGCAGTTCGGCCTGCGCCGCGTCGTGGTCGTAGTCGTGGGTGAGGTGCGTGAGCAGCGTCCGCCCCGCGCCGATGCGCCGCGCGGCGGTCAGCGCCTCGTCCAGGCACATATGCGTGGGATGCGGCGCGGGGCGCAGGCCGTCGAGCACGGCGACTTCGACGCCGCGCACCTGTTCGAGCGCGGGCGGCGGGATTTCCTTGCAGTCGCTCATGTAGGCCAGCCGCTTGACGCCGTTTTGCACAAAGAGAAAACCCGTGGTCGTCATCGAGCCGTGCGGCAGATCGAGCGGGATGATTTTCAAATCGCCCAGTTCAAACGGCCCTTCAATCAAATGCGGCTCCGGGATGAAGTAGCCCCTCGGATGCGGCCCGTCGTGAAAGGCGTAGCTGAACACGCGCCGCAAATCCTTCATCGTCGCCGCGCTCGCGTAAATTGGCAGCGCGCCGCCGCGCAGGTCGCAGAAGCGCCGGCAGTCGTCCAGCCCCATGATGTGGTCGGCGTGCGAGTGCGTGAAGATCACGGCGTCGAGCCAGCGGAGGTTTTCGCGCAGCGCCTGCGTGCGGAAGTCCGGCGTGGTGTCCACCACGAGCCGCACCTTGTCCGTCGCGAGATGCACCGAGGCGCGCGTGCGGTGGTTCTTCGGGTTGGCGAGAAACGCCGCCGGATACTCCTTGCCGATGACTGGCACGCCCTGCGACGTGCCGGTGCCGAGAAATGTGAGATCAAATGCCACGCGCGCCGGAAATTAGCAGAAGCGGAGAGTGGGGCGAATGAAAATGATTTTCCTCTAACGAACCAAGTTAGGCCGCCATTGCTTGGACAAGCCTGTCTTCGTTCTTTGTCATCCAATCAAGCCTCTGCTCATGGACGCCTGAATCCGTGTGGAATAATCGCTCGCTCTCCGACTCCATGACCGCGTAACCGTAATCGCACCATTTGTTGAAGTAGTCGAACTCCCGCTCGCTAACGCTGCGGTTGATGTAGTTGCGGCACTCTTGCTCGTAACGCTCAAACAGCGTCCGAAATCCCCGAATCGCGTCCCGCTGGGGCATCGCTCCGACGATCTCGTAGCCTGACTCACTGTCAGTAAGGACGTGTCGCCAGTGAAAGAAGACGTTCCAGAGAAGCTGTGGCAATCCACCGTTGGCAATCTCTCCCTCGACCTTGTCCATTGTGATAACCATACGAAGTTCAAGTGGTGCATCACGGAAGCAGTCGAAGCTGCTCGATGTCCAGCGAGGCCCGGCTGGATAGCGACGCTCAAACCACTCATAGACTTTGGCTTCGATGGCGTTGGGTTTCACGGTGGCGTAGTGGCCTGAATTATGATTTCACGACAGGATTATCGTTCATCAGGTTCATTGGTGATGACGCTAAAACTAGCTATCAGGCTTGTCTAGCGGGGATTGTGTCAAACCCGCCGCCGAATGATTGACCGGGAAAACAACAAACCTTCAGGGTGATTTTGATTTTTCCATCTGTGGGCATCTGTGTTTATCTGTGGCTCGAAATCTGGGTATGCTCACGACGCTCCGCATCAAAAACCTCGCCCTCGTGGCGGATCTTATGCTGGAACTCCAGCCGGGTCTCAACGCCATCAGCGGGGAGACCGGCGCGGGCAAGTCCATCATCATCGGTGCGCTCGACCTCGTCCTCGGCGAGCGCGCCGACCGCACGCTCATCCGCTCCGGCGCAGAGAGTTGCTCGGTCGAGGCGGTGTTCGACATTGCGAAACTGCACGTCCGCGCGGCGCTCCCCCCTCGCCCCGTGACGAAGGAGCGGGGAGAGGGCCGGGGTGAGGGGCAATCTGAATTGGATCGTTTCCTCGAAGAAAACGGCCTCGAACCGTGCGAGGAAAACCAGATCGTCCTCAAGCGCACCTTCACCGCGGCGGGCACCAACCGCCAGTTCATCAACGGCTCACCCACCACGCTCGCCGTCCTCGCGCAGCTCGGCGAATCGCTCGTGGACATGCACGGCCCGCACGACCACCAGTCGCTGCTCCACGCCGCGAAGCAGCTCGCCATTCTCGATGCTTTCGGCG
>JACRJY010000139.1 GCA_016235585.1 Verrucomicrobiota bacterium | reverse complement strand
GCGACCGCTCGACGGGCAAGACAACCATTGGCGTGGACACGATGATCAACCAGGCCCGCATCAACAAGCAGGGCCGCGCCTCCGGCGACAAGGATTTCCGCCCCGTCTATAACATCTATGTGGCCGTCGGCCAGAAGCAGTCGAACATCGCCCGCGTCATCGCCGAACTCGAAAAGGCCGGTGCGCTGGAAGACACGATTGTCGTCGCCGCCGGTGCGGATGCTCCCGCCGCCGCGCAGTATCTCGCGCCGTTCGCCGGGGCTTCGATGGGCGAATGGTTCATGGACAACGGCATGGATGCGCTGATCATTTATGATGATTTGTCCAAGCAGGCCGTCGCTTATCGTCAAGTTTCTCTAGTGCTCAAGCGTCCGTCGGGCCGCGAGGCGTATCCGGGCGACGTCTTCTATCTGCACAGCCGCCTGCTCGAACGCTCCGCGCGCGTGAGCGAGAAGAACGGCAACGGCTCGCTCACCGCGCTGCCGATCATCGAGACGCAGGCGGGCGACGTTTCCGCCTACATCCCGACAAACGTGATTTCGATCACCGACGGCCAGATCTATCTGGAAACGGATTTGTTCTATCAAGGCATCCGGCCCGCGATCTCCGTCGGTTTGTCGGTGAGCCGCGTCGGTTCCGCCGCGCAGATCAAGGCGATGAAGCAGGTCGCCGGCAAAATCAAACTTGAACTCGCGCAGTATCGCGAGCTGGCCGCCTTCGCGCAGTTCGGCTCCGACCTCGACGCCAAGACGCAGGCCACGCTGGAGCGCGGCAAGCGCATCGTCGAGCTGTTCAAGCAGAACCAATACAACCCGATTCCCGTCGAGGTGCAGGCCGCCGTCCTTTTCGCGATGCAGAACAACCAGCTCGACGACGTGGCCGTGGAAAAGGTGAAGGACTTTCAGAACAAGCTCACGGAATTCCTCTCCACGCGGAAGGAGGCGTTGCTGACGAAGATTCGCAACGAGAAGGCCATCAACGACGCGCTCGGCGCGGATCTGAAGGCGGCGGTGACGGAGTTCAAGCAGAGCTATCGCTAATTTTTCATGCCGAGCACGCGCGACATCCGCCGACGCATCAAGTCGGTCAAGAACACGGCGCAGATCACGAAGGCCATGCAGATGGTCGCGTCGTCGAAGATGCGCAAGGCCCAGCTCGCCGCGCTGGCGGGCCGGCCCTACGCCTCGCTGATGAACGACGTGCTCGCCGCCGTGACCGAGGGCGCGGGCGACTTCAATCATCCGTTGATGGAAAAGCGCGCGGTGAAAAAACGCGCGGTCATCCTCATCAGCACGGACAAGGGCCTGTGCGGCGCGCTCAACGCGAACCTGCTGCGCGAGGCGGCGAAGTTCGACAAGGACACGACGGTCTACATCTGCGCCGGCAAGAAGGGCGGGCAGTTCATCCACCGCACGAAGCGGAATCTGGCGGCGGAGTTCACCTACAAGGACGCGCCGCTGTTCAGCGAGGCGCGGGCCATTTCCAAGTTCGCGCAGGATCTTTTCCTCAAGGGCGAGGTGGACAGCGTGGCCGTGGTCTACACCAATTTCATCAACACCTTGAGCCAGCGGCCCGAGGTGCGGCAGTTGCTGCCCATCGGGAAGATTTCCGCGCTGGAGGCGGGGGTGGGCGGTGAAAATGTGGAAACGGGCGAGCTGAAGAAGAGCGAGCTGGAATATCTTTTCGAGCCGGGCGCCGAGATCGTGCTGGGCAATTTGCTGCCGCACTACCTGAATTTCCAAGTGTATCAATTTCTCCTTGAGGCCAAGGCCTCCGAGCACAGCGCGCGGATGGTCGCCATGAAGAACGCGACCGACAACGCCAAGCAGCTCATCAAGGATCTGACGCTCGAATACAACAAGCTGCGCCAGGCGAACATCACGAAGGAACTTTTGGAAATCACCACCGCCCAGATGGCGATGGGCTAGGCGCGCATTGGATATTTCAAATTTGAAACCCCAGTTATGAACACAGGAAAAATCGTTCAAATCATCGGCCCGGTCCTGGACATTGAATTCACGGGCCAGCTCCCCGCCATCTACAACGCGCTGACCGTGGAATACGACCTCCCCGGCCAGGGCCGCACCAAGCTCACGCTCGAAGTGCAGCAGCACCTCGGCGACAACTGGGTGCGCGCCGTCGCCATGAGCACCACCGAGGGCCTCAAGCGCGGCATGGCCATTACCGACACCGGCGCGCCCATCTCCATGCCCGTCGGCAACGCCGTCATGGGCCGCGTCTTCAACGTCACCGGCGATCCGGTGGACGAACAAGGCCCCGTGAAGGCCGACAAATACAATTCCATCCACCGCTCGGCCCCGCCGCTGGTGGATCAGTCCACCAATCCCCAGGTGCTCACCACCGGCATCAAGGTCATTGACCTCATCTGCCCGTTCCTCAAGGGCGGCAAGGTCGGCGCGTTCGGCGGCGCGGGCGTCGGCAAGACCGTCGTCATCATGGAACTCATCAACAACATCGCGAAGCTGCACGGCGGCGTCTCGATGTTCGCGGGCGTCGGCGAGCGCACCCGCGAGGGCAACGATCTCTACAACGAAATGATCGAGGCCGGCGTCATCAAGGTCGAGAAGGACGAAAAGGGCCATCCGAAGAAAGGTCCGAATGGCCTCCCGATCATCAAGGAAGGCTCGAAGATCGGCCTCGTGTTCGGCCAGATGAACGAGCCGCCCGGCGCGCGTCTCCGCGTGGCGCTCTCCGCGCTCGCCGTGACCGAATACTTCCGCGACGAGCACAATCAGGACGTGCTTCTGTTCGTGGACAACATTTTCCGCTTCTCACAGGCCGGCTCGGAAGTTTCCGCGCTGCTGGGCCGCACGCCGAGCGCCGTCGGCTACCAACCGACCCTCGCCGCCGAGATGGGCAACCTCCAGGAACGCATCACCTCGACGAAGAAAGGTTCCATCACGAGCTTCCAGGCCGTTTACGTGCCTGCCGACGACTTGACCGACCCCGCACCGGCCACGACGTTCGCGCACTTGGACGCGACCATCGTGCTGGAGCGTTCCATCGCGGAACTCGGCATCTATCCCGCCGTGGATCCGCTCGCCTCGAACTCCCGCGCGCTCACGCCCGACATCGTCGGCGAGGAGCACTACAATGTCGCCCGCGGCGTGCAGAAGGTGCTCCAGCGCTACCGGGATTTGCAGGACATCATCGCGATTCTCGGCATGGACGAGTTGAATCCGGAAGACCGGCTCACCGTGTTGCGCGCGCGCAAGATTCAGACGTTCTTGAGCCAGCCGTTCTCGGTGGCCGAGGTCTTCACGGGCCGTCCGGGCAAGCAGGTGCCGGTGGCCGAGACCGTGCGCGGCTTCAAGGAAATCCTCGAGGGCAAGCACGACGACGTCGGCGAAAACGAATTCTACCTGAAGGGCGGCATTGACGAGATCAAAGAATAATTACGAATGGCGATTTACGAATGACGAGCTGACACCCGTTTGCGCGTAAATCGTAAATCGTAAATCACAAACCCCATGGCGACGCTCAAACTAGAGATAGTGACCCCGGAGGCAAAGATTTACTCCGAGGACGTGGACATGGTCACGCTCCCCGGCGTCGAGGGCGAGATGGGCATCTACCCGATGCACGTCCCGCTCATGACGCAGGTGAAGGCCGGCGAAGTGTCCGTGCGCAAGGGCGGGCAGGATTATTTTCTGGCGGTAGGCGAGGGCTTCGTGGAAATCACCGGCAGCAAGGTCGCCATCATGACCGACATGGCGATCAAGGCCGATGACATTGACGAGGCCAGGGCCGAGGAGGCCCGCAAGCGCGCCGAGGCCCGTCTCGGCGAGAAGCTCAACGAAGAGGAGACCGCCACCGTCCAGGCCGCGCTCATGCACTCGCTCGCGCAACTCCACGTCAAGCGCCGCACGCGCCGCTGATTATCCGGCCAATGCTTTCAACCCGCTTCCGCCACTGGTGGAAGCGGGTTTTGCTTTTTGCCACAGATTGAACACGGACAAAACACGGATTCCAGTAATCCCGAATCCGTGTTTCATCCGTGTTTCATCCGTGGCAAAACTCTGCGTCCGTTTCCAAGCTTGCCATCCGCCGTGCGCTTTCCGAAGCTTGCCGAATATCTATGGCGCGCAAAGCACTCATCACCGGCATCACGGGGCAGGACGGCTCGTATCTCGCGGAACTTCTCCTCGGCAAGGGCTACGAAGTCCACGGCATCATCCGCCGTGCGAGCACCTTCAACACCGGGCGGCTCGAACCCATCTACGCCGACCCGCACGCCGACAAGCGCCGGCTCATTCTCCACTACGGCGACATGGCCGATGGCAGCGGGCTGGCGCGCATTCTCGCGCAGGTGCAGCCCGACGAGGTCTATAATCTCGCCGCGCAGAGCCACGTGCGCGTGAGCTTCGACGGCCCGGAATACGCCGCCGACATCGTCGGCACCGGCACCGTGCGGCTGCTCGAGGCCATCCGCCAGACCGGCATCAAGCCGCGCTTCTACCAGGCCAGCTCCAGCGAGATGTATGGCAAGGTCATGGAAGTGCCGCAGACCGAGAAGACGCCCTTCTACCCGCGCAGCCCCTACAGTTGCGCCAAGGTCTATTCCTACTGGATCACGGTGAACTACCGCGAATCCTACGGCCTGCACGCGAGCAACGGCATCCTCTTCAACCACGAATCCCCCCGGCGCGGCGAGACCTTCGTCACGCGCAAGATCACCCGCGCCGTCGCGCACATCCAGGCCGGCCTGCAGGACAAGCTTTACCTCGGCAACATTGACGCCAAGCGCGACTGGGGCTTCGCCAAGGAATACGTCGAGGCCATGTGGCTCATGCTCCAGCAGGAGCAGCCGGACGACTACGTCATCGCCACCAACGAGGCCCACAGCGTGCGCGAGTTCCTCGAGGTCGCCTTCGGCCACGTCGGGCTGGACTGGCGCAAATACGTGGAGATTGACCCGCGCTACTACCGCCCGGCGGAGGTGGAGCTGCTCATCGGCGACTACAGCAAGGCGAAGAAAAAGCTCGGCTGGGAGCCGAAGACCAAGTTCGCCGACCTGACGAAGCTCATGGTGGACGCCGACGTGCAACTGCTCAAAGACCACCGCGAAGGCAGAATCAAAGTGGCGGGGTGAAATTGAACCATTCGTCTTAAGTTGTGATTCGTGTTGCTGCCATAGATGAAATTGAGGAACACCTGATCAAGTGCGGGAAAGAAAACCATAATGACAACATGAGACTCGGCAAAAGTGCCACAAGATAGTGGGACAGGCATCTTGCCTGTCCTTGGCTCATGGGATTGAGTGAGCGAGGTCCAAAGCCGAAGGAAAAGGCTTCTTTTCCTTCGCCACCTTCGCGGTCTTCGCGCGAAATTTACCACTGCCCGGGTTTCGGCGATTGGCTGCGGAAGGTTCCAAAGGAAGGAACGCGCGGGCGGGAGATTACGCCTTGGCGGGCGCGGCGGGCTGGCGGTGCACCTTGTGGATGGCCGCCTGCGCGGTGCATTTGACGAGCAGCTCATCAATGCACACGTGCGGCGGACGGCTCGCGCAGAAGACGAGGATGTCCGCGATGTCGTCGCCGGTCAGCGGCTCGAGGCCTTCATAGACCTTGGCCGACTTCGTGGCGTCGCCCTTGAAGCGCACCATGGAGAACTCCGTCTCGGCGAGGCCGGGGTCAATCGAGCCGACCCGCACGCCGGTGCCGGACAACTCCAGCCGCAACGCGCGGGTGATCATCAGCTCGGCGGACTTCACCCCGCAATAAACCGAGCCGCCCTCGTAGGCGACGCGCCCGGCGATGGAGCCGATGTTGAGGATGGACGCGCCGGGGTTCTGCACCATCAGCGGAAGAATGGCGCGCGTGACGCGCATGACGCCGAGAAGATTGCTCTGCACCATCGCCTCCCAGTCGGCGTCCTTGCCGTTGGCGACGGTGTCAATGCCGTGCGCGCCGCCGGCGTTGTTGATGAGCACGTCCACCTTGTCCGTGAGGGTGCGCGTCCACTGGGCGAAGGCTTCGACGCTGGGCGTCTCAGAGACATCAAGGCGGTGGACATGCGTCGCCGCCGCGCCGGCCTTGAGGCATTCCTGGGCGACGGCTTCGAGGCGATCCACGCGCCGCGCGCCGAGCAGGAGCCGGGAGCCTTCGGCGGCGAATTTCAGCGCGGTGGCCGCGCCAAAACCGCTGGAGGCGCCGGTGATCAGAACCCATTTGCCGGCAAGCGAAGTTTTCATCGTGCCGAGAGTGTTCAACAGGCCACGCGCACGTTGCCAGACAAAAATCGGCGCGGGACGGTTCGGGCTTGTGACACACGGGCGGACGCCGTAAAACTGCGGCGCAAAATGTCATTCGCGGATTTTCCAGAGCAGCACCTGGCGGCGGAACTGTTGCAGCGCAGCCTCCGGCGCGGACGGCTGGCGCACGCCTATCTGTTCATCGGCGCGACGACGGAACAAAGCGAGGCCGTGGCGCTGACGCTGGCCAAGACGGTGAACTGCCAGCGGCCCAAGGTGTCGGACGAGGGGCGGGCGTTTGACTGCTGCGATGAATGCTCAAGCTGCCAGCGGATCGCCGCCGCGAACCATCCCGACATCCAGTGGCTGCGCCCGGAGTCGAAGCTGCGGCTGATCCTCATCGATCAGATTCAAGACCTGCTGCAGACCATTTACCTCAAGCCTTCCGAAGCCGGACACAAGGTGGTCATCCTCACCGGGGCGGACCGGATGACGCCCCAGGCGGCCAACGCGCTGCTGAAAACGCTCGAAGAGCCGCCGCCGAAGTCCGTGCTGATTTTGACGACGACCGATGCCGGGCGGGTGCTGGAGACGATCACCTCGCGGTGTTTGCGGCTGAACTTCACGGCGGAAACCCAGCGGCAGTTCAGCCCGGCGCAACTGGCCTTCCTCACCGCGTTCAGCCAGATGGCCGAAGCGGGAACCGGCGCTCCAATGGGACGGTATCGTTTGCTCGGCGTGCTGCTCGCGGAACTGGCACGGCTGCGCGGCGAAATCGAGGCGGCGCTCACGTCCCGCTCGCCGCTGGAAAAATACGACGACGCCGAACCAAAGCTCCGCGAGAAGTGGGAAGACGAACTCACCGCCGCCATCGAGGGCGAATATCGCAGCCAGCGCAGCCAGTTGCTGAACGTCATCCACTGGTGGCTGC
Organism: Verrucomicrobiota bacterium; assembly: GCA_016235585.1. Classification (GTDB taxonomy): domain Bacteria; phylum Verrucomicrobiota; class Verrucomicrobiia; order Limisphaerales; family JACRJY01; genus JACRJY01. Next base: position 17,807 of record JACRJY010000139.1, on the reverse strand, counting down.
GGGATGTCTGGATGCTGAAAACCTGCGCGACGGATGAACTCGTCCATTTCGGCCAGTTCAAGAAGTCGGCGGAGACAGTTTCCAACCGCATCGGCAGAGACAGTGCGCTGTCAAACCTCACCGTCCTCGAAAAGGCGCAACGCCTGCTGAACTCCAATGTGCAGGAGGCGCTCGCCTTGGAAGTTGGTTTCCTCGGGCTGAACGTCTGAATCCCGCAGAGAGGCGGGGTTGCTGGAGAAACCCTAAACCACCGTGGCTTTTCCGTTATAGCCGAATCCTGATGGCGGTTTTCATTTTGATTTCAGCGTTCTTACACGCCGAAATTTGTCTTGGACAAGCGGTTTTTGAGGGTCTAACATCGCCGCGCTGATGAAAATTTTATTCTTGAACGGCCCCAACTTGAACCTGCTTGGGCAGCGTCAGCCGGATATTTACGGGAAGACAACGCTCGCCGAAATTGAAGAACGCGTCCGCTCGAGGGCAAAGGAGCTTGGCGCGGCGGTGGATTTCCGGCAAAGCAATCACGAGGGCGAACTCGTCACATGGATTCAACAGGCCAAAGGGCAGTTTGATGCCATCGTCCTCAATCCCGCCGGCTACACCTACACCAGCGTCGCCATGCGGGACGCCATCTCTGCGGTCGAGTTGCCTGCCATTGAGATTCACCTCTCTAACGTTCACGCACGGGAGGAATTCAGGAAGAACACGATCATCGCTGCCGTCTGTTGCGGACAGATTTCCGGTTTCGGCGCGGAGTCATACATTTTGGGACTTCACGCGGCATTATCAATAAAGTTAAAATAATCTCCACCTTTTTGTGGTCATTTTTGCAGTTAATTGATTTGAAATTGAGCGCTTGACGAAGCGATTGGGCATACTAGCATTTCCTCACTTGCTATATTGAAGGTCATGCAGACGCGAAATTGTTTCAGTTGCGTTGCGCGGCAGTGGCGCTTGAGAAAAACCACCGGCATTTAACCAGGAGCACATTTTGGATCTAAAAGACATCAAGGCCATCATTGATTTGATGAAGAAGAACGCCATCTCGGAGTTTGAACTCGAGAAGCAGGACTTCAAAATCAAACTCAAACGCGGACTCCTCAATGGCACGGCCAGCCCGGCGACCTACGACGACGCTTCGTCCGCCGCCCCGATCCAAGTGCCGGCATCGCCCGTGGCTGCCCTGCCTTCCGCAGCGGCCTCCGCCTCGGCGGCTGGCTCCGAAGCCGAGATTAAATCACCAATGATCGGCACCTTCTACCGTTCGCCCTCACCCGAATCCGGTCCCTACGTGGAGGTGGGGACGGAAGTCCAGCCCGACACCGTCGTCTGTATTATTGAGGCGATGAAAGTCATGAACGAGATCAAAGCCGAAATGCGCGGCATTATCACCCAGGCCGTCGCCGAAAACTCAAAACCGGTCGAGTTTGGCCAGCCGTTGTTCAAAATCCGTCCTTTATAGCTGTTAAAGCCCGCACCACTTTCCATCGAGGGCATATCTTCACCCGATAATTTCAATACGCCACCTCCCGAATGTTCGAGAAAATCCTGATTGCCAACCGCGGGGAGATCGCCGTCCGCATCATCCGCGCGTGCAAGGAGATGAACATCCGCACTGTGGCGGTCTATTCCGAGGTGGACGCCAACTCCATGCACGTCCAGATGGCCGACGAGGCCATCTGCATCGGCAAGGGGCCGGCGAACGAGAGCTACCTCCGCATTGACCGTCTTATCAGCGCCGCCGATGTCGCCGACGTGGACGCCATCCATCCCGGCTACGGCTTCCTGTCCGAGAACGCCCACTTCGCCGACGTCTGCGAGAACTGCAACATCCGCTTCATCGGCCCCTCGTCGCGGGCCATGAAGGCTCTGGAGGACAAGCAGGTCAGCCGCGCCCTCGCCAAGAAGGCTGGCGTGCCGTTGCCGCCCGGCTCCGACGGCCTCGTCGAGAACGAGCAGGAAGCCCTCGTCACCGCCAAGCGCATCGGTTATCCTGTGATGATCAAGGCCGTCGCCGGCGGCGGCGGACGCGGGATGCGCGTCGCCCACAATGACATCTCCATGATCAAAGGCTTCCACACCTCGCGCAACGAGGCGGAAAAGGCCTTCGGCAACTCCGGCGTCTACATCGAGAAGTTCATCGAGAACCCCCACCACATCGAATTTCAAATCCTCGGCGACAACAAGGGCAACATCATCCACCTCGGCGAGCGCGACTGCTCAATCCAGCGCCGCAACCAGAAAGTCATCGAGGAGACGCCCTCGCCGCTTTTCGAGGGCAAGCACAAGGATCTCCGCAAGAAGATGGGCAAGGCCGCCATCAAGATCGCCGAGGCCGCCAACTACACCAACGCCGGCACCGTCGAGTTCATCGTGGACGACCATGGCAACTTCTTCTTCCTCGAAGTCAACAAGCGCATCCAGGTCGAGCACCCCATCACCGAGGAAGTCACCGGCGTGGATCTCGTCCGGCAGCAGATACTCATCGCGATGGGCGAGCCCCTGCGCTTGAGCGACACCGCGCCCAAGGGCCACGCCATCGAGTGCCGCATCAACGCCGAGGATCCCTTCGACGACTTCCGGCCCTCGCCGGGGCGCATTGAGATGTATTACGCCCCCGGCGGACGCGGCGTGCGGGTGGACAGCCACGCCTACGCCGGCTACACGATTCCGCCGCACTACGACTCGATGATTGGCAAGCTCATCACTTACGGCAAGGATCGCCGCGAGGCGATGGAGCGCATGAGCCGCGCCCTCTCCGAATACATGATCACCGGCATCAAGACCACCATCGCCTTCGAGCAGGCCATCCTTCAGGATCCGAACTTCCGCCGCGGCGTGTATTCCACCAACTTCATCGAACAACTCCTCACCGGGGGCCGCCGCGAACTCATCGAGGAAAAGGCCTGACGCCCTCGCGCCGGATTAAGGCGTAGGCCAAATGGCTTGACTAGCCATTGGCTCGTTCCGCCTCCGCCAGCGTCCGGGCCGCCTGTGCCTGGTCGAAGCCGCCTTCCCAGTGGGAAATCACAATCGTCGCCACGCCGTTGCCGATGAGGTTCGTGACCGCGCGCGCCTCGGAGAGCAGCCGGTCCACGCCGACGATGAGCACCAGGCCCGCGACGGGTATCCCGCCCATCTCCGGCGTCATCGAGGCCAGCGTGGCCTGCAGGGTGATGAACGCGCCGCCCACCACCGCCGCCGCGCCCTTGGACGTGACGACGCAGAGCGCGAGCAGCCCCGCCTCCTGCGCGAAGGTGAGGTGGGTGTTCGTCGCCTGCGCGATGAAGAGCGCGCCCATGGTGAGGTAGATCGAGGTGCCGTCGAGGTTGAACGAGTAGCCCGCCGGCAGCACCATGCCGACGAGCGGGCGGGCGCAGCCGAGCTTTTCCAGCTTGGCCATCATGCGCGGCAGCACCGGCTCGGACGACGCCGCGCCGAGCACGACGATGATTTCATCGCGAATGTAGCGCAGGAAACTCCACAACCCGACGCCGCAGAGCCGCAGGAGAATTCCCAGAACCAGAATCACGAAGCACGCGCAGGTGAGATAGACGCACGCCATGAGCCGGCCCATCGCCCACAACGAGCCGAGGCCGAACTTGCCGATGGTGTAGGCCGTCGCGCCAAACGCCGCGAGGGGCGCGAGTTTGAGGATCATGCCGACCATTTTCATCAGCGCGTCGGAGATGCGCTCGAGCGCGTGGATGACGGGCTTGTTCGCCTCGCCCGCGCCGGCCATGGCCGCGCCGAACAGCACGGAGAAGAACAGCACCGGCAGAATCTCCCCGTGCGCGAACGCCCCGACGGCGCTGTTGGGAATGATGTTCAGGAGAAACTCGACGGTGCCCTGCGGCTTGGCCGTCGCGAGATAGGGCTGCACGTCCTTCGGGTCGAACGTCGTGAGGTCGGCGTTCATGCCGGCCCCCGGCTGGAACCATTTCACCACCACCCAGCCGATGACCAGCGCCAGGGTCGTGACGCCTTCAAAGTAGATGAACGACTTGAGGCCGATGCGCCCGACGCGCTTGAGGTCGCCCATCGCCGCCATGCCGACGACGACGGTCGTGAAAATGATCAGCGGCACGACCATGCGGATGAGCCGGATGAAGGCGTCGCCCAGCGGCTTCAACTGCGCGGCGAACTCCGGCTGGAGCCAGCCGAGCAGCGCCCCGGCCAGAATGCCCAGCACGACCTGGACATACAGGTGGCGGAGGAGCGCGCGCAAATTCATCGCTGTGGCTTGGGTGACGGGAGGTTTTTACCACGGGCGGAAAAGTTCACAAGCAAATGTCCGGGGAAGGAAAGCGGAGTTGCGCGGCTCGCGCCACGGCCTCGTTGCCCTCTTCAACATTGCCGGGGCAGCTTGGTTGGCGTATCAATCCGTGGGAAATCCTCCAGCTTCGCCGGAGAATTTCCCATGGATTAACGGATAAAAAGACGCTTAACTGGTCTTGGCTCTCCCGCCAGACTGGGAACCTTATGAAAATGCACCTCCTCATCCGCCGGTTCGCCGGCGCGTTCATCCTCGCCAGCCTGCTGCTGGCGCACTATCACAGCCCGCACTGGCTCTGGTTCACGGCCTTCGTCGGGTTCAACCTGCTGCAATCGTCGTTCACGAACTTCTGCCCGCTGGAGATGATTCTTCGCAGGCTCGGCGTGGGCCGCGAGGGCGGCAGTTGCTGCGCCACGGAAAAAAACGACCAGACCAGCCAATCCAAGTGAGCCACGATGCCGCCCCGCACGCTTTCTTTTGGCAGACCGCAACAACATGAAGCCATGAAGACCAAGCCGATCCTCCTTCTGCTGGCCGGCATCCCGGCGCTGTTTCTGGCCGGCTGCGGCAAATCAGCGGAACAAAAACCTTCCCCGTCACTGCCGGTCGCGTCCGTCCGCGTCCAGACCGCCGAGCGCAAGCTGCGCGTCGCCACCGAGGAGACCGTGGGCACCGTCCGCGCCCGGCAGCGCGCCGTCATCGAGGCCAAAATCACCGGGAGAATTGATCAACTGCTGGTCGCGCCGGGCCAGCAGGTGAAAGCCGGAGACATGCTGGTGATCATTGACGCGCGCGAGGTGCAGGCCCGGCACGACCAGGCCCGCGCGGTGCAGCAGCAGGCCGAAAACGACCTGAAACGCCTTACCCTGCTACTGGAGCAGAAGGTCATTTCGCCGGCCGAATTCGACGCCTCGCAGTCAAAGTTCCGCGTGGCGGAAGCCGCCGCCGCCGAGGCCGGCACGATGTTGAGTTACACCAAAGTCACCGCCCCGTTCGCCGGCGTGATCACCCGCAAGCACACCGAGGCGGGTGATCTGGCCGCGCCCGGCAAGCCGCTGCTCGAAATGGAGGATTCCACCATGCTCCGCCTGGAAGCCGACGTGCCGGAAGCCGTCGTCGGCAAACTGACGTTGAACAACAAGCTTTCCGTGCGCATCTCGGCGCTTGAAAAGGAACTCGAAGGCGTGGTCAGCGAGATCGCCCCCGCCGCCGATGCCGGCAGCCGGACGTTTCTCGTGAAGCTCGATCTGCCGCCCGCGCCCGGCCTGCGGGCCGGCCAGTTTGGCCGCGTCGCCATGCCGGTGGGCGAAACCTCCGCCCTGCGCGTGCCCGCTTCCGCCGTTGTTCTGCGCGGGCAGATGGAAATGCTCTTTGTCGCTCACCAGGACAGGGCGCAGCTTCGCCTCGTCAAAACCGGCAAGCGCATCGGCGGCGAGATTGAAGTCGTTTCCGGCCTCGAGGCCGGGGAGACAATTGTGGTCGAGGGCGCGGCGGCGCTGGCGGATGGACAGCCTCTTTCCCTCAAGCCATGAAGGCGGATTCCGGGAAACCTGCGGGTGAATCGCCCGGCCTCGCCGGTCGCATCGCCCGCACGTTCATTGATTCCAAGCTCACGCCGCTGATCGTCATTGCGTCCATCCTGCTCGGCGCGTTTGCGGTCGTCATGCTGCCGCGCGAGGAGGAGCCGCAGATCAAGGTGCCGATGGTGGACGTGATGGTCGCGATGCCCGGCTTCAGCGCGAAGGAGGTCGAAGAACGCGCCACGCGCCCGATGGAAAAATTGCTCTGGGAAATTCCCGGCGTCGAATACATCTACTCCACGTCGAAGCCCGGCGAGAGCCTCGTCATTGTGCGCTTCAAGGTCGGCGAAGACATGGAACGCAGCATCGTGAAGCTGAACCAGAAGCTGCAACAGAACTTCGACCGCATCCCGCACGGCGTTTCCACGCCGCTCATCAAGGCCAAGTCCATTGACGACGTGCCGATCCTCGCACTCACGTTTCACAGTCCGCGCTACGATCATCTCACGCTGCGCCGCCTCGTCGCGCAGGTGGACGACGCGGTGAAGCAAGTTCCGCTCGTCGCTGAAACCACGCTCATTGGCGGCGCGCAACGGCAAGTGCGCGTGCTGCTGGATCCGGCGAAGCTGGCGTCGCGCAATCTCTCGCCTGCCGGTTTGATTCCCATGCTGCGCCAGGCGAACAAGCAATTCGCCGCCGGCGGATTGACCAGCGAGAACAAGGAAGTCGTCATCGAGACGGGCGCATTTTTGAAAAGCGCCGAAGACATCGGCAACGTGGTGGTGGGCGTGTTCAGCGGAAGGCCGGTCTACCTGCGCGAAGTCGCTGACATCACCGACGGCGCGGAGGAGCCGGGCCAGTATGTGTTGTTTGGCGCGGGCCGAGGTTCGGGTGAGGAGCCCGCCGTCACGCTCTCCATCGCCAAGCGTCCAGGAGCAAATGCGGTTGCCGTCGCACACGAAGTCATGCGCAAAGTCGGGACACTCAAGGGCAGCGTGATTCCCGCCGACGTGTCCGTCTCGATCACGCGCCACTACGGCGAAACCGCCGCCGAGAAATCCAACGAACTGCTGCTGCACATGGGCATCGCGGTGGCCGGCGTGATGGTGCTGATCTGGCTGACCCTCGGCTGGCGCGAATCCGGCATCGTCGGCGTCGCCATTCCCGCGACGCTCGCGCTGACGCTGCTGGTGTTTTACCTCTCCGGCTTCACGCTCAACCGCATCACGCTCTTCGCGCTGATTTTCTCCATCGGCATTCTCGTGGATGACGCCATCGTCGTGGTTGAGAACATCGTCCGCCACTTTCATCTGCCGCAGAACAAGGGCCGCGACTGGTCCACCATCGCCGTCGAGGCCGTGGGCGAGGTCGGCAATCCCACCATCCTCGCGACGTTCGCCGTGATCGCCGCGGTGCTGCCCATGGCGTTTGTCGGCGGGCTGATGGGGCCGTATATGCGGCCGATTCCGATTGGTTCGAGCGCGGCGATGTTCTGGTCGCTGCTGATAGCCTTCATCGTCACCCCGTGGGCGAGCGTGCGGATTCTGCGCTGGGGCAAAAAGTATTCGCAACTGACTGAAGGTTCGCCTTCGTCCGCAGACCAGCAACCACACCTGCATTCCGAGCATCCTGAAGATTTCTTCACGCGCCTCTATCGCCGCATGATGAATCCGCTGATCCACAACGCGAAGTGGCGGTGGATTTTCCTCGCGAGCATCGTGGGCCTGCTGCTCACGGCGACGGCGCTCATGGGCATCGGCTGGGTGAAGGTGAAGATGCTGCCCTTCGACAACAAGAGCGAGTTCCAGATCATCCTCAACATGCCCGAAGGCAGCGCGCTCGAGCGCACCGCGCAGGCCGCGCGCGAAATCGCCGCCGCCGTGCGCGTGGAGCCGGAGGTGACGGATTACCAGATTTACGCGGGCGTGGCGTCGCCCTTCAACTTCAACGGCCTCGTGCGCCACTATTTCCTGCGGCGCGGCGCGAACGTGGCGGACATCCAGGTCAACCTCGTGCCGAAGGGCGAACGCAAGGCGCAGAGCCACGACATCGCCAAGCGGGTGCGTCCGCGCGTGGCGGAGATCGCCGCAAAGTTCGGCGCGCGCGTCGCCGTGGCCGAAGTGCCGCCCGGCCCGCCAGTGCTGCAGACGCTCGTCGCGGAGATTTACGGGCCGAACGAGGAATCGCGCCACGCGCTCGCGCGGAAGGTGATTGAAATTTTCAAGACCACGCCCGGCGTGGTGGACACGGATTGGTATATCGAGGCCGACCAGCCCAAAACGCGCTTCGTGATCGACAAGGAAAAAGCCGCACTCCACGGCATCAGCGCGGAGACGATCTCCCAGACGCTGGCCATCGCCGTCGGCGGGCAGTCCGTGGATTTGCTCCACGTGCCGCGCGAAAAGGAGGACGTGAACATCGTCCTGCAACTGCCGCTCGCCAGCCGCACCAGCCCGGAGGAATTGCTCGCGCTGCGCGTGCGTTCCGGCGACGCCAACGCGCTGCCGGAACCCGGTTCCGCCACCGGCGCGCCGCTGATTCCCTTGCGCGAGCTGGTGACGATTGAGCGCACCATCGCGGACAAGAGCATCTACCACAAGAATCTCATGCCCGTGAGCTACGTCATCGGCGACGTGGCGGGCGTGGTGGAAAGTCCGGTGTATGCGATTCAGGCGATGAACCGCGAGTTGAGGAGGCTGGATGCGGGGAAGTTTTCTGAAAATGCAGAGGGGCAGAGGGGACAAGGAGAAAAGGGGAAGCTGTCGCCCGGCTCGGAAGTCTCCTCTGCTCCTTCTCCCCTTTTCCCCTCTGCCAACGCAGCCCGAGTTGAGCGTGTGAAAATCTTCAACGCCGCCCAGCCGTTCACCGACCACGAACCAGCCATCAAGTGGGACGGCGAGTGGCACATCACCATCGAAGTCTTCCGCGACCTCGGCACGGCGTTCGCCGCGTGCCTGGTGCTGATCTACGTGCTGATGGTCGGCTGGTTCCGGTCGTTCCTCACGCCCATGGTCGTGATGATGGCCATTCCCTTCTCGCTCGTCGGCATCATGCCGGCGCACGGGGCGATGGGGGCGTTCTTCACGGCGACTTCGATGATCGGCTTCATGGCGGGCGCGGGCATCGTGGTGCGCAACTCGATCATCCTCGTGGACTTCATCGAACAGCGGCTGCGCGAGGGCATGCCGCTGGCCGAGGCCGTGGTGGACGCCGGGGCCGTGCGCTTCCGTCCCATGCTGCTCACCGCGCTGGCCGTCGTGGTGGGCGCGAGCGTGATCCTGACCGACCCGATCTTTCAGGGGCTGGCCATCTCGTTGATGGCGGGAGAAATCGCGTCGCTCCTGATCAGCCGCATGGCCGTGCCGGTGCTTTACTACCTGGCCGCCAGCCGTAGGCGGTCTGAATTACAAGTGCCAATTTGAAATGGCACGAACTCGCATTCTGTTTCTCTTCTGACAATCTTCCCGCCTCTCATCCTCGAAAGGGTTTGCCTCGCACTTCAGGTTTGGCCGGTCGTTACCACGCTCACGCGCCGCTGCCCGGCAAGCTGCCGCACCTCGTCCGCTTCGAGCAGCAGCGTTTTGCCCGCCTCCAATGCGAGGACGGAAATCTTTGCCGCCACGCACGCCTCGACGGTCTGCCGCCCGACGCACGGGATGTCGAAGCGCAGGTCGTGCTTTTCCTTCGCCACCTTCACGGCCACCGCTCCGCCGTCCGCACCGGCCAGTTCGCCGCCGCGCGCGAGGCATTTGTCCGTGCCCTCAAAACCTTCGACCGCGAGCACCACGCCGTTTTTCACCACGACGGTCTGGCCGACTTCGAGCCGGGAAACTTCCTTGGCGATGCGGAAGCCAAACTCCACGTCGGCCCGTTGCGCGTCGCTCAACGGCGGGCCGAGTTGGAAACCGGCGGCGGGCATGAGCGGCTGGAGCCACGGCGTCGCCGCGATCAGCTCGACACCGTCCTTTTTCAACTCGTCGGCAATCGCGCCGAAAATCGTGTGCGCGTTCTTCTCCTTCAGCCGCAGCAGCAGCGCCATCGCGCGCAGATCAGGGCGCAGGTCGAACAGGTTTTTCGGCGCGATCTGCCCGGCCATCACGCACTGGCGGACACCGCGTGAAGTGAACGCTTCAATCATCTTTCCCAACTGACCCACGCGCAGCCAGATGATGTCGTCCACGAGCTTCGCCAGCGCCGGGTCGGTCTCACCCTCGAACGCGACGGCCACGAGCCGCCGCACGCCAATCTGCCGCGCCTGCCGCGCGAAGAGCAGCGGCAGCGCACGGTTGCCGGCGATGAGGCCGAGGGTGTCAACGGGCTGGTTCACGGGCCGCGAGTCTAATCGGAGCCGCACCGCCGCCGCGAGCGCGATTTTTTATTTTGACAGTTTGCCGTTTTGCCAGTGGCATCAGGCGAACACGAACCAGCCATTATGAAAACCTTCCTCGCCGCCGTCACCGCCGCCGTTTTGCTTTCCGCCGCCACGGGCTTCGCGGCGGGCAAGGACACGCGCGTGTTTGAACTCCGCACCTACACCACCGCGCCGGGCAAGCTCGCGGATTTGAACGCCCGCTTCCGCAACCACACCTGCAAGCTCTTCGAGAGGCACGGCATGGAAAACATCGGCTACTGGGTGCCGCTCGACGCCGACAAGGGCGCGGACAACACGCTCATCTACATCATCGCGCACCAGAGCCGCGACGCGGCGAAGAAGTCGTGGGCCGCGTTCCAGGCCGATCCCGACTGGCAGGCCGCACGCAAGAAATCCGAGGAGGGCGGCAAGATTCTTGCCAAGGCGCCGGAGTCCGTCTTCATGTCGGCGACGGATTATTCGGCGGCGATCAAGGCGTTCTCGGGCGGCGACCGCGTGTTTGAAATGCGCACCTACACCACCGAGCCGGGGCGGCTGCCCAACCTGCACGCGCGCTTTCGCGACCACACCTGCAAGCTCTTCGAGAAGCACGGCATGACGAACATCGGCTACTGGTCGCCGCAGGACGCCGGCCAGGGCGCGGACAACACGCTCATCTACGTCCTCGCGCACCAGAGCCGCGACGCGGCGAAGGAATCCTTCGGCGCGTTCGGCAAAGACCCGGGCTGGCAGGCCGCGCGCAAGGCCTCGGAGGAAAAGGCCGGCGGCTCGCTCACGGTGAAGGGCGGCGTGAAGTCCGTGTTCATGAAGGCGACGGACTACTCGCCGATCAAATAGCCGTCGCAATTCGTAGGAGCCGACGCAAGGAGGCTCTGATCTTTTCCCGATCAGATGAGCCTCACTCTCGATCAACCCGCCGCCGATCCGCGCCTCTGGCTGCTCGATCCGCCGGTCACATTTCTCAACCACGGCAGCTTCGGCGCGTGCCCGGTTCACGTTCTCGAATTCCAGCGCGAACTCCAGCGCCGTCTCGAGCGGCAGCCCGTCCAGTTTTTCGTGCGCGACCTGGAGCCGCTGCTCGACGCGGCCCGCGCCGTGCTCGCGCGATTCCTCGGTGCCGCCGCGGAAGATTTGGTCTTCGTCCCCAACGCCACCGCCGGTGTCAACACCGTCCTGCGCTCGCTGAAATTTTCGCCCGGCGATGAACTGCTCGTCACCGATCACGAATACAACGCCTGCCGCAACGCGCTGAACTTTGCCGCTGAAAACTCCGGCGCGCGCGTGGTGGTTGCTCAAGTTCCGTTTCCGTTTTCCAACCCCGGCCAGATCATCGAGTCCATCCTCGCGCGCGTGACGCCGCGCACGCGGCTGGCACTGCTGGATCACGTGACCAGCCAGACCGGCGTGATTCTTCCGCTGGCGGAACTCGTGGCGGAGTTCAACCGCCGGGGCGTGGACGTGCTGGTGGACGGCGCGCACGCGCCGGGGATGATCCCGCTGGACTTGAGCGCGCTCGGCGCGGCGTTCTATACCGGCAACTGCCACAAGTGGCTCTGCGCCCCGAAAGGCGCGGGCTTCCTCCACGTCCGCCGCGACCGGCAAAAGGCGATTCATCCGTTGTCCATCAGCCACGGCGCGAACTCCACCCGCACCGACCGCGCGCGGTTCCAGATCGAGTTCGGCTGGACGGGCACGTGCGATCCCACGGCGTGGTTGAGCGTGCCGGAGGCGCTGCGTTATGTCGGCTCGCTCCTTCCCGGCGGCTGGCCGGAAATCATGGCGCACAACCGGCAACTCGCGCTGGCCGCGAGAAAGATTCTCTGTGAAGTGTTGAAGATTTCGCCGCCGTGCCCGGACGGGTGCCTCGGCGCGCTGGCCGCGTTTCCCCTGCCGGACTCCGCAAGCGCCGCGCCGCCGAGCACGCCGCTCTACGCCGACCCGTTGCAGGACTGGCTGCGCGAAACCCACGCGATTGAAGTGCCGGTCATCCCCTGGCCCGCGCCGCCGCAGCGGCTGCTGCGGATTTCCTGCCAGCTCTACAACTCGCTGCCGCAATATCGGAAACTGGCGGAGGCCTTGGCGGAAAAATTCGCGGCCCGGTAGCCGCGCAGGCGCAGAGTTCATTTTTTCATTTTAGAAAACGGCAATGTTCAGCACTCTCCCGCCCATGCACGCACCCAAACTCGGCCTGCTCATCATCGGGCGCAAACGTCCTGGCTTCGACCTGGAATGGGCGAAGCAGATCGAGGCCGAATCGCTCGACACGCTCCACGCCCTCGGCCTCGGCCCCGTGGCCAAGGCGCGCGCGGTGGATGACGACTCACTCCAGCAAGCTCTCGCCCAACTCCGCGCCGCCGGGGTGAACACACTCATCGTCGGCCAACCCACCATCGGTGATGGCCGCCTCGCGCCCACCATCGGGCACATTTGGAACGACCCCGTCGTGCTCTGGGCCACGCCCGAGCGGCCCGGCGCGGACAAGGTCACGGCCTGCGCACTCGTCGGGCAGCATCTTTTCGCCTCGTTGCTGCGACAGTTGCACCGGCCATTTGAAATTGTCTATGGCCCGACGAATGACGCGAAGACCAAGGCCGCACTCGGTGATGCGGCGCGGCTCGTCCACGCCGCGTGCGCCATCAAGCGCGCCAAGGTCGGTCTCGTCGGCTCGCACGTGCCCGGCTTTTCCAACATGGCCGTGGAGCCGTCGCGCCTCACCGATTCGCTCGGCGCGCAACTGGTGCAGCTTGGCCTCCACGAGTTCATCGAACTCGTGAAGGCGATGGATGAGTCGCGCGTGAAGGCCGAGTTGGAGAAAATTCGCGCGCTCAAACTCCCCGCCGAAGACGGCATCGGCGACGCCGAACTCGCCACCGACGCGCGCTACTCGCTCGCGATGGAGGATTTGATGAACGCACAGGGGCTGGCCGCGCTCGCCGTGCGCTGCTGGCCGGAGTTGCCCGATGTCGTGAGCCAATGGCCTTACCTCGCCTTCGCTCGCCTTGCTTCCGAGCACAAGGCCATCGCGCTCGAAGGCGATGCCGACGGCGCGCTCTGCTCGCTCATTTCCGAACTCATCGGCGCCGGCCCGTCGTTCATCACCGACTGGCTCGCGCATGACGAAAACACCACCACCGCGTGGCATCCGGGCATGGCACCGTTCCAACTCTGCCCGGCCGTCGGCGTGCCCGGCGGCCCGCGCCTCTCTCGCCACTTCAACAACCGCAAGCCGCTCTGCGTGGACGCCGAGTTGCGCGCGGGAATGGACGTGACGCTCTTCCGCCTCTGGTCGTGCGACGGCCGCTATCACCTGACCGCCGTCGAGGCGTGCACGGAGAAGCTCAAGCAGCCGCTCGCCGGCAACTCGGTCGGGCTGCGCCTGGAGCGCTCCGTCCCGCGCTGGTTCGATGACCTTTGCCACGCCGGCATGCCGCATCACCTTTCCATCACGGAAGGGAGGCACGCGGAGAAGCTGCGGCGGTTGGCGCGGCTTCTCAACGTCTCATTCCTTCCTTGAACTGAAATTGAGCCACGGATGAAACACGGATTGAACACGGAAAGCAGACTTCGCAGTTCATCCGTGTTTGTTCCGTGTTCAATCCGTGGCTAAAGAACACCTGACATGATCACCAACGAACTCCTCGCCGCCGGCACCGTCATCCGCAAACCGCTTGGCAACGAACAGGGCTACTGGGTCGGCTGCCCCGGCGCGTTTTACGACGCGAGTGAGAGCGCGTGGTATCTCGCCTACCGCATCCGCCGCCCGCGCGGCGTGGCGCCCGACCGTGGCGGCGAAGTGCGCATCGCGCGCAGCACCGACCTCCAGCAGTGGGATGACGTGCTCACCATCACGAAGGATCAATACAACTCCGCGTCCATCGAGCGCAGTTGCATCCATCGCGGCAAGGACGGGCTTTGGCGTTACTTCACCAGCTACGTGGATCCGGCGGATGGCCGCTGGTGCACGGCGATGATGAAGGCAGAGAAGGTTGAGCAACTCGATCCCGCCAAGCGCCAGGTCATCTTCACCGCCGGGCCTCTGAAACTCGAAGGCGTGAAGGATCCGTGGATTCTGGAGGAGAACGGCGTCTACCACCTCTTCTTGAGCATCGCCATCCCGACGCCGAAGACGAGCGACGGCTCGCACGCGACGCTCGACATCTTCAACACGGGCGAATGCAAATCCGGCACCGGTCTCGCCACCTCGCGAGACTTGGATCATTGGGAATGGCAGGGCGTGGTGATGGCCCCGGGCGACACCGGCTGGGACAAATACTGCCGCCGCATCAACTCCGTGGTGCCGCTCGGTGGAAAATACTTTGCCTTCTACGACGGCAGCGCGAGCCATCTGGAAAACTACGAGGAGAAAACCGGCCTTGCCGTCTCAACCGACCTGCGCCACTGGCAGGTGCTCACGCCCGACGGCCCGAAATTTACCAGCCCGCACGCCTCCGCTTCGCTGCGCTATATCGACGCGCAGTTCGCCAACGGCAAGTGGCATATTTTCTACGAATTCGCCCGGCCCGATGGGGCGCATGATATGCGGGTGGTGACGTGTGACACCGCTGATCTGCCGCTCCCGAGCGCATGAGCACGCTGTTCCCCGACTATCTAAAAATCCCTGCCGCCGAACTCGGCCAAGGCACGCCGGTGAAAGTTCGCGTGCTCGGCGACATGGCCAGCATCGCGCGCGACGTGGCCGGGGCGATGCGGGAGGAAATCCTCCGCGCCCAGCACGAAGGCCGCGCGGCGACGCTCATCGTGCCCGTCGGACCGGTGGATCAGTTCCCCATCCTCGCGAAGATGGTCAACGACGAACGGATGGATTGCCGCGACGTGGTGCTCATCAACATGGACGAATACCTGACCGACGACGACCAGTTCGTCCCGGCGGATCATCCGTTGAGCTTCCGTGGCTACATGGAGCGCGCGTTTTACCGCCTGCTCGATCCCGCGCTTGCGCCGCGCCCGGAGAACCGCGTGTTCCCCGACCCGCAGGATTGCGGCGCGATCCAGCGGCTCATCGTAAAGCGCGGCGGGGTGGACGCGTGCTTCGGCGGCATCGGCATCAATGGGCACATCGCGTTTAATGCACCGCCGGAGGAACCCGGAGCGCCGGTCTCCGACCCGGCGTTTGACACGGAACGGCAGAAGCGCGCCGGGTCGGAGACCGGCGCTCCCAAGATTTCCGTCGAACAATTCGCCGCGCTGCCCACGCGCGTGCTCTCGCTCGCGCGCGAGACGCGCACAATCAACTCCGTGACCGTTGGCGGTGGAGTCGAGGTGGTGCCTCGGCGCTGCGTGACCGTGGGCATGAAGGAGATTTTGGGCGCGCGGCGGCTGCGCTTCTACTGCAACCGCCCGTGGCAGAGCGCGGTCGTGCGCCGCGTGTTGCATGGCCCGATCACGCCCGCCTGCCCCGCCTCCCTGCTCCGCCTGCATCCCGATGCGATGATTACCGTGGCGGATTACGTGGCCGCGCCGCCGAACATCGGGCTGCGATGAGGGTGGAGAAAATTCATTCGTCGTTCCGCCGGCACCCGCCTAAATTGCCCGCATGAAAATATTCCTGGCAAAACTGCTACTGACGTTCGCGATCAGCCTTGGCGGTTGCGCCACCGCCGCCGATTCCCCGCCCTTGCTCTCCGTGCCGCTGCGGGTTCACCTCGTCCAGTCGGACAAGGAAGCCGATTTGCAGACCACGCTGACGAAGGCGGACGTGGAACGAATCATCGGCAAGGCCAACAAAGTCTGGTCCCCGGCGGGCGTTCGTTTTCAACTCGAATCGGTTCGCAATACCGTGGCCGTGATCCAGACGCCCCCGGAAAGGGACGGCAAAAGCCGCTGGGTCACGGACGCCATTCCCAAGGCTGCTCTCTTCACCAACGGCCTCAACGTCTGCTATGTCAAGCACGTCGCGCCCAACGGATTCTGGTCGGGCAAAATCGCGGTGGTGAAGGACACGGCCAGCCTCAAAGAAGTGCCCGGCGGGATTGACGAGCCGCTGCCCCGCGTGACCGCGCACGAACTCGGCCACGCGCTGGGCCTGCCGCACCGCCAGAACGTGACCAACCTCATGGCCTCCGGCACGACGGGCTTTTCCCTGACCGAACACGAAATCCAGACCGCCCGCGCCCGTGCCGTGGAACGCTGGCAGGCGAAGCCGGTTCCCGCTGTGCCGAGGCCGTGAGCGGGCCGCCCGCCGCAGTTTATCCCGAACTCCGAATTTGAATGGGGAGCGCACGCGCCCTCGCGTGCGGTTTTCCGCGCCCTCGCGGAAAACCGGCGTGGCACGAAATCATGCAGGGTTTTCAGAATCTCGGTCACCACCCGGTGCTGGATGCGAGGGCGCATCCAGCCATACCCGAGGGCGGGTGTGCTCCTCCAACTTCGGAATTCGGGTTTATCTCTCGTGCCGCAGCAATTCCTCCGCGTGCTTGCGCGCCGCCGCGCTCTGGCCGCCGAGCATCCGCGCCAGCTCATCCACGCGGGATTTTTTGTCGAGCTGGCTGATTTCGGAAAGAGTGCGGCCGTCTTTCACCTGCTTGGTCACGACGTAGTGAGCGTCCGCCGGCGCGGCGACTTGCGGCAGATGCGTGATGCAGAGAACCTGCCGCTTTGCCGCGATCTGCCGCATCTTCTCGCCGACGACGTTGGCCGTTTCGCCGCCGACGTTCGCATCCACCTCGTCGAAGATGAGCACGGGGATTTCGTCCTCGGCGGCGAGCACGGTCTTGAGCGCCAACATCACGCGCGCCATTTCGCCCGACGACGCGATGGCGCGCAGCGGGCGGGCCGGCTCGCCGGGATTGGGGGCAAATTGGAACTCCACCGAGTCCAAGCCCAAAGATGAAGGGTGAAGGATGAAGGATGAAAAGTCGGTGGTCGCCAGTTCCACGGCGAGACGGCTTTGCTGGAAGCCGAGGTCGGCGAGTTGCTTTTCCACGGCCTTGCTCAATTTCGGGATCAGCTTCTTGCGCGCGGCGGTGAGTGCTTTGCCGGCGGTTTGCAGTTCGCCGTCGAATTTCTTCAGCGCGGCGTTGATTCGTTCCAGCGCGGCGTCGCGGGATTCGAGCGATTGGAGTTTGCGCTTCGCGTCGTCGCCGAAGGCGATCACTTCGGCGAGAGTCGCACCGTATTTGCGCTTGAGCGAGTGGAGAAGATTCAGCCGCTCCTCCAACTCCTGAAGGCGGGCGGGGTCAATGTCCACGCGGTCGGCGTAGCGGGAGAGTTCGCCCTGCAACTCCCGCAGTGCGGCCACGGCCTGCTCGTGCAGCGCGACGAGGCTCGCAACCGAGGCATCCACGCGCTGCAACTCGTGCAACTGCCGGCCCACGGCACCGGCCTGGGTGAGCAAGGAATTGTCGTCCTCGCCGAGAAGGCCGAGCGCGGTCTGGCTCAACTGCAACAGCTTGGCGGCGTTGCTGGCGCGGTGAAATTCCTGTTCCACCTCCGCGTCTTCGCCGGGTTGCAGACGCGCGGTGGAAATTTCCTGAACCTGGAAGCGCAAGAGGTCGAGCTGCTGCGCGTAGGTTTTCTCGTCCACGATGAGCGCGGACTTCTCGGCTTCGAGCGCGGCGCGGCGGCGGACGAGTTCGGCAAACCTCTCCCGCTGCGGTTGCAGTCCGCCGAAAGCATCGAG
>JACRJY010000137.1 GCA_016235585.1 Verrucomicrobiota bacterium | reverse complement strand
GCGGGCCGAGGATCGGAACGAGCGAGATGCTGCAGATCAGGATCGGCGGGCGGTTCCGGTAGCGCGCGATTTCAAAGCCGGCATAGGCGTGGGCCGCAATGAACAGCAGCACCGCCACCAGCCCGACGGGCGAGGCCAGCCCGGCGGTGATCGAGACGTTCGCGGAAGGGCGCTCCGGCGGGGCGAAAGTATTTGCGGCGGCGGCGGGCGCCGTTTTTTTCGCCGCCTTTTTCATGGCCGCCTTTTCCTTTTCGGCGGGGGCGGGCGGGGCAAGGAGCAAGTCCACGAAGGGCTTCATCCTGGCGTCCTTTTGAAACTCCTGCAGCGCCTCCGGGGAAAAATTCGACCACAGGATGCGCGTGCTCAACTTGTCCTCGGTCTTGAGGATGACGCCCCTCTCGTTCGGCGACACCGGCTCGCCGCTGACCGTCGTGCCATCCGCGAGCTTGAAGTCAGCGGCGCGCGCCGCGCCGCCGAGCAGCAGCAGGGCGGCGCAAAAGCAGATCAACAGCACACGATGCATGGGGCTTGGATAACAAAATCGCGCGGCCAGTGGAACAGAAATAAACGTCGCCCCGCGCGCCGCCGCCCGCGCGGTTTCGCCGGCCGGAGTCCCCCGCCCTCACCGCGCCTTGTCCGGCAGGTTGTCCAGCCCGCCGCTCAAGAGGTTCAGCACGTCAATCCCTGCGGTCGTCACGGCCAGCACCAGTTGCGTTCCAAATTCCGCCTTGTCCCTGATGTTCTCGATGACCACGTCCTTGAGGCCGAGGTTCAGGGCGCGGTTGCGCTCCGGCTCGCGCAGGTTCGTGTAGCGCAGCATGGCGAACGAAAACTCCAGCCGGTCGAGCTTCTCAAACTGCGGACCATCCTTCTTCGGCTTGGCCTTGCCCGCCTTTTCCTGTTCCGCGCGGCGTTCCGCGCCGCGCCGCTGCATCTCGACGTAGTTTGTCCGCCCGTCCTGGCTCACGGCCACGTGGACTTCCGCGACGTTCACGCGCGCGAGTTTGAAGTGCAGCTTGCGCTCGGAAAGCGCCGCGCGATCCAGCGTGAGGGTCAGCTCCGGCAAATCAATGAACGCGCCGCCGCCGAATTCCGCCGGGTTCGCGAGGCGGAAGCCCTCGACGTGCAGGCCCGGCTCGCGGAAATGCAGTTCGAGCTTCGCCAGCTCCGTCTTCATGCCGGTCGCCTCCTCTATGCTGCGCCGGATGAAATTGCGCGCCAGCGAATCCAGCGACAGCGCGAGCACGACAACAAGCAACACCACCAGCGCCACGACGGCTCCGAACGCGCCGAGCGCCCATTTCCACCACCGGCTCCGGCGCGGCGGGGCGGCGGGTTGAGAAATCACTGCGGGCGGGGCGGGATTGGGATTCTCGGCGTTCATCGCGGATTCAGTGAGAGCAACATCATGCCTCAATGACGCCGCGAGCGCGGGCGGGTTTCAGAATTCGTTTCCGCGCGGAGCGCCGAGCATCCGCTCGGCTTGAATGTCCGGACGTTTCCACTTGCCGAGCAATGCTCGGCGCTCCCATCCAGCAACCCCTCGGTGCCTCACACCAGCGGCGTCTTGCCCGGCTCCGACGGCGGCGGCACGTCGAGCTTCATGTCCCACGCGAGATTCTTCGGCATCGTGTCGAGCTTCGAGTTGAGCGCCGCCTCCCACGTGACCTCCTTGCCGGTGTAGGCGCTCATGCGGCCCATGATGCCGGCCAGCGTGCTCTGCGCCATGGCGTCGCCGTCGTTGGGGATTTTGCCGGCGCGCAGTTCGGCGAAAAGCTCGTCGTGCTCGACCTGGTGCATCGCCAGCTTTGGTCCGGAGTAGCGCCACGGCTTCTCGCCGGTGATCTGCGCCTTGTAGTTGTCGAATTCGCACCGGCCCTTGGTGCCGACGAAGATGTCCTTGTGCTCGTTGTGGCATTTGTCCATGTAGCGCGTCTTGAGCACGGCGGTGACGCCGTTCTCCCAGTGATACGTCACGTCGAACTGATCCCACACGTTGCCGGTGGTCTGCTGCCAGCGCGCGCCGCTGGCGTGGCACTTCACCGGCGGCACGTCCTTCATCGCCCAGAGAATCTTGTCCACGCTGTGCACGCTCACCTCCATGATCCAGTCGCCGGAGAGCCAGAGGAACAGGTGCCAGTTGCGGAGCTGCCATTCGAGGTCGGTCTGGCCGGGCTTGCGCTCGCCGCTGAAGCGCGAGAGGCGGTTGCTCATGCGCGTCGAGTAGATCGCCACCACCTCGCCGATCTGCCCGTCGTGGATGCGCTTCATCGCCTCGCGGTAGGCGGGGTCGTAGCGCATGGCGAAACCCTGCCGGATGGCGAGACCTTTGCGCCTGGCGATCGCCACCGATTCGCGCACGGAGCGGACACCCGTCGGATCAATGCCCATGGGCTTCTCGCAGAAAATATGTTTGCCCGCGTCCACGGCGGCGCGCAGGTGCGGCGGGCGGAACCCGCCGGGCGCGGCGAGCAGCACCACGTCCACGCCGCTGGCGATGACTTTCTGATACGCGTCGAGGCCGGTGAACTTGCGGTCGTCCGCGACGTTGACGCGGTCGGGCTTGTCCTTGAACTGCGTGGTGAGCGACTTCGCGCTCAAGTCGAGCTTGTCGGCGAACACGTCGCCCATCGCCCACAGCTCGCTGTTGCTGTCGGCGTTGAGCGCCTGCTGCGCCGCGCCGGAGCCGCGCGCGCCGCTGCCAATGAGGCCGAGCTTGAGCTTGTCGCTCTTCAAGTTCGCCGCGCTCGCCACATGCGGAAACGGCAGCGAGGAGGCGAGCGCCGCCGTGGCGGCGACGGTGGAAGTTTGGCGGAGAAAGGTGCGGCGGTCGGTGGAGGAGGTTTCGTTCATAGTTGGAATTGTCACAAACGACGGGCGCGGGCGCGAGGCCATTCATTCCAAATGGCGGCGGCTCTGTTCCCATCCACACCATTGCGGTTGTTCGCTAATCAACCAGAGTCTACAGCGAAAACTCCCTCTCCCTCATCAGATGGGGGAGAGGGCCGGGGTGAGGGGTGTGGTTAACTCAAGCTGGACTGGATGGATTTGGTCTGTCGCTCACCCCTCACCCTGACCCTCTCCCCTTCCGAAGGGGAGAGGGAATCTGCTTTGAGTTTTCCTCCCGCTGCTCGACATTTTTCCGCCGCCCGCTAACTTCCCGCGCATGGAACATCGCACCTTGACCCTCGGCCATTCGCCCGACCCGGACGACGCCTTCATGTTTTACGGGCTGGCGAAGGAACTCATTCCCGCACGCGGCTTCCGCTTCGAGCACATCCTCCAGGACATCCAGACCCTCAACGAGCGCGCCACGCGCGGCGAGCTCGACATCTCCGCCATCAGCATCCATGCCTACGCCTATGTCGCGGACAAATACGCCCTCCTCCCCAGCGGCGCGAGCATGGGCGACGGCTACGGCCCGATGCTCGTCGCGAAACAGAAATTCTCCCGCGAAGAAATCGCGACGAAGAAAATCGCCGTGCCAGGAACGATGACCAGCGCCTTCCTCGCCCTCCAACTCTGGCTTGATGAAAAACCTTCAACCTTCAACCTTCAACCTTCAACCTTCGACTACATCGTCGTCCCCTTCGACCAAATCTTCGCCGCCGTCCGCGCGGGCAAGGCCGACGTCGGCCTCATCATCCACGAGGGCCAGCTCACATTTCAAAACGAGGGTCTCGTCTGCTGCGAAGACCTCGGCGTCTGGTGGGGCCGCGAGAACGATGGCCTGCCGCTGCCGCTCGGCGGGAATGTGATTCACAAGCGTCACGCGCCCGCGACGCGCAAAATCATCTCCGACATCCTCACCGCCAGCATCCAGTTCAGCCTCGATCACCGCGCCGAGGCGGTGCAGCACGCGCTGCAATACGCCCGCGACATGGGCCGCGACCTCGCGGACAAATTCGTCGGGCTGTATGTGAACCACTGGACGCTCGACTACAGCGAGCGGGGCCGGGAATCCATCCGCCGCTTCCTGGGCCGGGCGCACGAGCGCGGGCTGATTCCCCACCGGCAGGAACTGGAATTTGTGGTTTGAAGGGTTTCAAGTTGCAGGTTGCAAGTTTTCCCCTGCTCCAAAGCCATTTTCCCCGACGCCGGAGCCGTTTTCCCCACGGGGGAAATCACCAACCCCTCGGGGGAAGCCATTTTCCCAGCGGGGAAAGCCGTCTCCCCGCCGGGGTTTGCCATTTTCCCGTCGGAGGAAGCCATTTCTCCCTCCGGGAAAGTCATTTTCCCCTTGGGGATTGTCATTTTCCCCTTGGGGGAATCCCCGTCGGGGGAAGTCATTTCCCCGTCGGGGAAAATCGTTTCCCCCTTGAGGGAAATCATTTCCCCCGTGATTATTTCGGCCAACCCCGGCGGGGAAATGGCTGGTTTTCAGCGGATTACGTCAGAGCTGTCGCCTTTTGCCCATTTTCAGCCGGGGAAACGAGTGAATCGGTTGCATCTGCCCCGCGCGGGTAGCGCCGCCATCCTCGGCGGCGGGTTGGCGGGGCGTCCGCGCCCCGTGGAGGGGATTGGCCGCGAGACGCGCCCAGAACCCGCAGGCGCGGACGCCTGCGCTACGGTGAGGTGCCTGAATTAACCTGCAACCTGCAACCTGAAAACCTGCAACCACCCCCGCCTACGGCCTCCGCAGCCGGTAGAAGCGCGGCGCGGGCGAGAGCGGCACGGTGACGGTGTTCGTGCCGTTGTTCAGAATCACCGGCTGCGCCTCTGTGTTCCACGCGGCCACCGGGGTGAGGCTGGCGGTGACTTGCAGCACGAAGCCGCCCGCGTCCGTCGCGTCCCACGAGAGAACGGCGTTGGTGCCCGACCGCGCCATTGTGAGCGAGAGCAGCGGCGCGCCCGGCGTCTGAATCACGAACACACCGCCCCAGAAGCCGCCCGCCACGGCGTATTGCCCGTTGGTCGAGAGCGCCGTCGCCGGCTGGCCGAGCGTGCCGGTGACGGAATAGACGCCGCCGGTGCTCGTGCCGCCGCCGCCCGCGATGACGAAGCGGTCAATGGCGAAGTTCTGCGCCGATGCGGTGAAGGTGAGGAGCAGAACCGCCAAGATGCCGAGGCACCAAGGCAGGGCGGATTTTAGCCACGGATTGAACACGGACTGAACACGGATGGGGGAGCTGCTGCTTCCGTGTTTCATCCGTGTTTCATCCGTGGCTCGATTGAATGCTAAATGCTGAATGCTGAATGCTGTTTTCATGTTTGCGCGCTTTGGTTCACGGCTTTTGATAGAGGAACATCACTTTGCCGGGAGTGTAAGAGTAAATGTCACCAAGGACGCTGCTGCTGTTGGCGTATCCGCCGAAAATTATCATTTCGCTACCAGTCCAGACGGTTGTGCGTCTCCAACGGGTGCTTGGAGCGCCGGTTAGTGTTGTGGCACTCCAACTGTTAGCCACTGGATTGTAGCGTCCGCCGTCGTTCACTCCGTCGCCGCTGCTGTTTTGTCCACCCCAGATAACCATCTCGCTACCCGTCCAAATTGCCACGTCGACATCATCACCACGCGCGCCGGGCGCGCCGGTGTTGGTCATCGGAGTCCAACTGTTGGATACGGGATTGTAGCGAGCACCATCGGTCCACGAAGCCCCACCCCAAATAATCATTTCACTGCCAGTCCAGACTCCAAAGTGCTGGTTGCGCGCGCTCGGCGCACCGCTCGTTTGAGTGGCAGTCCAAGTATTGGCTGTGGGATTGTAGCGTCCGCCAGTGTTCAAAGCGGAACTGCCGTCAGTTCCACCCCACACGATCATCTCGGTTCCTGTCCAAACTTCCGTGAATTGGCTGCGTGCAACAGGCTCCCCGCTACTTTGCATCGCCGTCCAAGTATTGTTCGACGGATTGTAGCGTGCGCCGCCGCTCACCTGTCCGCCCCAGATAATCATTTCGCTGCCAGTCCAGATCGCTATGTGACCACTCCGCGCACTAGGTGCGCCAGCGGAACTGATGGCCGTCCAAGTGTTGGATGTGGGATTGTAACGAGCACCGTCGTTCAAGTAAGCGCCGGGGCCGGTGGCACCACCCCAAATAATCATTTCACTGCCTGTCCAAACGACGGAGTGGCTTTGTCGAGCGGTAGGCGCACCGACAGAAGTGATGGCCGTCCAAGCGTTTGATGTGGGATTGTAGCGCGCGCCGTCATTCAAGCGGACGCTGCCATTGTATCCACCCCAGACAATCATTTCAGTGCCAGTCCATACGGCCCTGTGTTCGGCCCGTGCGCTGGGCGCGGAATTGGTAGAGCGTTGCAACCAAGCATCATTCAAAGTGGTCGAGCCAATTCTGACGAAACCGGCAGAAGCAAGTGCGGCATTTTCCGTCGCTGACAAAACCAATCCACCACTCGGCACGCCGCTCTGACCGCTGGCGGCAAGATTTGCCGCAGCCGCCCCGCTGGCGAGTTGCGTTGAACTGATGGCACCGGCAGCGATGTTGCCAGCGGGAATGCTTCCCACAAGGTTGGCGGCGTTGAGGTTCACCAGCCCCGCGCCGTCGCCGGTGAACTTGCCGGCGATGATGTTGCTGGCGTTGGTCAGGTAGTTGATGCCGCTGAAATAATTCGTGCTGGCAAAGACCTGGTAGTCGTTGCCGGGCGGCGGCGCGATGGTGATGGTCGTGTTCGCAGAGTAGCCGCTGCCCGTGGAGGTCCGGGTCAGGCCCGTGACCACGCCGCCGGAGACTTGGGCGGTGAAGGCCGCGCCAGTGCCGGTCGAGTCGTTGACCGTGACGACCGGCGGAGTGAAGTAGCCCCGGCCACCGTTGAGATTGGTGGCGCCGAATATCAAATCGCCAAAGAAAACCGGCGTGGCCGTCGCTTGAACCGTGGTGTTCGGCACCACCAGCCGGGCGATGTTCGTGGTCAGCGCGGCGTCGGGCAGCGGGCTGGAAAAGCTGGCGGCGGCCAGCGCCACGTTGGTCAGCCCGCCCGCATCGCCGCTGAACCTCCCGGCAAAGGTGTTCGACGGATGGGTGAAGGCGTTCGTGCCGGTGAAAATCTGGCTGCCGGTGACGCGCGCCACGTTGGGCGAGAGCTGGGCTTCGGGCACAAGGCCGGTGGCGAGTTGTGAGGCGTTCAAAGCCGTGAGTCCTGAACCGATGCCGGTGAAGGTGTTCGAGGGATGGTTGAAATTGTTCGTGCCGGCGAAGGTTTGAATGCCGTTGAGCCGGGCGATGTTTCCTGAAAGCCGGGCCTCCGGCACGAGGTCGCTGGTCAGTTGGGCGGCGCTCAAATTGGTCAGGCCGCCGCCGTTGCCCGCGAAAGTTCCAAAAAACACGTTGGTGGGATTGTTGAACGCGACGGTGTTCGGGTAAGTGCCGGCGAGGCCGCTGCCGGTCAGCACCGGGCCGACGAACACGGGATTGCCGTCGAGCGTGAGGCCCGCGCCGGCGGTTTCCAGCCGCACGCCGCCGCCCGCGCGCACGCTGAACTGGTTCACGTTGGTCGAGGCGAAGTCGGCATCGGCGGAATCCGCCCAGACGAACGCGCCGGTGTGATTGGCCTTGGCGCGGCGTCCGGCGGCGAAGGCGTTCGTGCCAGCGACGTTGCGGTCGCCGCCCGGCACGACGCCGAAGGGGCCGGCGATGGTGTTGGCGGAGCCGCCACTGATGGCCGAGAAGTCCGAGTTGTTTTGAACAACATTGTTTACGCCACCACTGATAGTGGCGAGGGCGGCGTTGGAGAAAATCGTGTTTTGAGAGCCTCCACCTATGCTTGAGCCGCTGCTATTGGTGCCAATTTTATTTATGTAACCTCCGGCAATGGTGGAAAAAGAGGCATTTGTTTGAATGTGGTTCATGGCTCCACCTCCGATGGTCGATCGCCCTTGAGTGCTTACAGATCCTTCGATGATGTTGTCATCGCCACCAGCAATAGTTGAAGCAAATGAGTTCGTTTGGATGAGGTTTCCAACTCCCCCGCCGATGATTGAGTAAGTGGAGCCAATTTGGATTGTGTTGTTGTAACCACCGCCGATGGTCGCGCCTTCCACGCCGGAAGCGATGGAGTTGATTGACGATCCGCCGATGATGTTTGGCGCATCGTTGATCGTTGGCTCCAGCCGGAGCGCGCGGCTTCCGTTGACCCTGAATTCCAGCGGCTGGTCGTCGCTGGTGCCGATGAACGCGCCGTTGGTCGGGCTGGCACCGATGTTGCCGCCGAGCGTCCAGAGGCTGGCCGAACTCAAGCCGCCGACGGTCGCCGCGTTGACGCTGGCCAGACCGCTGCCATTGCCGGTGAAGCTGCCGGTGAAACTGGGGGCGCGCACCGTCCCCGCCACGTTGAGCATCGCGCCCGCCGGGTTGTTCGTGCCGATGCCCACGCCGCCGCTGGCACGGACGAGGAACTGGTTATTCGCCGTCGAAGTGAAATCCGCCGCCGTCGAGTCCGCCCAGACAAAAGTGCCGGTGTTGACGGCTTTGGCCTGGTTGCCTGCGGCGAAGGACAGGCCGGCGGCGAGGTTGAATTTGCCGCCGGGAATCATCGCATACGAGCCGCCACTGGTGATGGTGTTCTGGTAGCCGCCGCCAATGGTGGCCTGCATGGAGCTGGCTTGAATGGAGTTTTGCGCGCCGCCACCAATGGTGCTGTGATCCGCGCTGGTTCCGATGTTGTTTAACTCGCCGCCAGCAATGGTGGCGAAGTAGGCATTCCCCATGATGTTGTTTCCCCCGCCGCCGCCAATGGTGGCAAAATCAGTGAAGGATTGCACGGAATTGGTGTAACTGCCGCCTCCAAACTGCGGCACACCACCACCACCGCTGATGGTTGCGCCTCGCGTGCTCGCTCCCACATAATTTACGGGAGAACCGCCGACCACGTTCACGGTGTTTGAGTGACTGGCGTCAATGGTGGTCGGTTCCAGCCGCAGGGCGCGGGTGTTGTTCACGTAAAATTCCAGCGGCGTGCTCGCCGTCGTGCCCAGGAAGGTGGGATTGATCACCGTGCCAGCAGTGAGGGCATACGGCGCGGAAGTTATCTGCTGGCGCGGCGCGAGCACGATGTGCGGGGCCGCGCTGCCGTTGGTGCGCACGCCAATCTCCAACCAGCGGTCCGCGCCGGCGAACGCGCCGGCGCTGAAGCCCAGCGTGACGGTGAAGAGGCCGTTGCTCACGGTGACCGGGGCGTTGGTGAGGGGCGCGCCCACGGTGCTGCCGCCCGACGCGGCGTCCTTGAGGACGAAGCGCAGGTCGTAATTGCCGTTGGGCAGGCCGCCATTGTCAAACAGCCGGCCCTGGTAGGTGATGTTGGTGGTCTGGGCGTGCAGTGGCCATGTGGCCAGCGCGAGGAGGCCGGGGAACACGCCGAGGAGACGTTTGAGGGAATGCATGATGTGGATTGGTTTGAGTTTGCCACAACCGCGTCCATTCCCTTGAGCCAGACACAATGTGGCTCAACTGGAAGTGAACGCAGTCATATGTGTGGCGGGATGAGAGCAGGAACCGCCACGAAGGGCAAACCAAAACCGTGTCTCCGTGCCTCCGTGGTTCAAATCTTTGGCTCGACGGAAAGTCTCACTCCACCATCCGTGTTTAGTCCGTGTTCCATCCGTGGCTAAAATGAATCGGCGGCGGGCGGGCCGCCCGCGCTCCCATTTTACGCTCGAATTTCCGCCGGGAGAAAATTGTCCAACTCCGCCAGAATTCGGCTTCAATTGTGGAAGCCGGTGTTTTACTTTACGACCAAATGACTCCGCGTGCGTCTGCCCTGATGTTGGTGGCCGGCCTTTGGCTGGCCGCTTTCGGATTTTCGCGTGCGTCTGCCGCCGGGCCGGATGCTGCCGCGCTGGAGTTCTTCGAGAAGAAGGTGCGCCCGCTGCTGGCCGAGTATTGCTACGAGTGCCACAGTGCGGACACGAAGACGAAGGGCGAGCTGCGCCTCGACGTGCGTGACGGATGGGCCAAGGGCGGCGAGTCCGGGCCGGCCATCACGCCCGGCGACTTGGAGAAGAGCCTGGTCATCAAAGCCGTCCGCTACACTGACCGCGACCTCAAGATGCCGCCCAAGCAGCCGCTCGCGCCGGAGGAGGTCGCGGTGCTGGAGCAATGGGTGAAGCTCGGCGCGCCCGACCCGCGCACAGAGGCGACGCTCGCGGCGGCCAAGAAGCAGCACGGCATGAGCATCGAGGAAGGGCGGAAGTTCTGGTCATTCCGGCCGCCGCAGAAGAATGCCCCGCCCGCCGTGAAAGATTCGTCGTGGCCGCACGGTGAAATTGACCGTTTCGTGCTGGCGAAACTGGAGGAGAAGAATCTTCACCCCGTGGCGGATGCCGAACGCGCCACGCTGCTGCGCCGGGCTTACTACGATTTGATTGGCCTGCCACCGACGCCGGAGCAGACGGATGCCTTCCTCGCGGACAAGCGGCCCGATGCCTTCACGCGAGTTGTGGATGAACTGCTCGCGTCGCCGCACTTCGGCGAACGCTGGGGCCGGCACTGGCTGGACGTGACGCGCTTCGCGGAGTCCAGTGGCGGCGGGCGCACGCTGCTGTTCAAGGACGCGTGGCGGTTCCGCGACTACGTCATCGAGAGCTTCAACCGCGACACGCCGTTTGACCAGTTCATCGCGGAACAGATTGCCGGGGATTTGCTGCCGCACACTTCCGCCGAGCAGCGCCGCCGCCAGCTCACGGCCACGGCGTTCCTCTCACTCGGCCCGACGAACTACGAGGAGCAGGACAAGGGCGCGCTGCGGATGGACGTGGTGGACGAGCAGCTCGACACGCTGGGCAAGGCGTTCCTCGGCCTGACCATCGGCTGCGCGCGGTGCCACGACCACAAGTTCGACCCGCTGCCGGCGAAGGATTATTACGCGATGGCGGGGATTCTGCGCAGCACGCGCACGCTGTTCAACTACACCGACAACGTGGCGCGGTGGATTGACGCGCCGCTGCCGATGGACGGCGAAAAAGAAGTGGCTTTGCAGGCACACGAGGCGCAGGTCGCGGCGTTGAAGGCAAAGATTGATGCCGCGAAAGCCGAGGCGAAGAAGATGCTGGCGGGCGTCGCCGACGAAACCACCCGGCCCGGCAAGCGGGTGGCGGTCGCCGAACTGCCCGGCATCGTGGTGGATGACACGGAAGCGAAAGCGGTGGGGGCGTGGACGCATTCGATTTTCTCGCGGAGCTTCGTCGGCGAAGGTTATTTGCACGACGCCAACGATGCCAAGGGCGAGAAGACGCTGACGTTCGTGCCGAAGATTGCCAAGGCGGGCCGCTACGAGGTGCGCCTCGCGTATGTGCCCAGCACCAACCGCACGACGAACGCGCCGGTCACGGTCTTCCACGCGGACGGCGAGGACACGGTGACGGTGGACGAGACGGAGACGCCGCCGATTGGCGGGCGGTTCGTGTCGCTCGGCAAGTTTCGCTTCGAGAAGGACGGCGCGGGCTTTGTGCTCGTGTCCAACACCGGCACCAAGGGCATCGTGAACGCCGACGCGGTGCAGTTCATCCCCGAAGGCGAAGTGGCGACGAGCGACACCGCGTCGAAGACCGAGAGCAAGGAGGCGAGGGCCGCGAATTCCAAAGTGAAGTCGCTCGAAGCCGAGATGAAGAAGCTCGCCGCCGCCGCGCCGCCCCGCGCCGTGGCGATGGCCGTGCGCGAGGAGGATGAAATCGGCGACACGAAAATCCACATTCGCGGCAGCATTCGCAATCTCGGCGAGAAGGTGCCGCGCGGTTTCATCACCGTCGCGAGCATCGGCAAGGCTCCGGCGATTCCCGAAAAGGAAAGCGGAAGGCGCGAACTGGCGGCGTGGATTGGCAGCCCAGAGAATCCACTCACCGCGCGCGTGATGGCGAACCGCGTCTGGCACTGGCTGTTCGGCGTGGGCCTCGTGCGGACGACGGACAACTTCGGCACCACGGGCGAAGCGCCGTCGCATCCGGAGCTGCTCGACCATTTGGCGGTGCGTTTGGTCGAGCACGGCTGGTCGGTGAAGAAGCTGGTGCGCGAAGTAGTATTGAGCCGGACGTATCAACTCGATTCAAACGCGGAACGCGGAACACAGAGCGCGGAAACGGTTTCGCGTTCCGAGTTTCGCGTTCCGAGTTCGATTGATCCGGAGAACCGCCTGCTCTGGCGGCAGAACCGCCGCCGGCTCGATGCGGAGTCCATCCGCGACACGGTTCTTTCTGTGAGCGGTGAACTCAAGCTCGACTTCGGCGGGCCGAACATGAGGGGCGCGGGCGCGATTGACGCGAACACCACGGCGGCGCAGAACACGGAATACACCTACGTCTATGCCGACACGCGGCGGAGCGTCTACACGCCGGCGTTCCGCAACAAGCGGCTGGAGCTGTTCGACGCCTTCGACTTTGGCGACATCAACGCGCCGATGGGGCGGCGGAACGAAAGCACCGTCGCGCCGCAGGCGTTGTTCATGTTGAACCACCCGTTCGTGATCGAGCAGTCCGGCAAGGCGGCGGAGCGCGCGCTGGGCCTGCCGGGAAAAGACGACGCGGCGCGCGTGGATCGCGCGTATCGCCTCACGCTGGGCCGCTGGCCGACGGACGCGGAACGGCAGGTGGCGCTGAACTTCGTGCAGTCGCCCGCGAGTGAAGGCGCGGCGGACGCCGGGCGTCAGAAAATGTGGGCCCAGTTCTACCAGATGCTTTTCGCCAGCGTGGATTTCAGGTTTTTGAACTAGCCGGAAACAACCGACACGAAGCGCGCCGATGCCCCAACTTGATCGAAACAAAACCCTGCAGGAACTCGACGGCCAGCAGCGCGAGCAGCCGCAGTTCGCCTCGCACGCCGTCGCCGAGTGCCACCGGCTGCGCGGCGTGCCGCTGCGGGATTTCTCGGTCGAGGATTTGCGCCTGATGATCGGGCAGAGCGAGAGTATGGACTACGTGATGCCGCTGGCGCTGGAAAAGCTGCGGGAGGATCCCATGGTGGAGTGCGTGTTTTTTCGCGGCGACTTCCTCGTGACCGTGCTGCGGGCTGAAGAAGGGTTCTGGCGCGCGAATCCGAAGCTGCACGGCGAAGCCCTGGTCATTGCGGACAAGGCGTTCTCCGCGCTGCGGTCGTTCAGCGCCGAGGATCGTGAGATGATTGAGGACGACCTGATTGAGGCTTGCAAATTGTTCAAGCGCGTGACGCAATAACCCCGACACCATGTTCACATCCTCTGCCATCACCCGCCGGAGCGCGTTGAAGAAAACCGCCTGCGGCTTCGGCTACCTCGCTCTCGCCGGCCTGGCCGCGCAAAGGGCCGCCGCCGCGAACCCGCTCGCCTCGCGCGCGCCGCACTTTCAGCCGCGCGCCAAGCGCGTGATTTTCCTCTTCATGGCTGGCGGCGTGAGCCACGTGGACAGCTACGATTACAAGCCGCGCCTTTACAAGGACGATGGCAAGATGATGGATTTCGCCGACCAGCGGAACATCGCCAAAACGGGCATGGGATCAACCTCGCGCGTGATGAAGCCGCTGTGGGACTTCAAGCAGCGCGGGCAGAACGGCGCGTGGGTGTCGGATTTGTTCCCGCACATGGCGCAGCACACGGACGACTACTGCGTCGTCCGCTCACTGACGACCGAGGGCGTCGCGCACGGCCCGGCGACGCTATTCCTGCACACCGGCTCGACGAATTTCATCCGGCCCTCGATGGGTTCGTGGGTGTCCTACGGCCTCGGCACGGAGAATGAAAACCTGCCGTCGTTCGTGAGCTTGAGTCCCTCGATGGGCAACGGCGGGCCGCGCAACTACGGCACCGCGTTCCTGCCGCCGGTGTTCCAAGGCACGCCGGTCGGGCGCGCCGGGCAGCCCGCGACCGAGGCGACGATTCGCAACCTGGGCAACGCGTCGTTGTCCGAGAAGGAGCAGCGCAAGCAGTTCGAGCTGCTGCGCGCGATGAACGACGAGCAGTTGAAACGCACGCCCGGCGACGCGGAGTTCGAGGCGGTCATCAATTCCTACGAACTCGCGTGGCGGATGCAGCACAACGCGCCGGAAGTGTTGGATTTTTCCAAGGAATCACCCGCGACGCTCGCGCTCTACGGCATCAACGACAAGGTGACGGATAATTTCGGGCGGCAATGCCTGATGGCGCGCCGCCTCTGCGAATCCGGCGTGCGCTACGTGCAGGTGAGCTACAGCGACAATTCGAACAACCCCGCGTGGGACCAGCACTCGAACATGCCCAAGCACAAGGAGCACGCGGCGGCGGTGGACAAGCCCATCGCCGGGCTGCTCACCGACCTCAAGCAGCGCGGGCTGCTGGAGGACACGATTGTCTGGTGGGGCGGCGAATTTGGCCGCACGCCCTACGCCGAGAAGAACGGCACGGGCCGCGACCACAATCCCGTCGGCTTCAGCCAGTGGATTGCCGGCGGCGGTTTCAAGCCGGGCTTTGTCTATGGCGCGACGGACGAGTTCGGCCACTTCGCGGTGGAGAACAAGGTTCACATGCACGACCTCCACGCGACGATTCTCCACCAGCTCGGCCTCAACCACGAGAAGCTGACTTTCCGCTACGATGGCCGCGACTTCCGCCTGACCGATGTGCATGGGCATGTGGTGAAGGATGTGCTCGCCTGACCGTTCAGGCACTCTGCCATGTCTGCGTTCCGTCTTATCGTGCTCGCAGCGATCCTCGGAGTGGCTTCTGTCCTTTTGCCGTTGCAAGTCCGTGGGGTCGCGACCGCAATGACGCTGACGGACGCGAAGTCCTTCTGGTCCTTCCAGCCCGTCCAGCGTCCGGCACCACCAAAGGTCAAGGACGCCCAGTGGCCGACGACCGAGATTGACCGTTTCATCCTCGCAAAGCTCGAGGCGAATAAGCTCAAGCCCGCACCCGACGCCGACCCGCGCACCTTGATTCGCCGGCTGACCTTCGACCTCACCGGCCTGCCGCCGACACCGGAGGAGGCCGAGGCGTTCGTCCGCGAGTGTTCTTCGATCGGCAATCGCCAATCCGCCATCGCCAAGGCCGCTGACCGCCTGCTCGCCTCCCCGCATTATGGCGAGCGCTGGGGCCGGCACTGGCTGGACGTGGTGCGTTACGCGGACACCTCCGGCTGCAACTCCGACGTGCCCATCCCGGACGCCTGGCGCTACCGCAACTACGTCATCGAGTCGTTCAACCGCGACAAGCCCTACGACCAGTTCCTGCGCGAGCAGCTCGCGGGCGACCTGCTTCCCGCCACGTCCGAGGCGCAGCGCCGCGAACAGATCATCGCCACCGGCTACCTGCCACTCTCACGCCGCTTCTCGTCCGTGGCCGAGGAGTTTCACCTCACGCTCGACGACACGGTGGACAACGTCGGCAAGACGTTCCTCGGCCTGAGCGTGAGCTGCGCGCGCTGCCACGATCACAAGTTCGACCCGCTGTCGGTCGGCGATTACTACGGCCTCTACGGCATCTTCCAGAGCACGCGCTACGCGTTTCCGGGCACGGAAATCCAGCGCCATCGCCGCGACCTGACCGCGCTGCTCGCGCCGGAGGAGCACGCGCGCGTGGCCAAAGCCTACGAAGAAAAAATCGCCATGATGGACGCCGAGATGGACCGCCTATACGCGCACAAAATCACCCTCGACACCGGCAAGGAGAAGAACGCCGTGGACGCCGCCTTTAAGAAGCTCCAGCGTGAGCGCGACGCGCTGCTCACCAACCGCCCGCCCTACGAAACCGCCTACGCCGTCAGCGAGGGCAAGCCGGAGAACGCGCGCATCCAGCTCAAGGGCGACCCCGCCAAGCTGGGCTCCGAAGTCCCGCGCGGCTTCCTCGCCGTGCTCGGCGGACAGAAATTATCCGCAGCGGAAAAGGGCAGCGGCCGCCGCGAACTGGCCGACTGGATTGCCTCGCCCAAGAACCCGCTCACCGCCCGCGTGATGGTGAACCGCATCTGGCAGCACCACTTCGGCGCGGGCTTGATCCGCACGCCGAACGACTTCGGCGTCCGGGGCGAGAAACCCACGCACCCGGGACTGCTTGACTGGCTGGCGGACGAATTCGTCCGCAGCGGCTGGTCGGTGAAGGCGCTGCACAAGCAGATTGTGCTGAGCCGTGTTTACCAGCTTGCTTCCGGATCCGGCACGGAGCACGACCCAGACAACAAGCTCATCTCCCACTTCAACCGCCGCCGCCTCACCGCCGAGGAGACGCGCGACGCAATGCTCGCGATGAGCGGACTGCTCGACCGCACGCCGGACGGGCCGCATCCGTTCAAGCCGGAGGCCGAGTGGCGCTACACGCAGCACAACCCGTTCATCGGCGACTTCGAGACGCGCCGGCGCAGTGTGTATCTCATGCAGCAGCGCATCCGCCAGCAGCCGATGCTCGGCGTGTTCGACGGCGCGGACTGCAATATGCCCGTGGGCCAGCGCACTGTGAGCACCACCCCGATGCAGGCGCTCTTCCTCCTGAACAACAAGTTCACGCACGAAGCGGGTGACGCCTTCGCCGCGCGCGTGCTGGCCGGTGGGAAGACGAGCGAAACCCGGCTCACTCTGGCCTCCCAGCTTGCGCTCGGTCGTCCGCCAAAGCCGGAGGAACTCCGCTTCGCAAAAGACTATCTGGCCGCGATGCCCGCCAAGCTCGCCGCCGCCAACATCCCGGAGGCAAAGCGCGAGCAAGCCGCGTGGGCCAGCTACCTCCGCACGCTGATGAGCGGGAACGAGTTTGTGTTTGTGGATTAACCAGCCATGACACGCCCCGCTCAATTCAACCGCCGCGCCGCGATTCGCTCGCTCGTGGGCGGCTCGCTGGTCATGCCCGGCATCGTGTCGGAACTGCTCGCGGCGGACGCGGCGCGTTCGTCCGCGAACCCGATTGCCCCGCGCCTGTCGCTTTATCCCGCGAAGGCCAAGCGCGTCATCTTCCTCTACATGAGCGGCGGCGTGTCGCACCTGGAGTCGTTCGACTACAAGCCCAAGCTCGCCGCCGACGCGGGCAAGAAGCACAACGGACGCACGCTGCTCGGCCCGCAGTTCAAGTTCGCGCGCCACGGCCAGTGCGGCACGGAAATCAGCGAGCTGTTCCCGCACCTCGCGCAGCACGCGGACGACCTGTGCGTCATCCGCTCGCTCAAGGCCGAGCACTTCGAGCATTTCCAGGCGACCACCGGCATCCACACCGGCTCGTGGACGTTCAAGCGTCCGAGCATCGGCTCATGGGTGAGCTACGGCCTCGGCACGGAGAACCAGAGCCTGCCGTCCTTCGTCGTGCTCGCGCCGTATCTGCCTTACGCCGGCACACAGTCGTGGGACTCGGATTTCCTCCCCGCCGCGCACCAGGGCATCCGCGTGCAGCCGGGCGACGAACCCATCCGCGACCTCCGCCGCCGCGCGCCCAGCGAGGAAATCCAGGCGGGCGAAATGGAACTGCTCGCCAAAATGAACGGCCTGCACTTGAAGGAGCGCCCGAACGACTCGCTGCTCACCGGGCGGATGCGCGCCTTCGAGACCGCATTCGGGATGCAAAGCGCGATGCCCGAGGTGCTCGACCTGTCGAAGGAATCCAACGCCACGCTCGCGCTCTACGGACTGGAGCGCGGCAGCACGAAGGGCTTCGCGTGGCAATGCCTCGTCGCGCGACGGTTGGCCGAGCGCGGCGTGCGCTTCATCGAGTTGATTGACTCCGGTTCCTCGAACAACTGGGACTCGCACGGCAAGATGGAAGACCACCGCCCCAAGGCCAAGAACGTGGACCAGGCCATCGCCGGCCTGCTCACCGACCTGAAGGGCCGCGGCCTGCTCGACGACACGCTCGTGGTCTGGACCACGGAGTTTGGCCGCACGCCGCACACGGACGGGCCGACCGGCCGCAGCCATCACAACAGCGTCTTCAGTTCCTGGCTCGCGGGGGCCGGCGTGCGTGGCGGCCAGGCCTACGGCCAGTCGGACGACTACGGCTACGACGTGGCGGAGAATCTCGTCCACGCGCACGACTTCCACGCGACCATCCTGCACCTGCTCGGCCTCGACCACGAGCGGCTCACCTACCGCCATGCCGGCCGCGACTTCCGCCTGACCGATGTGCATGGGCATATCGTGAAGGACATCCTCGCGTAATCGGTGCCAGATCTGCCATGCACTACCGCGCGCTGGGCAACACGGGACTAAACCTCGCCCTCATCAGCTACGGCGCGGCCTCGCTCGGCAACGAATACGGCAACCTGACCGACGAGGCGGCGGGCATCCGCTCGCTGCACGTCGCGCTCGACGGCGGCGTGAACTTCATTGACACGTCGCCGTTCTACGGGCGCACGCTGTCGGAGAACGTCCTGGGCCGGGCCTTCAAGGAAATCCGCCGCGACCGTTTCATCCTCGGCACCAAGTGCGGGCGCCACGACGTGGACAGGTTTGATTTCTCCCACGACGGCATCCTTCGCAGCGTGGACGAGAGTTTGCAGCGCCTGGGCGTGGAGCACATTGACATCATGCAGTGCCACGACATCGAGTTCGGCGATTTGAACCAGGTGGTGAACGAGGCGCTGCCCGCGCTGCACAAGGCGCGCGAGCAGGGGAAAATCCGCTTCATCGGCGTCACGGGTTTTCCGCTGAAAATTTTCCGCGCCACCCTCGACCGCGCGCCGCTCGACTGTATGTTGAGCTACTGCCACTACTCGCTGAACAACACGTCGCTGCTCGGTCTCCTCCCGTATCTCAAGGCGAAGGGCGTCGGCATCATGAGCGCGTCGCCGTTCAGCGAGCGGCTGCTCACGCGCCAGCCGCTGCCGGCGTGGCATCACGCGCCGCCGGGGTTGAAGGACGCGTGCCGCCGGGCGGTGGAGTTTTGCGACGCGCGCGGCGTGGACATCGCGAAGCTGGCGCTGCAGTTCTGCATCCAGAATCCCGACATCGCCACGACCGTGCCCGGCACGGCGAACCCGGACAACATGGCGAAGATGTTGAAGTGGATTGACGAGCCGGTGGATTGGGAGTTGATTCGCGAAGTGCAAAAAATCCTCGAACCGGTGAAGAATGTTTTGTGGCCCGTGGGCCGCCCGGAGAACAGCGAGGATTTGAACGCGGGCTGGTAAAAACTTCAGCGCTTCAGCGCAAACGTCTTCGCGCGCTTCTCGCCCTCGGTGACCTGGTCGGGCGTCATGCGATTGTAGGACGGCATCTTCTCCCGGTATTGCGAGATGTCCTTGCGCCCGCTGTTGCTGGCGAGCGTAACCCACTTGTAGGCCTCGACGAAATCCTTCGGCACGCCCTGGCCGAGGCTGTAGCAGACGCCGAGGCGATATTGGGCCTCGGTGACGCCCTGATCCGCCGCCTTGCCATACCACTTGATCGCCGCCGCGTAGTCCTGGGCCACGCCGCGCCCCTGGTAATACATCGCGCCGAGAATCTCCTGCGCCTCGGCGGAGCCTTGATCGGCGACCTTCTGATACCAGCTTGCTGCCGCCGCCTCGTCTTTCTTCACGCCCAGCCCCTTGTCGTAGCAGAAGGCGACCTTGAACTGCGCCTCGACGACGCCCTGATCCGCCGCCTTCTTGAACCAGTCAAACGCCTGCTTCGGATCGGGCTTGCTGGACGCGCCCTCGCCGAGCGCGTAGGCGAAGCCCAGCGCGAGCTGCGCCTGCGCGTCGGATTTCGCGCCGGCCCGGAGCCACTTCACGCCCTCCTTGAAATCCTGCGACACGCCCTTGCCCTGCATATACATCAGGCCGAGCTGCGTCGCCGCCTTGAGGTCGTTCTTTTTGGCGGCGGCGGTCAACTGTTCGACAGACTGGGCCGAGGTGGAGAAAGTCGCGCCGCCGAGGAGCAG
Organism: Verrucomicrobiota bacterium; assembly: GCA_016235585.1. Lineage (GTDB taxonomy): Bacteria > Verrucomicrobiota > Verrucomicrobiia > Limisphaerales > JACRJY01 > JACRJY01. The sequence continues at coordinate 16,768 of JACRJY010000137.1, read as the reverse complement.
CACGCTGGCGGTCAACGCCGCGAGGGAACGGGCAATGGCTCTTTTCATGCCGCCACGCTAGCGGTCGCCGGGAAAAATTCAAGCCGGGATTTGCGCGCAAGCCGCCTGCGGTTTTTAACCGGAGCAAACGGAGGAAACCGAGGGGAGGTTTTGCATCTCCGTCCCCCCGTTGCCTCCGGTTCAAATCATTTTCCCAGCAATGCCAGCGCCGCCTCCGCCATCTTCGGCCCGGTGAGGCCGTGCTGCACGTAAAGTTCCTCCGCCATGTAGGCGCTCTGGCCGAACTCGTCGTCAATGCCCAGCGTCCTGATCGTGTGCGCGATGCCCGCGTTCGAGAGCGCGTGCGAAACCTGCGCGCCCATGCCGCCGATGATCTGATGATCCTCGATGGTGACGACTTTGCCGCCGCACGTCTTCACCGCCGCGCCGATGCTCTCGATGTCCACGCGGTTCACGAACGGGTTGCTGATGACGGTGGCCTTCACGCCTTTCGCCGCGAGCAGTTTGCCGGCTTCAATCGCCTTGTTCACCAGCACGCCGCAGCCGATGAGCACCACGTCGTCGCCGGTGGAAAGCACCTGCGCCTTGCCCCACGGATATTTCGCGCCTTCGATCCACGTCAGCGGATAATTTTCACGCCCGACGAAGAACAGGTAGCTGTTGCCATCCTTGCCCGCCGCGCGGTCGGCGGCGAATTGTGTGATCGCCTGATACATCAGCGACTCCGCCTCGTCCGCACAGCTCGGTGCGATGACAACCGTATGCGGAATCGCGCTCGTCGTCGCGAAGTAAGTCGTGGCCTGATGCGATGCGCCGTCGGCGGCATCTTGAAAACCCACGTGCGAAAACATCGCGATGACGGGCGACTGCGAGAGCGCGGCCATCGTTAATGGCAGGTTGCCCTTCGTCACGCCAAACTGCCCGAACGTGTCCACGATGGGAATAAAGCCCGCCTTCGACATCCCCGCGCCGACGCTGATCATGTTCGACTCGGCGATGCCGACTTCGATGAAGCGGTCGGGAAAACTTTTCTGGAACAGGCTGATGCCGGTCGAGCCTTGCACGTCCGCCGAGATGGAATACACCGGCAGGCCTTCCGTCGCGGCGCGCACGGCGGCCTTCGCGAGCCCGGCCTGGACTTTGTCCGTCTTCGGTTTCGCGGGCGCGGGCGTGCCGGCGGCGGCAGCCGCATCGACCTTGGCTTTCTTCGCGGCTTCCTTCTTTTCCCAATCCGTGCGGAGCGACTGCGCCCACGCCATCACTTCGGCGGGCACGGTGTCGCCTTTGAACAACTCCGTCATCCAGTCCACGATCTTCTCGCCGTTGGCGAGCGGGAAGCCGTGGCCGCCGGCGGAATTTTCTTCCGTCGCCTTGATGCCGTAGCCCTTCACCGTTTTCGCGAGGATGCAGACGGGCTGCCTCGGATTCGCCTTTGCTGCCGCGATGGCTTTTTCAATCGCGAGATAAACTTCCGGCAAATTGTTTCCGTTCGGAACGGCAATGACATTCCAGCCGAGCGCGGGCATTGCGGCGAACGACGGCTGCATGGAGAACGAATCTTTCGTGATGCGACCGGAGAGCTTCGTGTCGTTGTCGGAGATCAGAAGCACGAACGGATTCACGCGATCTTTCGCGGCGAGTCCGGGGATTGCCGCGAACGCCTCCTTCGCCTCGCCTTCCATGCTCGCGCCGTCGCTGACGACGCAAATCGTGACGCGGTCGCGCTTCGCCACCTTGTCGCCGATGGCGAGACCTTGCGCCTGCGGCAGCGACGAGCCGAGCGGGCCGTTGCTCATCAGCACGCCTTCGGGATTCAAATGCGATTCCCCGTGGCCGGTGAGCTTGCTGGCGATGCTGCGAAAACCCTTCAGCGTGTCGAACGTCATGCCGTCGAAACCGTAAAGCGCACGCAACGCATACACGCCGTTCTCCGCGTGGCCGGCGTCGTTGATGTAGTTGAACGCCTCGTGCCATTGCCTGCCCTGCGTGGCGAACATGAGGCCGTGAATGGCCGCGTTCATCTCCGCGAACGCCGCCGGGCCGCCCCAGTGGCACGCCGCGCCGCCGACCACCGCGTGGACATCCATGAGCGCGACAAGCGCGCGCGTGGCGCGCGGGTCGGCGAGGATGACTTCCGCGCCGGCGGCATTTTTCACTTTCACGGAATACTTCGGCGCGGACGCGGGCGTGGGCGCGAGCCGGGATTGCAAGTTGAGCGGCGCGAGCGGCGGGGCTTCGACGGCTTTTACGACGGAGGTGTCAGCGGCCATAATGATTTCGGTTGATGGTTCGGGTTGAGTTCAGCCTTCCAAACAAGGCGGCCAACAATAAAAATCGCCGGGGAAAAGGGAAGCAGGAACTTGCGCCGGTTCCCGATGGGATTTCAAACCCAGCGGGTGACCGGGAAAATTGTTTCGATGTTCAGGCGATTCCCCTCGCCGCGGGAAAATCAGAAGGCCGCCTGTTCGCAGGTTGGCCGCGCGGCGCGGACGGAACCCGCCTGTTCCGACGCCGTAGCGCAGGATGGCATCCTGCTGTTTCGCCGACTGGCAGTCGGCAAGGCTCCCGCAAAGACCAGCGGCCCCAACTCTTCGCGGCGGCGGCCGGTTGCCAACCGGCGACACGGCAGATTGACAACCTGCGCTGCTCCATCAATCCGCGCCCGCAGCCACCGATGGTTCCAATGGTCGCCGACGCCGGTATGCTTGCATCGGAAAAACCGCCCGGCTACGCTCTCCACCGTTCCCGACATGAGCCACGATTTTTCCCGCCAAGCCACCACTGGCACGCCCGCCGCCGCCGGCCTGCTGCCCGCGCTCGGCCTGTTCACCACGACGATGCTCGTGGTCGGCGGCGTGATTGGCTCCGGCATTTTCCGCAAGCCCGGCGTGATGGCGGAACAGCTCGGCTCGCCGACGCTGCTGCTCGGCGTGTGGGTGCTCGCGGGCGTCATCACGCTCTTTGGCGCGCTCACCAACGCCGAGATTTCCAGCTTCATCACCGAGACCGGCGGCCAGTATGTCTTCTACGAGCGGATGTATGGGCCGTTCGTCGCCTTTATGTATGGCTGGGCAGTGTTCGCCGTCATCCAGACCGGTAGCATCGCGGCGCTGGCGTATGTGTTCGCGGAGTATTTCGGGAAGCTCCTGCCGCTCCCGGAACTTACCGGCGCGGCGGCGAACTTTTCCCTGCACCTCCCCTTCATCGGCGACATCGCACCGCTCAAGGAACTCGGCGTGAAATGCCTCGCCGCGTCCGTCATCGTCGCGCTCACCGCCATCAACTACCTCGGCGTGCGCTTCGGCGGCGCGGTGCAGAACCTCTTCACCGTCGCCAAGCTCGCCGGGATGCTCGCCCTCGTGCTCGCGGCGGTGTTCGTGCCGTCGGGCGCGAGCCCCGCGCACCTCACCACGCCCAGCGCGGTGATTCACAAGGACGGCCTCGCGCTCGTGCTCGCCATCGCCGCCGCGCTGCAAGGCGCGTTCTGGGCCTACGACGGCTGGAGCAAAATCACCTACATCGCCGGTGAGGTGAAGGAACCGCAGCGCAACATCCCGCGCGCCACCGTGCTGGGGATGTTCCTCGTCACGGCGATTTACCTGCTGATGAACCTCGCCTACGCCTACGTGTTGCCGGTGGACGTGATGGCGAAGTCCAAACTCGTCGCGGCGGACGTGGCGGAAAAATTCTTCCACGGCGGCGGCGCGTGGATTGCCGTGGTGGTGATGACCTCGACCTTCAGCGCGTGCAACGCCACCGTGCTCGCCAGCGCGCGCATCTACTTCGCGATGGCGCGGCGCAACGTCTTCCCGGCGATGCTGGGGCGGGTGCATCCGCGCTTCCACACCCCGGCGGCGTCGCTCGTGGTGCAGGGCGCGTGGAGCGTGGTGCTGGTGTTCAGCGGCACCTTCGACACGCTGACCGACACGCTCATTTTCGTGAGCTGGATATTCTACGCGGCGGGCGCGTATGGCGTGTTCGTGCTGCGGCGCAAGGAGCCGGACGCGCCGCGCCCCTACCGCGTGCCGGGCTACCCGGTGGTGCCGGCGGTGTTCGTGCTGTTCGCCACGGTGTTCCTGGCGATGACGATTTACAACGACCTCACCGGCTACCGCGCGGCGGTGGCGGCGGGCAAACCGGCCCTCATCAACTGCGCGCTCGGCGCGGCGCTCGTGCTGCTCGGCGCGCCGATTTACTTTTTCTACAAACGAAAGAACGACGGCTCGCCGGACGCAACTTGAAGAATTCTAGCGGTCAAGCGCGCTGGGACGGTGCTTGGTTCATTGCGGATACGGACATGCCACAACAAAGGCCTTTCACTGGCTCAACGCTTTCAGTTCCGCTTCGGCGAACTGGTATTCCGTAAAGCCTTTCATTTCCGTGGCCAGACATTTGCGGAAATATTCGGCGGCGGACTTTTTGTCGCCCGACAAGAGCTTCTTCATCCCCGCATAGAACCATGCTTCGCAGCGTTGACCGCGTTCCTTGTCGGCGTCACGTGAGGCCGCCGCAGAGAACAGGTCATCCTCGCTGATGGTGCCAAGAAGATGCCCGGCCAGCTTCGAGACCCAGTCGCCCGGCGCTGCGTTCCAGCGTTTGTCCAGACACGCAGTGAGTTCTTTGCTCGCGGCGTCGGTTTCGCCGAGACGGGCGCAAATCAACCAAATAAACAGCCGCAGGTAATCCTGTTCCTGTTTGCCTTCTAGCAGTTCACAGGACCGTCGGAAATCCTGCAAAGCCTCCGTCCAGTTCCGGCTTAGAAACCAGACATTGCCGCGGGTGATGTAGGCATAAGTGTGTTTCGGATTCAGTTCGAGCGCACGGGTGAGGTCGGCAACAGCTCCCTCCAAATCACCTTTGATTTTCTTGGTAACGCCGCGGTTTTTGTAGGCAAAAGCGTATTTCGGATTCAGTTCGAGCGCGCGGGTGAAGTCAACCATGGCTCCGTCCAGATCGCCTCTGGCTCTCTTGGCCTCGCCGCGGGTGTTGTAGGCATCCGCGTATTTCGGATTCAGTTCGAGCGCGCGGTTGGAGTCAGCCATGGCTCCGTCCAGATCGCCTTTGACTCTCTTGGCCTCGCCGCGATTGCAGTAGGCATTCGCGTCTTTCGGATTCAGTTCGAGCGCGCGGGTGTAGTCGGCCGTGGCTCCCTCCAGATCACCTTTGACTAGCTTGGCATTGCCGCGATTGTAGTAGGCATCCGCGTCTTTCGGATTCAGTTCGAGCGCGCGGTTGTAGTCGGCCATGGCTCCCTCCAGATCGCCTTTGGCTCTCTTGGCAATGCCGCGGTTGCTGTAGACAATCGCGCCTTTCGGATTTAGTTCAATCGCGCGGTTGTAGTCGGCCATGGCTCCGTCCAGATCGCCTTTGGCGCTCTTGGCCTCGCCGCGGTTGTTGTAGACTTCCGCGTTTTTCGGATCCAGTTTGAGAGCGCGGGTGAAGTCGGCCATGGCTCCGTCCAGATCACCTTTGGCTTGCTTGGCATTGCCGCGACCGTAGTAGGCATTCGCGTGTTTCGGATTCAGCTCAAGCGCGCGGGTGAAGTCGGCCACGGCTCCCTCCAGATCACCTTTGGCTTGCTTGGCAGCGCCGCGGTTGCTGTAGGCATCAGCGTGTTTCGGATTCAGCTCAAGCGCGCGGTTGTAGTCGGCCACGGCTCCCTCCAGATCACCTTTGGTTTGCTTGGCAACGCCGCGATTGTTGTAATCAACCGCAGTGCTTTGAGCCAGCCCGGGCGAGGGATTTAGAATGAGAGTGAAAGCAAAAACGCAAGTTGTGAGTAGTGATTTCATAGGTTCCTACTTCACCCGCTCCAGCTTCACCCAGTGCGAGAGCGCGAAGTAGCCTTCCGCCTCGGCCACGCAGAGGCCCGTGAGCGCGCCCTCCACCGGGCGCAGGCGGAATTCGAGGTTGACCGCGCCGTGATGGCTGGGCTGCGTGTTGAGCACGCCTTCCATCTGGCCGGTGAGCTGGCCGCCGCGAAACGACACGCGGCCCAACTCCACCGCCGGCTGCGCGCCGAAATTCACCAGCACCTTCCCGTCCGCCGCGACCTCGACCGCGAGCGGGATGTCGCCGTCGAAGTGCGCCATGATTCCGCGCCACCTGCCAGCGAAGGCGTCGGGCTTCGCGGGCGGGAGCGTCCGCGCCGGTTTCGCCGGTTCGTCCTCCTTCGCGCCAGGCAGCAGCACGCGGGTGATGCCCCGGTAGATTTCGTCGCGGAACCCGGCGGCGTTGGCCGCGCCGTAGGAACTGGCGTTGAGCAGCACGACAAAACCTGCGCGGTCGTCGGGAAACGCGCGGATGAAGGTGGACACGCCGGGCATCCCGCCGCTGTGGCCGAAGGTGCGGTGGCCGAAATACGGCTCGGTGAAAAAGCCGAGGCCGTAGCCGCGCTCCGGGCTGTCCGGCGAGCGCGCGGCGGAGAACGTCTGCATCGCGCGCAGCGTGCCGGGCTTGAAGAAACGTTTGCCGTCGAGCACGCCGTCGTTGAGGTGCAGTTGCAAAAAGCGCGCGAGGTCGTTCGCGCTGCTCCACACGGCGGACGCGCCGTCGTGGTCGAAGCCGTAGGGCGGCACGCGCACGAAGCGCCCGGCCACGTCGTAGCGGTATTGCGTGGTCGCGTCGCGCGACACGCTGCGGCGGACGCGGTCGGAGGTGTGCTTCATGCCGAGCGGGTCGTAGAGTTTTTCCTCCATGAATTTGCCCCACGGTTTCTTCGCCGCGAGTTCGGTGAGATAGTCAATGACGCCGAAGGCGAGGTTGCAATACTCCCAGCGCGTGCCCGGCGGCGTGTGCGCGAAGCCGTAGCGGCGGATGGTCTCGTCGCGCGGCGGCGCGGTGAAGCCGTCGCGGAAAAAATTCGCGTGGACGGGCAGGCCGGCGGTGTGGTTGAGCAGGCGGCGCACCGTGATGTCCTCGGCGCGGCCCGCGCGGGCGGTGAACTTCGCGCGCGGCAGGTAGTCATTCGCCGGACGGTCGAGCGCGATTTTACCCTGATCCACCAGCAGCATCAGCCCGGTGGCGGCGATGGGCTTGGACACGGACGCAAGCAGATACACGCTGTCCGAGGTCGCGGGCTGCTTCGTCTCGATGTCGGCGAAGCCGAAGCCCTCGGCCCACACGACGCGGTCGTTGCGGATGACCGCCACGGCGACGGACGGCGCGCGATTGGACGCGATGCCCTGCTGGATGAACTCGCGCACCGCGCCGAACTCCGGCGGCGCGGGCGTGTCCTTGGCGGACAGCGAAGCGGTGAAAATAATCGCGGCGCAGACCAGCGGCAGTTTGCGCGCGGCCCGTTTGACTTCAACAGGGTGTGTCATCATGGATTGAGCGTTTTCAAACCCGGCCAGTTGCATTCTCTTTCTCCGAAACTCGCGCCGCGCAAAACCCGCGTAGCGCAGGCTGGCAGCCTGCTGTGTCGCCGACTGGCAGTCGGCGGGGCGCGGTTGCCAATCACCGGCGGCGGATTGCCAATCCGCGACACGGCAGACTGCCAGTCTGCGCTACAGCTTCCACGGCCCGTGATATTTCACGTCCAGCCACTTCGCGTCGCCGGTGTTGGCGATGAACGTTTCCTCGATGGGGTTCCACAGCAGCTTGCGCCCGTGGCGATACGCGAGGTTGGCGAGATGGCAGACGGTGACGCTGCGCGCGCCCACTTCCACGTCGGTGATGGGCCGCTGGCGGCTGCGGATGCACGCCAGAAAGTCCGCCTTGTGATCGGTGCTCTGGTAGAGCCGGAGGAGCGGGTTGGCGAGAAACTCCCTTTCCACCGCGTCGAGCTGCGCGGCGAGCGCGGGCTTGTCCGTCTTGTTGTCGGTGAACTTCGCTTTTTGCACGCCGTTCAACGTGAGCGAGAACTTGCCGCGGTTCACGAAAACTTTCCCCGCCGTGCCGGTGAAGGTCACGCCGTTCTCGCTGACGTGGGTCATCTCCACGCCGCTCGCGTAGCGGAAGCGCGCGCCGTTCTCGGCCTTGGCGTAGTCCTTGGGCGGGATGATTTCCACGGGGCCGCTCTGATCCATGCCGAGGCCCCATTGCGCGATGTCGAAGTGGTGCGCGCCCCAGTCGGTCACGCCGCCGCCGCCGTATTCGCGGTATTTGCGCCACGCGGGAAAATGATCGTGCAGGCCGCGCGGACTCAACACCGAGTTGTAGGGGCGCGTCGGCGCGGGGCCGAGCCAGAGATTCCAGTCAAGGCCCGGCTCCATCGCCTCCTCCGGCAAATCACAATCCACCGGCGGGCCGGCGACGCCGGCGTGAACGGTCTGCACCGCGCCGATGACGCCGTTGCGGACCAGCTCGCACGCCACGCGGAATTCGCGCGACGAGCGCTGCATCGAGCCGGTCTGGAAGATGCGCCCCCGGCTCCGCACCGCGCGCACCATCGCCCGCGCCTCATGGATGGACTGGCAGAGCGGCTTCTCGCAGTAGATGTCCTTGCCCGCCACGCACGCGGCGATGCTGATGAGCGCGTGCCAGTGATCTGGCGTGGCGATGACCACGGCGTCAATGTCCTTGCGTGCGAGCAACTGGCGGAAATCATTGTAGGCCGCGCAGCCCTTGTAGCCCTTCGCGCCGGGGTTCTTCGCGTAATAATCCTCCACCGTCTTGCGCGCGGCCTCGCGGCGCGTGGTGTCCACGTCGCACACGGCGAGAACCTGCGTCTCCGCGCTTTTCAGGAATCCGCCAAGCAGTCCCCTGCTCTGCTTGCCCATGCCGATGAAGCCGAGCGTGATGCGGTTGCTGGCTTTCACCGGCGCGGCCCAGACGCGCGACGGGAGAATGAACGGCGCGGCGGACGCGGCGAGGGCGGAAGCGCCGAGAAACCGACGGCGGGAGAGGGAGCGGTTTGTTTTCATAAAGTTCAGGTGCAATTTTGGAACGCGCCGAGTGTGCCAGAAGGCCCGCCGGGGAGCAAGCCTGACTCTGGACAACAAGCTTCGACCGGCGCATCCGGGCACTGCCCCCGATTAGTTCGCCTGCCAGAGTTCCTCCCAGTGGTGGTTGTGGCGGGCTTCGGTCAAGGCACTGAGGTGGCGCATGCCTTTGGCTGTCCAAAATTGTCCGGGCCGTTTGAAGCGGCATTGTCTTTGCCGGCACGCCGACTCGACTGGGCCGGAGCCGATCGGCCAGCCGCGCCGATGAATGGCCCGATAGTTCACACGCCGGGCGGGCGTGGCAAAATAGTTCTGTTCCCGCTTCACCACCGCGCCCGCCGCGCCGCGCGGCCCCTTCAGCCGGGCCAGTTCGGCCAGCACTTGCCGCTCTTTTCCGTGGCGCAGCTGGTGGCGGCGCGGGGCGACCCACTGTGCGGTCGCGGCCTCGTCGTCACCGTGCAACGCCCGGCCCACGTCCCAGAGGTGCTGGCTGGCGTGATAGAAGTCCAACACTTCGCCCGCCCCGGCCCAGCGGTCGTGCGCCAAGTTCCAGATCCAGGGCGCGCCGGCGGCGACCACCAGGCGGGCGCGGGCACGCCCCAGCCCTTCGCGCTGGGCTTGCCAGTGCAGACGCCGCCCAAACTCCAGTGGGTCGCCTTGCCAGCCGATCACGATCTTCTCGGCCAGCACGCCGCGCCCGCCCGCCGTGTGGCCGGCGTGCTCGTTTCGGTAATACACGCCGGTCTTCCATTCGTGCCATTCCACGCGGGTTTGCTTGGTTTTCTTCTTCCCCCAGCCCGGCCCGCGTTGGCGCACCTGCCAGCCGTCCAACATCAGCACCCCCAGTTTCGTGGGCGCGCGTTCGGGTTGCCGTTCGCGCGCGGGCCTTTCCAGTTGTTTCCGGATGCGGGCTTCGGCGCGGGATCCCAGCCGTTGCGCCAGGGCATGGAGCGTGGAGTCGGTCACGGGGCTTCCCCACTTCTGCGCCAGGGCGGCGGCTTCCTCATAGGACGCCGTGGCGGTGAGCGTGTAGGCCAGCTTGTCTTCCAAGGCCAGACTCAACTGTTGATGGCCGGCCAGACCCCAGTGCTCGCGCACCGGACAGCCCCAGTGTTTATCCGCCGGATCCTGGCCGTGGAGCACCTGAAGCTCGATCACGCCCGCGCCGGTGCGCAGGTGCATCGGGCGGACGCGCCGCCGCACCAGCCGCCGGCCGCTGAGGGGGAAAAACTTCGCCGGGGCGGTCGGCTTCTTCCTGCAGACGTTGTTGGAGTCGTTGGCGCGTCCATTCGCGCCCCTCGGCTTCCACTTCCGATTCGATTTCCCGCAGGGATCGGGGGCGCGCCTGTTCCGGATTCATCCATTTCCTTTCGTTTGAGGTTTTGGGAGGAACCGTTGCAGCCCAACTATGGAGCCGGTGTCAAGGGGCAATGCCCGGATGCGCCCGACGGCTGGCGCAGTCCAAGACGCTACGCGGTTGCGGGGTGCGCTCGACCAGCGCGCGAGCGTCGTGGACTGCGGTGGCCCTCCACCGGAGCGTGTCAGATAGTTTGTGTGCGGGTCATAGAAGTGGGAACAAACTATCTGACACGCTCAGAATTCTCCGTGTCGTTGGGTCTCCGTGGTTCAACGGACGTTTTCAAATGGCTGGCAGTTGGCTGGATTTGCCGGTTGACGCCGGGCGCGGTGCCGGGGGATTTTATCGCCGCTTTATGGCAAAGATTCAACGCGCGCTCCTTTCCGTTTCCGACAAGACCGGCCTCGTGGCCTTCGCCCAGATTCTCGCCCAGACGGGCATCGAACTCATCTCCACCGGCGGCACGGCCAAAACGCTGCGCGAGGCCGGGCTGAAAGTGCAGGACTTGAGCGACTACACGGGCTTCCCCGAAATGCTCGACGGCCGGGTGAAGACGCTGCATCCGAAAGTCCACGGCGGCCTGCTCTATCTGCGCGGCAATGCGGCGCACGAGAGCACGGTGCAGGCGCACGGCATCAAACCGATTGACCTCGTGGTGGTGAACCTTTACCCGTTCGAGGCGACGGTGGCGAAGCCGGGCGTCTCGCTGCACGACGCGATTGAGAACATTGACATCGGCGGCCCCTCGATGCTCCGCAGCGCGTCGAAGAACCACGAGAGCGTGACGGTGGTGGTGGACCCGTGCGACTACTCCGACGTGGCGAAGCAAATCACCGCCACCGGCGGCACGACACTGGAACTGCGCCGCAAGCTCGCGGCGAAAGTCTTCGCGCGCACGGCGGCCTACGACGCGGCCATCGCGGCGCATCTGGAGAAGGAATTCAAAGTGGGAGTGGGACAGGCTTCCAGCCTGTCCAGTGAGGCCACCACAAGTTCGAATGACAACGAGACAGGCAAGATGCCTGTCCCACTACTTTCCCTCTCCGCGCCGATTGCGCAGACGCTGCGGTATGGCGAAAACCCGCACCTGCGCGCGGCGCTTTACGGGAAGTTCCACGACTACTTCAAACAACTCCACGGCAAGGAACTTTCCTACAACAACATTCTCGACCTGACGGCGGCGGCGAATTTGGTTTCGGAATTCAGCGGCGACGCGCCGACGCTTGCCATCCTCAAGCACACGAATCCGTGCGGCGTCGGCCAGGGCGCGACGTTGCGCGAGGCGTGGGACAAGGCGTTCGCGACGGACAAGCAGGCGCCGTTCGGCGGCATCATCGCGGTGAACGCGCCGCTCGATCTCGCGTGCGCCGAGGCCATCGCGGAGATTTTCAGCGAGGTCATCGTCGCGCCGGAATTTGCGCCGGACGCGCTGGCGCTGTTGCAGAAGAAGAAGAATCTGCGCCTGCTCCAGGTGCTCAAGAATCCGTTCACCGCCGCGCCGTGGGACGTGCGGAGCGTCGGCGCGGAGTCGTATCTGCTGCAGGACCGCGATTTGAAGACCGCCGCGCCCGGCGATTTGAAAGTGGTCACGAAACGTGCGCCGACGGAAGCGGAGCTGCGCGCGATGCTTTTTGGCTGGCGCGTGGTGAAGCATCTCAAGAGCAACGCCATCCTCTACAGCGCCGCCGACCGCACGCTCGGCGTGGGTGCGGGGCAGATGAGCCGCGTGGACAGCAGCCGCATCGCGGTGTGGAAGGCGGGCGAGGCGGGGTTGCCGCTCAAGGGCAGCGTGGTGTGCAGCGACGCGTTCTTCCCGTTCCCCGACGGGCTGATCGCCGCCGCCGAGGCGGGGGCGACGGCGGCGATCCAGCCGGGCGGCTCGATGCGTGACGCCGAGGTGATCGCGGCGGCGGATGCGCGCGGGCTGGCGATGGTCTTGACGGGAGTGCGGCATTTCCGGCATTAAAGGCCGTTCCAATGACGCCGCGCCACGGCGCGTCCAAGCATCCATTGAATGAGCGAAGAAAAATTTCTGAAAATCACCTGTCGGCAGTGCGGCGGCAACATCGAGTTTCCCGCCGAGGCCGCCGGGCAGACGATTGATTGTCCGCACTGCGGCAAGCCATTGTCACTCGTCGCGCCCGCGCCCGCGCCTGCGCCCGCCGTCGCTGCGGCGGAGCCGAAGGTGAAAATGAAGCCAGCGCCGGCGCAGTGGGACGAGCCGGTGACGACGAAAGAGTCCAAGATGCCGCAGGTGGCGTTTCTGGTCGGGCTGCTCGTGGTGCTCGCCGGTGGCGGCTGGTTTTATCAAAGCTGGAAGAACCGGCCCAAGCCGGTGAAGACCGTCGCCAAGAAGCCGGTTTCCGTGGCCGCCGCGCCCAAAACCACCGAGGCAATGAAGCCGCCGCCGCCCAAGGAGGAGCCGGAAGTGCCGCACGACGGGCCGGACTTGCAGGTGCTCAAATACCAGATCGAGCGCGCCAAGGACAAAGGCAGCAAGCTCATCTATGTGACCGGCACGCTGACGAACCACGTGAAGGCGCAATACTTCTCCGTGAAGGTGGAGTTCGAGCTGTTCGACAAGGCTGGCAAGTCGCTCGGCAAAATCTCCGACCAGAACGCGAACATCGCCGGGCGCACGAAGTGGGACTTCAAGGCCATGGTGCTCGATGACACCGTGGCGAAGGCCGAGATGATCAAAATCCACGGGGAGAGGGAATAGGCGTTCACCGCCCACGGCCGGGAACTCACCGAATGCTCTACGGCCTCGCCAAATTCTTCGCGCCGCTGGCCCATCCGCTGGGGTTTCTCTGGCTGCTGCTGGTGATCCTGGCGGCGGGGCTGCTCAAGCGCCGCCAGTGGATCACCGGCGGGGCCGCGCTCGGCATCGCCCTGCTGATGTCGCTCGCCGGGAGCCGCGTGCCGGTGTATCTGCTCACCACTTTGGAGAAACCCTACCTGCGCGACAGCATCAGCAACGTCCCGCCCGCCGACGCCGTGGTGCTGCTGGGCGGATCGTTCGAGTATTCGAGATATGACCCGATGGGTTTCAACGTGAACGGCGCGGCGGACCGCGTGCTCACCGCGTTGGAACTGCTGCGGTTGAAAAAGGCGGGCGCGCTCGTCCTCGGCGGGCGCGGCATCCAGATGGACGGCGAGTTCAAGAACGAGGCGCACGCGCTCGCGAAGTGGCTCGCGAACTGGAACCTCCCTGGCGCGCCCGTCGTGATTCTCGACGGCTCCGGCAACACGCACGACGAAGCCGTGAAGACCGCCGCCGTGGCGAAGGAGAAGGGCTGGAAAAAAATCCACCTTGTCACCACGGCGTTTCACATGAGGCGCGCGGCGGCGGTGTTTCGGACGGCGGGCCTCGAAGTTGTCCCGGTGGCGTGCGACTTCCAGCGGCTCGGCACACCGTATGACGGCATCGAGTTCAGCGTTGTTCCCTCGCTCGGCGGATTCCAAACCCTCGGCTGGTATCTGCACGAGCGGGCCGGGTGGTTTGTCTATCGGGCGAATGGATGGATTAGCTCCGCCGCCGCCAATTCCCCGCCGTAGCGCCGCAATGTCCCGGCCGCGCGCCCGGCCGGCCATAAGAACGCTTGCACCCCGCCGCAACTCTGGTAAGCATTCCACCGTCACAGGCTGCCATGAGCAAAATCAAAAAAAGCCCGAAGCCGCCGGAAAAAAAGGCCCCGGCCATTCTCGTCGTGGATGACGAGCCGATGATCGGCGAGGTCGTCAAGGCGATCCTTGAAATGGAGGGCTTTCAGGTCGAGGTGTTCCGCGACCCCACCCTGGCGCTGGCGGCGCTGCAAAAATCCCGGCAGCCGGATCTGCTGCTCACGGATTTCGTGATGCCCTCGCTCAACGGCATGGAGCTGATTGAGCAGGCCAAGAAAGCCAACCCCGGCCTGAAGACCATTCTTTTCAGCGGCAACTTCGGCAACGAGATCATGCGCTACTATCCGGTCAAGCCCGACCAGTTCTTGAGCAAGCCGTTTCAGCCGAAGGTGCTCACTGCGATGATCAAGTCCGTCCTCGCCGAGTAGCCGCGGGCGCGCGAAAACGGTCAGCGCAGCGATTCCAGAATTTTTTCCGCCGCCGTGCGCGGGTTCTTTGCCGCGTAAATCGGGCGGCCGATGACCAGCCAGTTCGCGCCCGCCTCCATCGCCTCCTTCGGCGTCAGTGTCCGCTTCTGATCGTCCACCTCCGTGCCAGCGGGGCGGATGCCCGGCGTGATGAGCTGCATTGAGTGAGGAACGGTCTGCCGCAGATCGGCGATTTCCAGCGCCGAGCACACCAGCCCGCGCAGGCCGCTCTGCGAAGCCAGCGCGGCGAGCCGTTCCACCTGCCGGCCCACGTTGCCGGTCACGCCCAGCAGGTTCAGTTCATTGCTGTCCAGGCTCGTGAGCACGGTCACGCCCAGCACGAGCGGCGGCGGGCGGTTGAGTTTCCTCGCCGCGGTTTGCGCGGCGGCCTCGGCGGCCTTCATCATCTCCTCGCCGCCGCTGGTGTGGATGGTGAGCATCTGCACGTCGAGTTCGACGGCGGCGGCCACCGCGCCGGCGACGGTGTTGGGGATGTCGTGGAACTTCAAGTCGAGGAACACCGCCGCGCCCGTCGCGCGGAGGCGGCGCACCACTTCGGGCCCGGCGGCGGTGAACAGCTCGCTGCCGATCTTGAACGCGCCGACGACGGGCGCGAGCTGCCGCGCCAGTGCGAGGGCGGTTTCCATTTTGGGAACGTCGAGGGCAACGATGATTGGATTTTGCATGGCTTGAAGAAATCACAAGTCCGCGACGCGCGCCACGGCAAATTTTCCGGGAGGGAAAGAAAACCTCAAACTGGCGGCAGCTCCTCGCCACGCACCGCAAACCACTGGCGGAGGAAAACGAGGTCGCCCGCGTCCTTCGCGCGGTGTGTGACGGCCTTCATCCGCCAGAGCAGGCGCGGCGAGGCGAAGGGAACGGGCACGCCGTCGAGCTCGCGCACCACCACCTCCTTGGCGGCCTCCGCGTAATCAATTCCGCCCGCCGAGCGCATCAGATCGACGAGGATTTCATCGCCGACGCGGATGACATTGTATAGTTGCAGTTCGCCGGGCTGGAGTTCGCGCACCGCGTTGTCAGGCAGGGTGGAGAGCGCGGAGAAGACTTTCGCCTCGTTTTCCAGGTCGGCGGCCACGATCAAATCCACGTCCATCGTCCGGCGGTTGTAGTTGGCGGCGCGCATGGCAAACCCGCCCACCACCACGTATTTCGCGCCGCGCCGGTTCAATTCGCGGCACAAGTCCCGCAAATCTTCGAGCGTCGGCTCGCGCGACTCTAGCTCTTGGGACGGGTCATCATCCGCCATAACCATTCGTCTGCCTCTTCATGGGTTTTGAAACGATACACACCGCGCGGGATGCCGCCGAACGCTTTCTGCCACGCGATGGCATCGGCCTTCGTGCTGCCCGCCATCGCCAGTGCGTCCGGCGTCTTCGTGCGACGACCGACAAAACGGTCAATCTTTTCCTCGACGTTGATGAACGGTTGTTTCACAGCGCGGCCAGCTTAAGCCTCCCTGCGGCGCAAAGCAAGCGGTCCGCGGAGCATCTCGGGGCTTTGCCGGCGGCACTCTTTGCCGCTGCCTGTATCGCTCAAAACAGCCGCACCAGCCGGTGCAGCACGTCGCCGGTGCCTTCGAGCCACCAGCCCAGCGCGGTGAGCAGGTCGAGCTTCGCCGTGATGAGCGGGATGCCCAGCATCAGCAGCAGGACGTTGCCAAGAAAAATCACCACGGCGGAAAAGAGATAGCCCTGCGAGGTGATGTCGCTCTGCCGTGTCTGGAGGATGTGCCCCGTGAGCGTGACGTGAAACGAATACGCCGCGCCCACGAGGAAGTGAAACAGGACGAGGTAGCTTTTCCAGTCCCAGATCAGGTGCCCGACGCCAAAAAACAGCACAACGAGGAAGACGTAGATGGGGAAGAAATACGGCGCGAGCGCGATGAGGAAATTGTTCTTCGTCACCACCACGTGGCCGCCCGCCGCGCCCGCCTTGAACCGTTTGACCGAGCCGCCGAAGATCCATGTCCAGACCGCGTGCGTCAGCTCATGGCCGACCACGTAAATCCACATCGGCCGGGGCAGCAGCCAGAAGACCACGCCCCAGCACGCCGCGCCCGCGAGCATCGGCACCCAGGTGTCCACCGCGCCGCCGCAGACGCGCACGACCTTGAGCAGCGCCAGCCCCGCGCCCGCGCAGGCGGGCAGCAGCAGGAGGGCGACGATCATTTTCAGCCACTTCGGCACGCGCGGATGATTGGGCTGGCGGGGCCGCGCGGGCCAGTCCTTTTTCCCGCGCTTAAAAGGTTGTCAGGCGCGCGCGGCTCGTGATAATTCGCGGCCATGACGGACACGGAAGTTCTGAAAATCCTGCGCGACACGGGCGCGCTGCTCGAAGGCCATTTCATCCTGCACAGCGGGCTGCGGAGCCGCCGCTTTTTCCAGTGCGCCATCGCCCTCCAGCACATGCCCGTC